>DBRU01000074.1:17032-23663 GCA_002306375.1 Faecalibacterium sp. UBA1360
GGTCTGCCCGCCCACGGCGGCGATGGTCACCTCCACGCCGGCGCGGCGCAGGATGTCCACGCACAAAAGGCCCTCGCACTCTTCGAGGCCGGGGGCGAAAAAGATCACGGCTTTGCTCATGACAGGTCCCTCCTTAAGGGTATGACAGGGTTCAGAACGGATGAAAGTTGCGGGTGACGTTTTTGATCACAGGCAGCGGATCGGTGCGGCGGCGCAGCGCCCCCACCAGCCCGATGAGGGACAACACCTCGATGAGCAGGCTGAAACTGATGGACATTTCGCCGCAATAGGGTACAAAGGCCATGGCCCCGAACACGGTCAGCAGCATCAGCAGCACAAGGCCCTGGTTCAGATGGAACCGCACAAAGGGGTCCCGCCGCCAGGAACTGCACGCGGGGATCAGGATCAGGATGTTCAGGTAGCACAGCGCCCCCATCCACCGGGCGGCGGCGGGCACCTGGGGCTCGGCGGGGGTCTTGGGGGCGGCGGATCCGGTTTGGGGGGCGGCGGGGCGGGCGGCCCGCTTGCGCTTGGCGCGGCTGCTCATGGGGTACCTCCTTTTTCAACAAGACGGTCGGGCGGCAGGGCGGGTACCTGCCGCCTTACAAAAGGGGCGGGCGTTCGTCCAGCAGCCAGGGCATGAACAGGGGCACCTGCTCGGCCCAGCTGGCCTCGCTGTGGGCGCCGTTGGGCTGCATATAGGGGCAAACCACGCCCCCGGCGTGCTGCAAGGCCCGGGTCACAGCCAGGGCGTTGGCCGTGTACTGGGCCAGGCCCCGGGCGCCCTTGCCCTCTTTTTCGCCCCAGCTGAGGTAAAAGCGGGTGTCGGGGTCCAGGCGGGCGGCGTTGATGTCGGCCAGCAGCGGCCCCAGGCAGGCCCGCACCGAGGGCGACAGGCACCCCGCCCGGCCGAACACGTCGTTGTGGCGCACGCCGGCGTAGATGCTCATGAGCCCGCCCATGCTGCTGCCCGCGATGGAGGTGTGGGCCCGGTCGGGCAGGGTGGGCAGGTCGGCGTCCACCTCGGGCTTGAGCTCCTCCACCAGCCAGCGCAGGTAGTCCTGGCCGGTGCCCCGGATGCCCCCGAACCAGTCGCTGTCATAGGGGCAGTATTCTTCCAGGCGCTTGTCCCCTTCATGGTTGCACTCCACGCCCACAATGATGCAGCGCGGGTCTTCGTCACAGTATTCCTTCAATCCCCAGCAGGTGCCGTAGGTGGCGGTGTCGTCAAAGAACAGGTTGTGGCCGTCGAACATATACACCACCGGCCAGCGGCGGCCGGCCGTCTGCCAGTCGTCGGGCAAATACACAAAGACCCGGCGCTCCAGGCCATAGGGGGTGATGGTTGTGGTAAAAGTATCGACCATACTTGTGTGTTGGCTCCTTACAATGGTCTGCGGCGGGCCGGACCCGCCGTGCATGTATTATTGTAGCGCATCCCAGGGTTTTTCGCAACCGGGTCTTGCAATCGGTTTTTTCGCGTGCTACAATGCTTTCAACCCCTTGCATTTGGACGTTTTGGCTAAATTGAAGGAGGAATTTTTGTGGCAAACATAAAAGAATTCTGCCGCCGCAAGGACGTGCTGCCCTCGGCCCACCGCTACGGCATCGACGCCATGGGCGCCATGGCCCAGGGGCTGTTCGCCAGCCTGCTCATCGGCACGATCATCAAGACCCTGGGCGAGCAGACAGGCATCGCCTTTCTCGTGGACGCGGGGGGCTATGCCTCGGCGGTGGCGGGCCCGGCCATGGCGGCGTCCATCGGCTACGCCCTGCACGCGCCCCAGCTGGTGCTGTTCAGCCTGATCGCCGTGGGCGGCGCGGCCAACACCCTGGGCGGGGCCGGCGGGCCTCTGGCCGTGTACCTGATCGCCATTGTGGCCGCCGAACTGGGCAAGCTGGTCAGCAAAGAGACCAGGGTAGACATCCTCGTGACCCCGGCCGTGACCATCCTGGCCGGGGTGGGGCTGTCGGTGCTGTGCGCGCCGGTCATCGGCGCGGCGGCCAGCGCCGTGGGCGGCGTCATCATGTGGGCCACCGAGCTGCAGCCCTTCCTGATGGGTATCCTGGTGTCGGTGCTGGTGGGCGTGGCGCTGACGCTGCCCATCTCCTCGGCGGCCATCTGCGCGGCCCTGAGCCTGACCGGCCTGGCCGGCGGCGCGGCGGTGGCAGGCTGCTGCGCCCAGATGGTGGGCTTTGCGGTCATGAGCTGGCGGGAAAACGGCGTGGGCGGCCTGGTGAGCCAGGGCCTGGGCACCAGCATGCTGCAAATGCCCAACATCCTGCGCAACCCCCGGGTGTGGATCCCGCCCACAGTGGCTTCGGCCCTCACGGGGCCCATCGCCACCTGCGTGTTCGCCCTGCAGCAGAACGGCCCGGCGGTGTCCAGCGGCATGGGCACCTGCGGGCTGGTGGGGCCCATCGGCGTGTACACGGGCTGGGTGGCCGACGCGGCCGCCGGCCTGCGCCCGGCGGTGTCCGGCTTCGACTGGCTGGGCCTGGCGCTGGTGTGCCTGGTGCTGCCCGCCGTGCTGACCCCGCTGATCGCCTGGCCCCTGCGCAAGGCCGGCTGGATCAAGGACGGCGATCTGACCCTTTCCTGAAAACATCGGATACGAAAGCCAACCCCGGCGGCCTTACGGCCCGCCGGGGTTTTTTGGGGCCGGGCCGGCACCAAACGACCGCCCCCGGCATAGGCTGGGCCAAGGAGGCGAAGGCCCATGAGACTGACAAACGGCACTGTGCTGCTGAGCTGGCCGCTGGCCCAGCACACCCTGACGGCCGGCAACTACTACAACGACGGCAGCGCCCACAACGCCATCGACCTGCGGGCGGCGGTGGGCACGCCGGTGTATGCGGCGGAGGACGGAACCGTGGACTGGGTGCAGACCTGGGACGGCAAGACCCTTACCGGCAACCAGAGCTACGGCACGGCGGTGCGCATCCGCCACGCCGATTACGCGGGCAAGACCTTGCAGACCCGATACGCCCACCTGTCCCAGGCGCTGGTGCGCCCCGGCGACAACGTGCGGGAGGGCCAGCTGATCGGCTATACGGGCAACACGGGCAACAGCACCGGCCCCCACCTGCACTTTGAGGTGATCTGGGACGGGGTGCGCCGCAACCCGCTGGTGTGGCTGGACGGGGATTTCAACACAGCCTCCGCCGCCGTGTACACCTACGGCCCCGGCGAGGGTCCCGTGCAGCGCCCGGCGCTGCCCACGGCCCCGGCGCAGATCCTGGTGGCGGGGCCCTTGTCCGACGGGGACCTGGCCATCTTCGGCAAGCTGGCCGACTGGCTGGGCCTGCGCAGCGCGGGGCTGTATGCGGTGGAAGTCTACGACAACGGCGCCCGGACGGCGGTGCTGGGGCCGGTGTCCGCCGGGGACGCCCAGATCATTTGCCGGGTGGCGGACTGGCTGGGCCTGGTGGAGCAGGGTCTGCTGCAAGTGGAAGTACCCGAATAAACCTTGACGCCCCGGCGGCAAACGCGTACACTAATAAAGGAAACTACAATTAGAGGACGCACCGCGCCCCGGTACGGGAGAGAGAAAACACATGCAAAAAACCGCCGCCCGCTGGGGCTTTTATCTTTTGGGGATGCTGGTGCTGGCCATGGGCCTGACCTTGAACACCAAGACCGGGCTGGGGGCGTCGGCCATCGTGTCGGTGCCCTTTACGATCAGCCAGAAGACCGGGTGGTCCTTCGGGGACCTGACCCTCGTCGCCTACTGCGTGCTGGTGGCGGCCCAGCTGGTCATCAAGGGCAAGCGCCGGCAATGGACCGACCTGCTGCAGATCGCCGTCAGCCTGATCTTTACCCGGTTCATGAACCTGTTTGCCGCGCTCATCCCCTACCAAAGCGGCTTTTTGCCCGCCGACCTGGCGCTGCTGGCGCTGGCCATCCTGCTGACCGGCATCGGCGCGGCCATGACCGTGGATATGCGCCTGGTGCCCAACCCCGGCGACGGCATCGTGGCCGCCATCTCGATGCTCAGCGGCCGGGAACTGGGCTTTTGCAAGAACTGCTTCGACTTCGGCTGCGTGGCCGTCTCGCTGCTGCTGGGCACGGCGTTCGGCTCGCCCCTGCTGGGCGTGGGGCTGGGGACCCTGATCTCCATGGTGGGCGTGGGCCGGGTCATTGCCGCCTTCAACGCCCTGTGCAGGGACTTCCTTTGGCAAAAAGCCGGGCTGACCCAGCCCGTGTGACAGACAAAACCGCAAACAAGACGCTGCATCCGACCCGCAAAAACTTCCGCAAAGTTTTTGCGGGTTTTTTAAGTCTGTTTAAGATTGGCGGGATACAATCAGTGCGTAATCACAAGGAGGACGGCCATGAAGATTCAAACCACCTTTGAACGCTACGAACTGAAATACCTGCTGGACCCCGAACAAAAGCGCCTGCTGCTGGCGGCCATGGATTCCCGCATGACGCTGGACGAGTTCGGCCGCACAGCCATCCGCAATTTGTACTACGATACCCCCGACTACCGGCTGATCCGCCGGTCGCTGGAACGCCCGGCCTACAAGGAAAAGCTGCGCGTGCGCAGCTACCGCACCGCCAGAGCCGGGGACACGGTGTTCGTGGAGCTGAAAAAGAAGTACCGCTCGGTGGTGTACAAACGGCGCATCCCGGTACAGCGGGACGAGGCCATGGCCTGCCTGCGGGGCGAACGGGACTTCGCCCCCGGCCAGGTCGCGCGGGAGATCGAGTACTTCCGGGATTTTTACGCCACCTTGCGCCCGCGGGTGTTTTTGTCCTATGAGCGGGAAGCCTACGCCCCCCTGGATGACGGCGACCTGCGCATCCCCCTGGACGAGAACATCCTGTACCGCACCGACGGCCTGAGCCTCGGGGCCGAGCCCGGCGGCGAGGCCCTGCTGGCCCCCGGCCATACCCTGCTGGAGATCAAGACCGGCGGCGGTATGCCCTTGTGGTTGACCCACCTGTTGTGTTCGGCGGGCATCGGGCGGTGCACCTTCTCCAAATACGGGGCCGCCTACCGCCGCATGGCCGGGCAGGGGCTGCGCCGCTACGCCTGATCCCGGCGCCGACTTTCCAGACCTGCAAAAAGGAGTGTATTGAAGATGGAACAATTGTTTCGCGGTTTGTTTGACACCGACATGACCTCGGTCATTGCGCCGGGGGTGTTTCTGCTTTGCGTGGGGGCGGCGCTGGCCATCGGCCTGGCCGTGGCCGTGCTCTATGCCCTGAGCGCCCGCTGCACACCCGGCTTCGCCGCCACCCTGGCCCTGCTGCCCGCCGTGGTGTGCGTGGTCATCATGATGGTCAACGGCAACGTGGGCGCGGGCGTGGCCGTGGCCGGGGCGTTCAGCCTGGTACGGTTCCGCTCGGTGCCCGGCACGGCGCGGGAGATCGGCGCGCTGTTCCTGGCCATGGCCGCGGGGCTGATCTGCGGCATGGGGTACCTGGCCTACGCGGCCTTGTTCGCGGTGCTGCTGGCGTGTATCAGCCTTTTGTACAACCGTCTGGCCGCGGGGTTGGCCCGCCGGGGCAGCCCCGAGCGCACGCTGCACATCACGATCCCCGAGGATCTGGATTTTCCCGGCGTGTTTGAGCCGATTCTGGACCGATACGCCGCGCAGTACGACCTGACCCAGGTCAAGACCACCAACATGGGCAGCCTGTTCCGCCTGACCTACGACCTGACGCTGCGGGGCGCGGGGGCTGAAAAGGACCTGATCGACGAACTGCGCTGCCGCAACGGCAACCTGGAGATCGCCCTGACGCACCGGGAAACGCCGATGGGCGAACTGTAAGGAGGCTTTGCCATGCAAGGGGTTCGAACCTTTTTGCCCCCGGTGCTGGCCGCCGCCTTGCTGCTGACAGCCTGCGGCGGCCAGACCGGCCAGGGCGCCACCGCCGAAAGCGCCGACGCCGACACCGTCGCCGAAAGCGCCGGGGTGGACCTGAGCGAGATGTTCACCGTCCGGGACCTGGAGATCGGCTATGACGACGAGACCGCCGGGCACATCACGCTGCTGGGCGATACCGCCGAGGCCGACACCGACGCCGTGACGATCAGCGGGTCCTGTGTGACCATCACCGACGAGGGCACCTACGTGGTGACGGGCACGTTGGAGGACGGCTGCCTGATCGTGCGGGCCGACGATACCGACAAGGTGCAGATCGTCCTGAACGGGGCGTCCATCACCTGTTCCGACTCCGCCGCCCTGTATGTGGCCGAGGCGGACAAGGTGTTTGTGACCACCGCCGCCGACACCCAAAACACCCTGGCCAACGGCGGGACCTACGCCGAAAACGAGGAAGCCAACATCGACGGGGCCGTGTTCTCCCGCAGTGACCTGACGCTGAACGGGGCCGGCAGCCTGACCGTCACCGCAGCCGCGGGCCACGGCATCGTGGGCAAGGACGATCTGGTGCTGACCAGCGGCAGCTACACGATCACGGCGGCGTCCCACGCTTTGTCCGGCAAGGACAGCGTGCGCATCGCCGGGGGCGATTTTGCCCTTACCGCGGGCAAGGACGGCATCCACGCCAAAAACGCCGACGACGCCGAGCTGGGCTTTGTCTACCTGGCCGGGGGCGACTTTGTCATCGACGCCCAGGGCGACGGCATCAGCGCCGCGTCCTGGCTGATCGCCGAGG
>DBRU01000074.1:23768-39831 GCA_002306375.1 Faecalibacterium sp. UBA1360
GCCGGTACGGCCCTGACCCTGACCGGCGGCGACTACACCCTGGACACGGCCGACGACGCTTTGCACACCAACGGCGACCTGAGCGTGACGGGGGGCAGCTTCACCATTGCCACCGGGGACGACGGCCTGCACGCCGACGGGGCGCTGGTCATCAGCGGCGGAACGCTGACCGTGACCGAAAGCTATGAGGGCATCGAAGGGCTGAGCATCGACATCACAGGCGGCGAGATCGACGTGACCGCCTCGGACGACGGGCTCAACGCCGCGGGCGGCAACGACGGCAGCGGCGCCATGGGCGGCCGGGACGCCTTTGCCGCCGAGGAAGGCGCCTATATCGCCATTTCGGGCGGGACCATCCGGGTCAACGCCGGGGGCGACGGGCTGGACTCCAACGGAGACCTGACCGTCAGCGGCGGCCAGGTGTATGTCAGCGGTCCCACCGACGCCGCCAACGGCGCGCTGGACTACAACGGCAGCGCCAGCATCACGGGCGGCATCCTGGCCGCGGCCAGCGGCGCGGGCGGCATGGAAGTGAACTTCGGCGACGGGTCCACCCAGGGGTCCATCCTTGTGTCGGTGGACCAGCAGGAGGCAGGCACGACCCTGACCCTGACCGACGCCGACGGCACGGTGCTGCTGGAATGGCAGCCCGCCAAGAGCTACAACACGGTGGTGCTGTCCTGCCCGGGTCTTGCGGACGGCGGCACCTACACGATCACGGCGGGCGACAGCACCCAGACCGTGACGCTGGACGGCCTGATCTACGGCAGCGGCGGCATGGGCGGCATGGGCGGACGCAGCGGCATGGGCGGACGCAGCGGCATGGGCGGCGACGCCATGACGCCCCCCGACGACGGCGCCATGCCCGAGGACGGCGCCATGCCCGAAGACGGAACCTTCCAGAAGGGCCAGCGCCCCGACGAGGGCGAACGGACCCTGCCCGAGGGCATGACCGACCAGCCCCCCGGGGACTTTGGCGAAACCGCCCCCGAAAGCGGGACGCAGACCGCCTGACCCCGGCGCATGACAAAAACGCCGCCCCCGGCAGCCGAAAAGCTGCCGGGGGCGGCGTTTTGTCTTTTGCGAAGGATCACAGATCCTCTTCTTCGGGGTCGGGTCCGGCGGGGGTCAGGCGGATCTCCTGCACGCGGCGGTGGGTGGTGCGGGTGACGATGCCCTCGTAGGCACCCCAGCGGAAATGGTCCCCCACCTTGGGCAGGTCGCCCAGCTTTTCCTGCACGAGGCCGCTGATGGACACCGACTTGCTCTTGTCCCGGATGCCCAGCTCCTCGGCCACGTCGTCCACGCCGGCGTCGCCGGCGATGAGCCAGCTGCCGTTGCTCTGGGCGCGCACCTCCTGGATGACGTCGTCGTGTTCGTCCCAGATCTCGCCCACCAGTTCTTCCAGAATGTCCTCCAGCGTGACGATGCCGGCGGTGCCGCCGTACTCGTCCACCACGATGGCCATGTGATGCTTGCTTTCCCGCATGGTGCCCATAAGCTGGGAGATGCGGCTGCCCGGGGTCGTGTACAGCGCGGGGGCGATGAGCTTTTCCAGCTCGGTCTCGCCCCGGCGGGCGGCCACGAAGTAGTCCTTCTCGTGCACCACGCCGATGATGTTGTCGATGGTCTCGTGGTACACGGGCAGGCGGGAGTAGCCGCTCTCGGCAAACAGGTCGGCCACCTGTTCCAGGTCGGCGTCGTCGGCCACGGCCACCACGTCCACCCGGGGGATCAGCACGTCCTCGACCTCCACGTCGTCAAAGCTGATGGCGCTGCGGATCAGTTCGCTTTCCCGGTCGGTGATCTCGCCGTCCTTTTCGGCTTCGCTGACCATGGTGACCAGCTCGCCCTCGGTGACGGTGTCCCGCTCGTCGGAATGGAACCGCCGGGCCAGAAAGTCCTTCCATTTGCCGAACAGGAAGTTCAGCGGGGTGAACAGCGTCACCAGCGCCCGCAAAATGGGCGAGAAGGCCACGGCCAGGGTCTCGGGCATTTCTTTGGCAAGGCCCTTGGGGGTGATCTCGCCGAAGATCAGCACGATGACGGTCAACGCCACCGTGGACACCGTGGGCCCGTACACCGGCCCCACCAGCGTGGAAAACAGCACGGTGCCCAGCGAGGCCGCCGCAATGTTGACGATGTTGTTGCCGATGAGGATCGTGCTGAGCAGGCGGTCGAACTTTTCGGCCAGGTCCAGGGTGCGGGCGGCGTTTTTGTCCCCGGCGTCCACCCGCGAGCGCAGGCGGATCAGGTTCAGGGAGGAGAAGGCGGTCTCCGACGCCGAGAAAAAGGCGGACATCGCCACCAGGGCGATGATCATGATCAGGGTAAACAAACTGTCCTCATCCATGGGGGGAAGGATCAACTCTACTTTCTGTTTTGATTTTCGGGTCCCGGCGCTTGGGCCGTATACGACCAGATTACCCAGCATTATACCATACCCGCGGCGCGAACGCAATGCAAAATCCCGTTCCCAGGGCCATGGGGCGGGCTTTGGGGCGTTCTTGACCGTTCTTTTGCCCCCAAGGCGGTTGTGGCAGCGGGACGGTTGTGCTACAATAATCGGGAGCGGCGCGGCACTGCGCGCCGCCGAAAGGCGGAACGAAATGACATTGAAAGAACTTGCGATCGGCAAGGCCGGGACCATCGTCACCGTGGGGGGCGAGGGCGCTTTGCGCCAGCACCTGTTGGACATGGGGCTGATCCCCGGCGCGCGGGTGACCATGGTCAAGTACGCGCCCATGGGCGACCCCGTGGAAGTGCGGGTGAACAGCTATGAGCTGACCCTGCGCCTGGCCGACGCCGAAAAGATCGACATACAGGATGTGGGCGACGCCACCGCCGCCACCGCCGCCGGGCGAAAGCGGGCCATCCCCCACCCGGGCCTGGGCGAAAGCGGCAAGTACCACAGCAAGGCCGACGAACACCCCCTGCCCGAGGGCACCGTGCTGAGCTTTGCTTTGGCCGGCAACCAGAACTGCGGCAAGACCACCCTGTTCAACCAGCTGACCGGCTCCAACCAGCACGTGGGCAACTTTCCCGGCGTGACCGTGGACCGCAAGGACGGGCCCATCCGGGGCCGGGCGGGCACCCTGGTCACCGACCTGCCGGGCATTTATTCCATGTCGCCCTATTCCAGCGAGGAACTGGTCACCCGGGATTTTCTTTTGGACGAGCACCCCCGGGGCATCATCAACATCGTGGACGCCACCAACATCGAGCGCAACCTCTACCTGACCATGCAGCTGATGGAGCTCAACATCCCCATGGTGCTGGCGCTGAACATGATGGACGAGGTGCGGGAAAACGGCGGCGCCGTGCGAGTGAACGAGATGGAGTCCGCCCTGGGCATCCCGGTGGTGCCCATCTCGGCGGCCAAGAACGAGGGCATCGACGAGCTGGTGTCCCACGCGCTGCACGTGGCCAAGTACCAGGAACGCCCCGGGCGGCAGGATTTTTGCGACGTGAACGACCACGGCGGCGCGGTGCACCGCTGCCTGCACGGCATCATGCACCTGATCGAGGACCACGCCCAGGCCGCCGGCATCCCGCTGCGGTTCGCGGCCACCAAGATCGCCGAGGGCGACCGCCTGATCCTGGACCGGCTGGACCTGAGCGACCATGAACGGCAGATGCTGGAGTCCATCATCCGCCAGATGGAGGCCGAGCGCGGCCTGGACCGGGCCGCGGCCATCGCCGATATGCGGTTCACCTTTATCCAGAAGATCTGCGCCGACGCCGTGGTCAAGCCCCACGAAAGCCGCGAGCACCTGCGCAGCGAGCGCATGGACCGGGTGCTGACCGGGCGGTATACGGCCATCCCCTGCTTTGTGGGCATCATGGCGGCGGTGTTCCTTCTGACCTTCAACGTCATCGGGGCCGCCCTGTCCGCCGTGCTGGAAGCCGCCATCGGCGCGCTGACCGCCGCCGTGGACGGGGCCCTGACCGCCATGCAGGTGCACAGCGTGCTGCACTCGCTGGTCATTGACGGTATTTTCAACGGCGTGGGCAGCGTGCTGAGCTTTCTGCCCATCATCGTGACGCTGTTCTTCTTTTTGTCCCTGCTGGAGGACAGCGGCTACATGGCCCGGGTGGCCTTTGTCATGGACAAGCTGCTGCGCAAGATCGGGCTTTCGGGGCGCAGCATCGTGCCCATGCTCATCGGGTTCGGCTGCACGGTGCCCGGCGTCATGGCCAGCCGCACCCTGCCGTCGGAGCGGGACCGCAAAATGACCATCCTGCTGACGCCGTACATGAGCTGCTCGGCCAAGCTGCCGATCTACGGCTTTTTTGCCAGCGCCTTCTTTCCCCGGCAGGCGGGGCTCGTGATGTTCGCTTTGTATTTCGGGGGCATCGTCATGGGCATCCTGATGGCCCTGCTGCTGCGGGGGGCGCTGTTCCGGGGCGAGGCCGTGCCCTTTGTGATGGAGCTGCCCAACTACCGCCTGCCCGGGGCCAAAAACGTGGGCCAGCTGCTGTGGGACAAGGCCAAGGACTTTTTGCAGCGGGCCTTTACGGTGATCTTTGTGGCCAGCATCGTCATCTGGTTCTTGCAGACCTTCGACCCGCGCCTGGCCGTGGTGTCCGACTCGCACCAGAGCATGCTGGCCCTGCTGGCCGGGTTCATTGCGCCGGTGTTCGCCCCCCTGGGCTTTGGCGACTGGCGCATTTCCACCGCGCTGATCACCGGCTTTATGGCCAAGGAGAGCGTGGTGTCCACCCTGTCGGTGCTGTTCGGCTCCACGGCCGAGCTGCACGCCGTGCTGGACCCGGCCGCCGCCGCGGCGCTGCTGACCTTCTGCCTGCTGTACAGCCCCTGCGTGGCGGCCATCGCCGCCATCAAGCGGGAACTGGGCGGGCGCTGGGCGCTGACCGTGGCCCTGGGCCAGTGCGCCGTGGCCTGGGTCATGGCGGCCGTGGTGCACACGGCGGCCTTGTGGCTGCTGTGAGCCCCCGCAACCCCTGACATTGAAAAGTCCCGCCGGGACCCGATGGGTCCCGGCGGGACTTTGTTTGCAGGCAGAAGGGGCCTGTCAGCCGCGCTTGCGGCGGTACAGGGCGACCCCGGCCAGGGCCAGACCGCCGGCCGCCAGCAAGCCCAGCCAGAAGGCAAGGTTGCTGTTGTCGCCAGTCTGGGGGATGCTTGTGCCGGACAGGATGGTGAACCGTGCGCCAGCTGTGCCGGTATCGGACACGATGGCCACCGTGTGCTCCCCGGCTGCGAGAGTTTCCAGATAGGAGGCTTTCAGTGTCACCACGGTGCTGCCCGATTTGGCGGTGTAATACTGTGCGGAGATGGTGGTGCCGTCCACCATGACGCCCTGGAACCCGGCAAAGTCCGCGTCCGAGGTGAAGGTCAGGCCCACGCCGCTGCCCTTGCGCCAGACAGCCTCCGCGCCGCTGACGATGGTGGGCGCGGGGACCGGGGTGGGGGTGGAGGCAGGCTCGTCATCCGAGGTGTCCTGGTTATCGTTGCGCTTCACGGCGAAGCTGGCAGAGATCGTCACGGTTGCACTCTGGGAACTGGAAACAGTGATGTCCTCACTGTATGTTCCCTCGGCCAGCCCGGCCTTGGGCTGCACCGTGAAGGTGGCAGTTTCGCCCGCAGCAAGAGCCGTTTTGGAGAGAGTGCCCACCTCAAAGCTGCTGGTGGATGCGGGCTGTGTCAGTGTCAGGGGCTGGTTGCCGGTATTGGTGATGGTCACGGTCTTGGCGGCGGGCTGGGTGTAGCCGGGGCAGGCGCTGCCAAAGTCGAGAACTGTGGTATTGGCGGAAATGGAATACACCGGCTCCACACAGGCCGGGATTTCCATTTTCAGCGTGGCACTTTGATTATCAGACGCATCTTTTGCAACGATATAGATGTCCTTTGCGCCTGCTGTCAGATCGGTAAGGGTTATGGTATTTGTATCGCTGGTCAGCGTGTAACTGGTGCCCGAAGTAATGTCAGTCGGCTCACCTGCGCCGCTGTCCACCACTTTGTAGAAGTAGGTGCCTGCCTCGTCTGAGGTAAATGTAACGGTGGCATCCTTGTCGCTGGTGCGGTTTACCGTTCCAGCAGTCAGCATGGGCGGCGTTGTATCGGACTTTGCCGCAATTTGAATGGTATATTCTTTGCTGCCGCTGCCGGCGCTGTTTTCAGCCTTTACGGTAAAGGTTGAAGCGCCCGCCGTGGTCGGGGCGCCGGAGATCACGCCGGTGCTGGTGTCCAGTGTCAACCCCGCAGGCAGGGTGCTTCCGCTGGCAAGACTCCATGTGATGGTGGCGTCGCCGGTGGCGGCAAGGGTCTGACTGTAAGAAGTACCCACCGTGCCGTTTGGCAGGCTTTCGGTGGTGATGGTGGGGGCAATTTTCACCGTACCCTCGCCGGTCGGCGTGCCCTCCAGCTTGCCGCCACTGGCTACCGTGATGGTCTTACCCTCCGGCACGGTGAGGCTGGCGTCCTGGCCGATGGTCAGGGTCTCGCCCTCGCTGATGGTGAGGTCGTCCTGTAAGGTGACGGAACCGTACACGGTGCCGTCCGTGCCGTTCCAGACGATGCCGCCGTTATTACTACTGCTATCCGCGCCAATCGTGATGTCGGCGGTGGAGTTATCGCCGATCCCGCCATTGGCCCGCACGATGGCGTTGCCGCTGACGGTCACTGTGGGTGTGCCGGAGCCGGAAACACCGGAGCCAAACCGTAAATAAATCCCCGCATAATTCGCATCTTTGCCAGTCGCAGTCAGACTGCCGCCGTTCACAGTCAGAGAGGCTGACGAGCCTTCTTTGGATTGTACTAGAACACCATTGCCGCCATAGCTATCAACTATGGTTGCAGTGACTTTGGCATTCTCGATTTTCAGTGCGGCATCGCTGCTGTTGCTCTGAACCAAGATGCCACGCTGACTGGCACTGGCATTCAAACTGCCGTCGCCCGTGATGGTCAGGCTGCTGGAGCTGGTGGTAGACTCGGAGGCCGCCAACATGTTAATCCCACTGTTGACATTGGCTATTGTATTGGTGCCCTCCAATTTGATGGTCAATTCTGCATTGCCGAACTCATTGAGCACGCCAATGGCCGCGCCTGCGAGATAAGAAGTACTGGTTTCAAGGGGTACGCTCACTTTAATGGTGGCGTTGTGCAGGGTCAGGATATTGTTCTCTGCGTCATAATGGATATAGCTGTCCGTCGGTGTGTTTTCGTCTGTGACTGCGGTGACAATTCCATCGTTGTCGGTCGTCCAGTAGCCGCCGTTTGTCACATTTACGTTGCCTACATAGATCACCTGTCCGCTCGGCGCAGCCGCCAGCGCCGTGACGGGCAGCAGGCCCAGGCAGAGGGCCAGCACGCAGAGCAGGCTTAAAAATCGTTTTTTCATACTGTTTCCTCCTCGGGTATTCCCTTGCGGCGGTGGGCCGGGACCGCACGCCCGCCGCTGCTTGTGCGCGGTACAGCCGGCGGGCCGCACCGCGCTTTGCGTCCTGCTTATCAGACTGCTTGGACACAGAAAGATATTCCGTATGGAGGAATCTCCATACGGAAGAGAGGCATGCCTCTCTTCCCGAATTTCTGATTCGTCACCCCCGGGCAAAACCCGCGGGCTTTCGTAACGGTTTATTATATCATAATTTCCCGCCCCGGGGAACCCGTTTGCGGAACATGCAGGCAATTTTCACCTTTTGCAAAACGCCGGCAAGCCACCGCCTGTACAAACCTCACCCGATCCGTGGGCGGCCGCCGCAAAATACCGACAAACTGCCGATAGACGCGCGGGCCCCTTGCGCGTATACTAAAAACAGTACGAACCGCAGCGCTCGCTGCGCCGCACGGCAAAGGCGGCCGGTCACGGCCCGCCGCCCCGCCGACAATGACCGAATGCAAGGGGGCCACCATGCAAGATCGCTTTACCGGCCGCGCCGCACGCCTGCGGGCGCTGTTTTTCAGCACGCTGTACATCAGCGCCTTCACCTTCGGCGGGGGGTTTGTCATCGTCACCTTTATGAAACGCAAGTTCGTGGATGAGCTGCACTGGATCGACGAACAGGAAATGCTGGACATGACCGCCCTGGCCCAGTCCTCGCCGGGGGCCATCGCCGTCAATGCGGCCATCCTGGTGGGCTGGCGCGTGGAGGGCCTGCCCGGCATGCTCGTGGCCGTGGTGGGCACCATCATCCCGCCCGTGGTCATTTTGTCGGTGATCTCCTACTTTTACGCGGCCTTTGCCGCCAACCCCTATGTGGCCCTGGTGCTCAAAGGCATGCAGGCCAGCGTGGCCGCCGTCATTCTGGACGTGGTGTGCGGGCTGGGCGGCAACGTGCTCAAAACAAAGTCGCCGCTGTACGTCGGGCTGATGGCGCTGGCCTTTGCGGCCAACTTTTTGTTTGAGGTCAACGTCATCCTGATCATTCTGGCGGCTGCGGCCTTCGGCGTGGCGCGGGCTCTGTTCCGGCGGGCAAAGGGGGAAACAAAATGATCTATGTACAGCTGTTCTGGAGCTTTTTGCAGGTGGGGCTGTTCAGCGTGGGCGGCGGGTATGCCGCCATGCCGCTGATCCAAAGCCAGGTGGTGGACCGCCACCCCTGGCTGACCTTGCAGGAATTCACCGACCTGATCACCATTGCCGAAATGACCCCCGGGCCCATCGCCATCAATTCGGCCACCTTTGTGGGCATCCGCATTGCGGGCGTGCCGGGCGCGCTGGCGGCCACCCTGGGCTGCATCGCCCCGGCGCTGGTGCTGGTGTCGCTGCTGGCGTACATATACAATAAGTATAAAGATATATCAGTATTGCAAAACGTACTGGCCTGCCTGCGTCCCGTGGTGGTGGCGCTGATTTTGGGGGCCGGGCTGTCCATTCTGGGCATGGTGCTGTTCAACGGCGCGGACCCCGCGCCGGCCAACCTGGACCCGATCGGCGCGGGCAGCTTTGCCGTGGCCTTTGTGCTGCTGCGCAAATGGAAGTGGAACCCCATTTTGACCATGTGCCTGTGCGGCGCGGCCGGGCTTGTGCTGCACCTGGCGCTGGGCTGATCTGCTGCGGAGGGGACCTATGGTACACATTTTGATCTGCGACGACGACGCGGTCTTTGCGCAGGCGCTGGCGCAAAAGATCCGGGCGCTGCCGGCGTATTCCGACAGATCTATGTCGCTGCAATGCCTGACCGACGGCAGCGGCCTGTGCGCCCTGGCGCTGACAAAATCCGATATTCTGTTTCTTGATATTGACCTGGACGAGAAAAACGGCATCGACCTGGCACGGGGCATGCGCCAATGCAATCCCGGGGCCGTGCTGATCTTTGTGACCAATTTCAGCGAGTATGCCCCCGAAGGGTACGAGGTGGATGCGTTCCGCTATCTGGCCAAAGCCGACCTGGATAAAAAACTGCCGGCCTATTTTTCGGACGCACTGACCGTGTGCCGCAAGCGCCGGCAGACCGTGGATATCCTGTGCGAAGGGGAACGCGTCCCCGTGCCGGTGCGGGCCGTGACCTATGTGGAAAGCCAGGGGCACAAGCAGTGTCTGTACATGGCCGGCTGGTCCCGGGCAGAATTATATACGCGCCTGAGCATGGCCCAGCTGGAGGACCTTTTATGCCCGCTGGGATTTCTGCGCATCCACAAACAGTACCTGGTCAATATGGCTTACCTGCAAACGCTGCAAAGCACCGGCGCGGTCTTGACCACGGGGCAAAGGCTGCCGGCAAGCGCACGGGGCTACCGTGAAAACAAGCAGGAATTCTTGAAATGGCAGGCGCAGCAGCTATGGTAGACGTTTGGGGAAACATTCTCAGC
Source organism: Faecalibacterium sp. UBA1360 (assembly GCA_002306375.1). Taxonomy (GTDB): domain Bacteria; phylum Bacillota; class Clostridia; order Oscillospirales; family Ruminococcaceae; genus Gemmiger. Next base: position 33,547 of record DBRU01000074.1, read on the forward strand.
CTGGCGGGGAACGTGCTTGCCATCTGGGCCCAGGTCGCCCTGCTGGACGCCTTTTTCCCCCGCAGAAAAAGCGGGAAAGCCTATTGCCTTTGGGTCGCCGCGGCGATTTTGGCCGCTTATGCGTTTTCGGTTTTTGTGGGCAGCCGGTACGGATACACACTGAAATTTTTGTTCGAGACCGCGTCTTATTATGTTCTGAGCGCCGTCTTGTATCAAAGCCGCTGGGACCGGCGCCTGTTTGTGGTGGTAACGAACTATGCCGTCCTGTATTCCTGGACGTACTGGTTTGATGCGTTGTGTCTGTACGCGCTGGGCATGACCTACGAGGAATATGTCTGGAACATTCCCCTTTATTCGGCGACGTTCCTCCTTCGCCCTGTCTCAGTCCTCGCCGTCGCGCGGGTGATCTGAAAGCATCACCCGCCATTGTCCGTGGGCGAACAGGCCAGAGCCTGGGTGCCTCTGTCCGCCGTTTTCCCTCTTGTCACCCTGCTTTTCATCTGGCTGCTCAAGACCTTCCCCCACGAACAGTCAGTCTGGCAAATCTGCCTGCTGATCCTGGATGCGGTGGACGTTTCGGCCCTGTTTTTGCTCGATCACCTGGAGCAAAGCGCCCTTGACCGGGAAAAGCTGGTGGCCGCCGCGGAACGCGCCCGCGTTCAGGATGAAAACATGCAGGCCCTGAGCCAGGCATACGCCGGGCAGCGGAAAATGACCCACGATTACCGCGCGCAGCTTTCCGCCTTGTCCGAACTGCTGGACGGCGGAGATCTTGAACAAGCCAAAGCCTATCTGTCTGAGATGCAAGCGCGCCAGAGCGAGCGCATCCTGTTGGTGAACACCCGCCATGCCGCCCTGGATGCGGTGCTGAACGAAAAAGGCTATGCCGGGCAAAGGCAGGGCATCGACATGCGGTTTCGGGTGAATGACCTTTCCGCGCTGAAGCTGCCCCCGGTGGATGTGACCATCGTGTTGGGGAATCTGCTTGACAACGCCATGGAAGCCTGCCTGCAACTGCCCGAAACACAGCGGTGGGTCAGCGTACAGCTTCTGTACAGCCGGGGCGTGTTGTCCCTTTGCATCGTCAACCCCAGCCGCCCGGTCCGGATCGTGGACGGGCAGATCGCCACGACCAAGCCGGACCCGCTGCTGCACGGATTCGGCCTGCGCAATGTGCAGGACATTTTGAACAAGTACCGCGTCGAATACGCCTTTTCCTTCGAAGATGGGCGCTTTTTGTTCACCGCCGACTGGCCGGATACCCGGCAATGAAACGACAAAGCCCTGCCGCGGGGTTGCCCGCGGCAGGGCTTTTTGCGTTCGTGACGCATTTTTCGTGTTCGTGACGCTTTTCTGGAAATCAGGCGTCGCCTATGATACACTGTTTCCAAAAAATGGGGGGTCTTCTGAAATCGGCGGCGGTCCTTGGCGGCATGGGCACGTGAAGGAGCGTTCCGCCATCCGTCGGAGTCCGCCCACGCGCTGCCGGAGTTTTCGCCGGAACGCATTCTGCATTTTCCCGCACAGGCAACCGGCAGTCGTGCATCCGCAGTCAAAGAAAAGGAGGTCGCCATGCACACAATCGTACGAAAACTCATGATTTTTGTCTTGGCGGTATGCCTTGCCGTCGCAGGCAGCCTTACCGCCGACGCGGCAGATTTCCGGCAGGGGTTCAGCGCCAAAGAAAAGGAACTGTATGAATACTATGCCGCCCCCGTCATCCCTACCGTCTGTGAACATTGCGGCGGCGCTTTGGAGGAAACGGGACGTGTGTATACCCCATTCGGGGCCACCGGCCTGACCAAGCCCTGCGCCAAGGGAACGGTTTACACAGGGCTGGACATGATGCAGGTGCGCCTGGTGTCGATCACCCTTGCCTGCAAAGACTGCGAGATCGGGACCACCGCCCAAGGGTATGAGCGCCACTGGGTGTGTTGGGACCTGGACGGCTGCAAGATCTGCGGCGGGCGGCGGTTCCTGCAAAACAGCACCGAATCCGATTGGGTCTTAACCGGCAATGTACGCGACTGTGATGATGGCGGGTATCCCTTTTACAACGATGTGGAAGCGGAACGCACCATAACCAGGATCTATGCTTGCGAAGATTGCGGCACCCTTGAAACCCGGAACGACCGCGAGACGACCTGGTTGTGCACCGCCAACGAAGAAGACCGCCTTAAGGTTTTTGAGCTTATGTAAGGAGCGTATACAAGGAGCGTCACGCCTTGCCGGGGTCGTTCATGCCGGGTAACGCGCCCGCGAAGCCTTGCAAGCCGACATCTTTTCATGCTTTTCGCCCGTTCCCGCTGTCTGCCGGCCCCATGCCTGCAAGCCAAAACGAAGCCCCCGCGGCGTATCCCGCACGGCGTATCCCGCCGCGGGGGCTTTGGTATGGTGCAGCTTGGCAATCCAAATCCGAACTTATTTTTTCCTCTGCCAGAGCGGTCTTGAGGTCATCGAAGGTGATGGTCTTGGTTCCTTCCTTGTAATTGAAGGTAATCACCACCTTGTCATCATACAGGAAAATGGCGTTGATGAAGGTATCAATGAGCATTTTCCTGTGGGACTCCTGCCGTACATCCAGTTTGCGGAATCGTTGCAGCCAGAAGGTGATGAACTCGGCACTGATCCGGGGCTTGGCCAGCTTCTCACAGGCGATCCTGGTCTCCAGGTCCTCCTTGTTGGCTTCCAGTTCTTCCAGCCGTGCCTTGGTGGACTTGGTGAGGATCCCCTGCTGGATAGCATTCAGCAGATTCTCGATGGCCCGGTCCACCTCCCGCAGCTGCTGTTCGTACAGGGGCAGATTTACATTCTCCCTGTCCTGCAGATCCATAAGCATGGACACGATGGCCTCGATGACCTGATCATCCATGACCATCTTCATGGTCTCGCTGACCACCAGGTCTTCGATCCAGTCCTTCCGCACCGACTTCTTATGGCACTCCGTCCGCTTCTTTTTCACCGATACGCACTTGTAGTACCGATGTACCTTTCCCGTGTGGCTGACACCGCTCTCTCCGCAAAGGTACGCTCCGCAGTATCCGCAGAACAACTTGGTGGTCAGCAGATATTCTTCCTCGGCCTTATAACGGGCCGGGGCTTTTCTGTTTTTGGCCATCCTCTCCTGCACCCGGTCAAAGAGTTCCCGTGTCACAAGGGCCGGGATGCCCTCCGGCGATACGGTTCCCCGGAAGGTGTATTCTCCAATATACCGGCGATTGTTCAAAATCCGCTGGATACTGCCATAGTTCATCTTCTGGCCCCTGGTGTTCCTTACTCCCTGCTCATTGAGCCAGTCCCGAATCTCGGTCATGGTAGCTCCTTCGGCATACCGTTGGAATACCTCTCGGATAAAGGGTGCAGTCAAGGGGTCCGGCTGGAAATGCCGGTCACTGTCAATGACATATCCTATGGTGCGGTTGCCCCCATTGTACTTGGACTTGAGGACGTTCTCGGTCATTCCTCGGGAGACCTTTTCTGCCAGGTCGGCGGAGTAATACTCCGCATAGCCCTCCAGCAGACTTTCCAGAAGGATCCCTTCAGAGCCATTGGAGATGATCTCGGTGGCAGACACCACCTTCACCCCGTTCTTTTTCAGTGCGGTCTTGTAACGGGCGCTGTCGTAGCGGTTACGGGCAAACCGGTCCAGCTTCCAGACGATGACCATATCAAATAGGCGTTTGCCGCTGTCCTTGATCATGTTCTGAAATTCCGGGCGGTTGTCGGTCTTGGCGGACAAGGCCCGGTCAATGTAATGGTGCAGGATGGTAATGCCGTTTTTCTCGGCGTAGGCAGTGCATTCCCGGATCTGGCCCTCGATGCTTTCTTCCCGCTGGTTGTCCGAAGAGTACCGGGCATAAATCACAGCATTCATGATTCCCCCTCCATCATGCGGAACAGGGTTTCCTTCAGCTTTTCGTTCATGGGAGATTGCGGATCAAAGCACATCTCGATGAACCGCCGCAGCTCCTCCCGCTCCGGGGCTGCCTTGGGCTTGAAGTGATAGGTTTCCCCTTGGGGCTTGTCCGTCCGGGCAAAGATATAATCCAGGGACACATCAAAGTAATCTGCATACCGGCGGAACAGTTCCACCGATGGAGAGGACTGTCCATTTTCATATCGGTTGATGCTGGACTGGGTGGTTCCCAATGCCTGGGCCATCTTCACCTGAGAGAATCCGATACTCTCCCGCAGCGCTTTCAATCGTTTACCCACTTCTATCATACTCTCGCCTCCTTTTTCGGGTCAATTTCATTATAACCCGGTTTTTACAAAATTGCAACCCGAAATCAGATTTCACGAGATTGAAAAGTGGGCAAAAGAAAAAGCGCAGGGCAGCCATGGGGTACGCTGTCCTGCGCTGGTTCTATGCGGTTTACAAAACAGAGGTAGACAGGATCAACTCGGCGTACACCAGCAGCACGAGGGGGTCCAGGGGGTGTCCCCCTGGCACACTACCTTGCTTGCAAGGTATAGTGTGTTATACCTGCCGGCCACAGGGGTGCGAAAGCGGGGCATAAAACAGGCTCCAGCGCCTACTGTCACTGGTTGAAACAAGGTCCGCATTCCCTTCAACTCAAAGCTCTTGTGGCTCTCCGCTTATATTCCGCTTGATTTTCAGCCTATCGGTAAAAATCTTATTAATTTCTTGTTTACCTTTTTCTGTGTTCAAATCTGACACGTTCAACTGGCCCTTGCAAATCATTAGCATGATGATTATGTAGGCTTCTCCAAGCGCAGCCGTGAGTGCTGCCGCAGTCGCCCCAGAAATTATGCCACCTGCGACACTGCCAATAGTTGGTATACATTTAATTAGGTTTGCAACTATTGTTTTCCCTAGAACGGTAGTGCTGGTAGTTCCTATAGTGGCTGACACAATCGCCGTAATAGTTCCTTTCTCAATGGGGATTCCAAATACTGCAGTAATACCTCCCAACATAGCAATTTGTTCAGGAACGAGTACGGCGGCGTCCGAAAAAGGGATTGGTACGGCACCCGTTGCCGCTGCTGCCACTGCCGATGTTGCAACCACCGCCTGCGCCCGCCCTTTTTTTAATTCTAAGTTTACCTTTTGTACAGCAACAAAAGTTTTTTGAACAGCTTCTGGTATTACGCTATTCATAATTTCGGACAATCTATCGAGGCCATATGCTTTCGCTATATAATCCTCATCAATATCGTAGTCCTCAGCAAGCACCGGCACAATACTAACAATAGGAAGATTTTCTTTTTCTATTTCCCTCATTAAAGATTTAGCATCTTTCTTCGAGTACGATTGAGTGAGGACTATAATAACCGGCACTTCATATTGGCTTGTTTTTCCAAGAAATCTTTTAAGGAAGTCTATCTCTGCTTGTTCAAATCGGTGCGAAGGCGTACTGATGCAGTACCATATGCAGTGTATCGCCTTGCTCACATCCCCGCTGCGAATGCCCTTGTCAATTTCGTCTGACACTTCTTCTAGTAGAGCATCAAGTGCGTTTTCTCCCCCGAGTTCAAGCCCAGGAGTATCATAGATTGCCAACGGAAAATCCGGTTTCGTAATTTTCCGTATAGCATCTGTGACCGGTTTTCCAATCCCTGTTTCAGCCATCTTCTCATTAAACATATTGTTAATGAGTGTACTTTTCCCAACTCCAGTTTTGCCCAGTATCATTACATTTAAGGTTTTAAGTTCCTTGTATTCTTTCTGGATTGCTGCCATTATTTTCTCTGCAACTTCATGTACATTAAAGTTCTCCATTTTTTTGACCTCCTACACTTGCTTTCTTTTCCACTATTTCAGGGCCCCATTCATCCTCACGCTGTGGCTTTACAGGTTTCTTCTTATAAAGGTAATTAGATCCTCTCTTGATTATCTCAGGCATTAAATAGTACATTCCGACGGCTAATATGGTTCCCCCAATTAGATAGAACAAACGCCTTGCTTTTTTCTTTTTCCTTGAAGTGTTCATTTTGGTCTCCCTTCTATTTTTTGGCTGTAGAGGATATCCCTCAGTAAAGTAGTTGCATTTTTTGCGAATCATATTATGTTTTTTATTATAAATAGAGAATCAATAAGGTGCAAGATACGACAAAGTGCTCTCACACAATTGACTCTCTTATTTTGAAAAGTAGGAACAAAAAGTATATACTTGTGTCGTAAGTAAACAGAGACACAACCGTCTCGCACGAAAGGAGGTCGAATCTATATGCCCGTTATCTACCAGTTTCCCTATAACAGCCCCGTACGCTACCTGCCCCTAGCATACATGCTGCCCTACGATGTGATTTCCCGTTATCCTA
>DBRU01000087.1 GCA_002306375.1 Faecalibacterium sp. UBA1360
ACTTTTTCCGTTTCCGCTTTCGTTTCCAAACAAAAAAACCGCTATGGCTTGATTGCCACGGCAGGTTTTTCTACAAGCTGCGGGGAGGGCCGCCTTTTTGGCGGTCCTCCCCGTTTTTTTGTACAGGCGCTTCCGGGTTTAGCCGCACCCGCCGCAGCGGCGGCAGGCCGAGGGCGCGGCGGCGCAGCCGCCCAGGGCGGTCTCCCGCAGTTCGGCGGGCATGCGCCGCCCCACCTGGCACATGACGGCCAGCATCTCGTCAAAGGGGATCAGCTGCCCGATGCCGCTCAGGGCGATCTCGGCGGCGATCAGGGCGTTGGCCACCCCGGCGGCGTTGCGGTTCTGGCAGGGGTATTCCACCAGGCCGCCCACAGGGTCGCAGACCAGCCCCAGCATGTTCATCAGCACGGTGGAGGCCGCGTTCAGGCATTGCTCGGGGGCGCCGCCCATCAGTTCCACCGCGGCGGAGGCCGCCATGGCGGCCCCTACCCCCACCTCGGCCTGGCAGCCGCCCACCGCCCCCGCCACGGTGGCGTTGCGCATGGCCAGGTAGCCCACGGCCCCCGCGTTGAACAATCCGTCCAGCAGTTGGGCGTCGGTCAGGTGATACTCGTCCTGCAAGGCCAGCAGCAGCCCGGGCACCACCCCCGAGGACCCGGCGGTGGGGGCCGCCACGATCAGGCCCATGGAGGCGTTGACCTCCAGCACCGCCATGGCGTAGGTGACGGCCCGCTGAAGCAGCGGCCCGCAGATGGCCCGGCCCGCCGCGGCGTGGTCGGCCAGCTTTTTGGCCTCGCCGCCGATGAGCCCGCCCATCGACCGGGTGGGGTGTTCCAGCGGGTCGGTGGCTGAAGTGCGCATGATCTCCAGCGCCCGGGCCATGCGCTCTTCGGCCTGTTCGGGCGTGGTCTCGCCCAGCTCCCATTCCCGCCGGCGCATAACGGCCGAGATCGGGCAGTTTTCCTGCCGGCACAGCGCCAGCAGGTCCTTGGCAGTTTTGAAATCCATCGGTTCCCCTCCTTAGGGCTGGACGAGCATGACGTCCCGGATATAGGGGTTGGCCCGCAGCTGCGGGGCGATGCCGTCTGGCAAAAGACCGTCCGACTCGATGATGCTGTAAGCCGTGTCGCCCTTGCCCTCCCGGAACAGGCGCATGAAGGCGATGTTCACGCCGTGCTCGCTGAGCACCCGGGTGATGTGGGCCACCACGCCGGGCTTGTCCTGGTGCACGGCGATGACGGCGGCGTACTCGCCGCTGAAATCCACCGCCACGCCGTTGATGCGCACGATGCGCATTTTGCCCCCGCCCAGGGATTCGCCCCGCACGGTCATGACCTGGCCGGCGGCGTTTTCCATGCGGATGTCCACCGTGTTGGGGTGGACGTCCTGTTCGGTCTCGTCGGGGGTGAAGGTGAAGGCCAGGCCCCGCTGCCGCGCGATGGCAAAGGAATCCCGGATGCGCAGATCGTCGGTGGAAAACCCCAGCACGCCCCCCAGCAAGGCCCGGTCGGTGCCGTGGCCCCGGTAGGTCTTGGCAAAGGAACCGTACAGCGTAAACGCCACGCTTGTCAGCGGCGGGGCCAGCAGCTTGCGCGCCACGTTGGCGATGGCCGCGGCCCCGGCCGTGTGGGAACTGGACGGCCCCACCATATTGGGACCCAGCACGTCAAAGACGCTGATAAACGACATAGGCTCACTCCTCAAAAAGCGCAACGGCCCGAAAGCCCTTGGTCCGCCCGGCAGCCCGGCGGGCGGGGCGCGTTCTGCCTACCAGTATACCAGCATCCGGAGGCCGTGGCAACCGAAGCGCCGGCGCCGGCCGCCAGCCTGCCCGGGCGCGGGGACCGCAGTCGACGTTTCGGCATATTTTTTGCCTTGCAGGCGGTAGAGTGTATACATCAACGGCGGGGAAGCTGTCGGACGGGGAAGGAGATGCCGGATGAATGTACTGTTGGCCGGGCCGTGGGACCTGGCGGGCAAAGCAACAGCCGAATACTTTTTGCGGGAAGGCCACGAGGTCTGCTGGCTAACCCCGGAGCCCGAGCGCGCCTTGTGGGACCCGAAGCTGCGGGGCGCCGTCTACCGGGGCCGGTTTGAGGCGGCCCGGATCCTGCCTCTGCTGCGGGCCCACCGCATTGAGGCCGTGGTCGCGCTGACCGCCCCCGTGCGGGAAGACGCAGCGCCGCCCGCCGCCCCCGGCGATCTGCTGGGCCCGCTGCTGGAGGCGCTGCGCCAGCACCCGGTGTCCTGTTTTGTCTACCTGTCGTCGGTGGAGCTTTCCTGGGCGGGGCCGCTGACCCCCAGGCAGGCGCTGCTGGCGGCGGGGGAACTTTTGTGCACGGCCCACCGGGATCAGTATGCCCTGCCGCTGCTGGTTTTGCGCATGGGGTACATATACGGGCGCGGGGAGCCGGAGGACCTGGGCGTTACGGGGGCCGCCCTGCGGGACATCGCCCTGGGGCGGAACATCCAATGCCCCTATCACCCCGAGGACTGTGTGGACGCCCTGGCCGCGGCGGACGCCGCCGTGGCCGTGTACCGCATGGTGCTGCAAACCATGACCGGCCGTTACCTGCTGGTGACGGGGTATCCCCTGCCCTGGCGGGAGTATTACCGCTGCCTGGAACTGGCCGCCGGACGCCCGGCCCGCGTGCAGTGGGGCGAACAGCGCCGCACGATGCCCGCCGACCGATACAGCGCCGAGGCGATCAAGGCCGCCACAGGCTGGATGCCCTTTGTGCTGCTGCCCGAAGGGGGCTGGCAGATGCTGCGCCCCTGCCCCCGCGCCGCCGCCCGCGCCGGTCCAAAGTCGGCGGTCCCGCTGGCCCCGCCGCCCCCAGCTGCCCCCGGCGCTGTGCGGCGTGGCCGAAACGCTGGCGCTGTTCGGCGGCACCTGCCTGCTGCTGCGATTTTCCAAGGATGTGTCCGACCTGAAATATGTGGACATCCGCCTGATGTTCGTGGCCCTGACCGCCGGCTGCCTGGGCAGCGGTATGGGTCTGCTGGCCGCGGGGCTGGCCTGCCTTTCCTATTTATACAGTCTGGCAGCCTCCTATGTGGATGTGAGCTACCTGCTGTACAGCGTGGACACCTGGATCCCCTTTGTGATCTACGGCGTGACAGGGTCGGTGCTGGGCTATCTGAACGGACGCCGGCGGGAGGAAGCCGAGGCCTTGCAGCGCAGATACCGCCTGCTGGAGGAAAAATACGATCTGCTGCGCCAGAGCCAGGGCCAGACCCTGGAGATCAAGAACCGGCTGCAGCAGCGCATCGTGTCCGAACGGCACAGCTTTGCCGACGTGTACCGCATCCTGCGGGAGCTGGACGCCCTGCCGCCGGACCGGGTGCTGCCCCACACGGTGACCATTGTGGAAGGCCTGCTGCAATGCGGCCGGGCCGCTGTCTACCGCGTGGACCCCGACGCCGGCCGGGCCGTGACGGTGGCCTGTTCGGCCGCCTGGCAGGGGCGCTGCCCCCTGCCCGACCGCCCCACGGTGGGGCTGCTGTGCTCGGTCTTTGCCCGCCAGCCGGTGTTCGTCAACACCGATCTTGTGCCCGGCCGCCCCGACCTGGCCGCGGCCATCCGGTGCGGCGAGCGGCTGTACGCCTTTGTGGCCGCCTACGGGCTGGAGCCCGATCGGTTCACCACCTACTACCAGGACCTGCTCAAGGTGGCCGTGGGCCTGGTGGAGCGCAGCCTGCCCCCCGACGCCCCGGACCCGTGTCCCCGGCCCGCCTGCGCGGAGGGGGCCGCCTCGTGACGGGCCGGATGTGGGCGGCCCTGGCCTACGCTGCCCTGTGCCTGCTGTGGGCTGCATGGGCGGCACGGCGGGCCGGCAGTGTGCAAAAAGGTCTTTTTTGCCTGGTGGCGGGGCTGGCCTTGCCGGGGGCGGGGCTGCTGCTGGTGTGGCTCTGCGACCGCCTGGCCCGGGAGGACGACGGGCGGCAATACCGAGAGCTGTACCGGGGCGAGAGCTTTTGCCCCGAGGACCCGGCCGCCTTGCAGCCCCCCGACCTGTATGCCGAGACCGACCACGTGCCCATGGAGGAGGCGTTGCGGCTGTCCGACCGGGAATACCGCCGCCGGGTGGTGATGCGGCTGCTGGATGTGGAGGACCCCCTTGTATACCTGCCGGCGCTGCGCCGCGCGCTGAGCAACGAGGATGGCGAGACCTCCCACTATGCCAGCGTGGCCATTCTGGAACTGCGGCGCAAGGTCCAGCGCCAGCTGGACGAGGCCGCCGAAGGCTGGCGCCAAGCGCCCCGGGACGAGCGGGCCTGCGCCCAGTGGGAGGCGCTGATGTACCGGGTGCTGCGCGCCGATTTGTACGACGCCGACGACCGCCGGCGGCTGCTGGGGCGGTACTGCGCCCTGAGCGACCGCATGCTGCGCGCGCCCAGACCGTCGGAAAACTGCCTGCACCACCGCATTGCCCTGGAACTGGAGCAGGGCCGCCACGCCCGGGCCCAGCGGCTGTGCACCCGGTACCTGGACCTGTACCCCGCCAGCGAGGCGGCGGTACGGGACCAGCTGGCCGTGTGCGTGCACAGCAAAAACGGCGACGGGATGCAGTCGTTTTTAAGCGGGCTGCGAAGCCGCCCGGTATTGCTCACGGCGCAGACGCTGGCCTGGGTCCGCGCGTTCAGAAAAGAGGGATCAGGTGAACACAGACCGCAATAAACTGACCGTGCTTTTGTGCCTGTGCGTGGCCTTTGCGGCCGCCATCTTTGTGGGCAACAGCGGCCTGACGCTGCCGGGGGAGGGGGCGCTGCCCGCGTCGGCGGCCGTGCCGCTGCGGGACGCCCCCTCCGACGAGGCGCTGGTCGTGACCGACGGCGAAACGCCCCGGGCGCTGGTCCTGTACAGCCCCGGGCGCGAGGATTCGGCCGGGCTGCAAAAAAACCTGGGCATCGCCCTGGAACACCTGCGCCTGGACGCCGACTGCCTGGACCTGGGGCGCACCCAGAGCGTGAGCTACGACGACTATGACCTGGTGATCCTGGCTTCCTCTTACTGGGAGGACGACATGGACGAATCCTGCGCCCGGCTGATGGGCTATGTACAGGACGGGGGCCGGCTGCTGCTGGCCGCCGTGCCCGAGTCCCTGGGCCCCCAGTTCGACACCTCCTACCGCCGCATGGGGGTGGTGGATTTTGGCGATTACCTGAATTACGACGCCATTACCTTTGAAGCGGAACTGCTGCCCGGCATGACGGGACGCAGCTTTTCGGGCGAGACCTTCTCCGACGTGGCCCTTTCGGTCACGCTGGAGGACAGCGCCCTTGTCTATGCCTGGGGCGAGGACGCCGCGGGGCGGCGCACGCCGCTGATCTGGGCCTACGACTGCGGGCAGGGCCGGGTGGCGGTGTTCAATTCCACCTCCGGGCGGGGGGATTTCTGGCGGGGCGTGCTGGCCGGGTGCGTGAACGCGTTGTCCGATACCGTGCTGTACCCCGTCGTCAACGCCTGCTGCATTTTCATCGACGATTTTCCCTCGCCCCAGTATGAGAGCGAGAGCGACGTGGTCCGCCAGGAATACAACCGCTCGGCCAAAGAGTTTTACCGCGACATCTGGTGGCCCGACATGTTGCAGATCGCCAAGGCCTACGGCGATGTGTACACGGGGCTGTTCGTGGCCACCTACAACGATGTGACCGACCCCGGCAAGCTGACCTACACCGAGTCGGCCACCGAGCTGTACTTCGGCAACAGTCTGCTGAAAAACGGCTACGAGATGGGGGCCCACGGCTACAACCACCAGCCCCTGACCCTGGCGGGGGGCACCCCGGCCGAAATGGCCTACCGCCCCTGGGCCGGCGCGGCGGACATGGCCGCGTCCTTGCAAAGACTGGGGCAGATCACGCGGCAGATGTTCCCGGCCGTGACGCTGCGCACCTATGTGCCCCCGTCCAACTACCTGAGCGAGGAGGGACGCCGGGCCGTGGTCCAGGCCCTGCCCGACCTGGAAGTGATCTCGGGCATTTACACCGACGAGGAGGAGGAAGGGGACGTGTACGTGCAGGACTTTGTCGTGGCCGAGGACGGCGTGGCCGAGTTCCCCCGGGTGACCGCCGGCATGGCCCCCGACGACTACGAGCAGATGTCGGCCCTGAGCGCGTTGGGGCTGTACGGGGCGTTTTCCCACTTTATCCACCCCGACGACGTCTTTGACCCCGACCGCAGCGGCGGGCGCACCTGGGACGAGCTGTACCGCAGCTACTGCGCCTGGATGGGCGACATCCACACCGCCTACCCCTGGCTGCGCCCGCTCAGCGCGTCGGCGGCGGGCAACGCCCTGCGCATTTACGACGCGGCCCGGCCCCGGCTGGTCCTGGAGGAGGACCGGGTGCGGGGCAGCGTGGAGGATCTGCTGGGCACCGCGTATTTTTACCTCAAGACCGATCGCGTGCCCAAGGCGGCGGACGACGCCTGCACGATCCGGCGCATCAGCCCCGGCGAGGGCGCGGGGTATTACCTGGTGGCCGTACAGAGCCCGAATTTTGTCATCCTGCTGGAGGAATCATGAAGATCTGTCTGATCGTGGAGGGGTGTTACCCCTACGTGGTGGGCGGCGTGTCGGCCTGGGTGCAGATGCTGGTGCGCCAGATGCCCGAACACCGCTTCGTCATCGTGTCCATCGGGGCCGACCACCGCCAGCGCGGGCGGTTCCGATACGACATCCCGCCCAACGTGGACGAACTGCGGGAATATTTTCTCGACGAGCCCATCCGCCGGGAGGAAACTTCCCGCCCGACGCATCCCCCGCCCCCGCTGACCGACGCCCAGCGCCGGGCGCTTCTGGACTTAGTCGGCGGGTCGGCCCCCGACTGGCCCGTTTTGTTTGAGCTGTTCGGCGGCGCGGACGCCCGGCCCGTGCAGTCCTTTTTGATGTCGGCGGATTTTCTGGCCCTGGCCGCCGCCCTGGCCGAAGGCCCGGCGCGCGGGGCGCCCTTCAAGGACCTGTTCTGGACGCTGCGTTCCATGCTGCTGCCGGCGCTGGAATTGCTGCACTGCCCGGCGCCCGCCGCCGACGTGTACCACACGGTGGCCACCGGCTACGCGGGGCTGCTGGCGGCCAAATTCAGCTATTTTGCCAAAAAGCCCTGCCTGGTCACCGAGCACGGCATCTATACCCGGGAACGGGAGGAAGAGATCCTGAAAGCCGACTGGGTGCCCGGGTATTTCAAGCCCACCTGGATCGGGTATTTCCGGGCCCTGAGCCAGGCGGCCTACCGCCAGGCGGACACCATCGTCTCGCTGTTCCGGGGCGCGCGGGATTTGCAGATCGCCCTGGGGGCCGAGGCGCGCAAGTGCCGGGTCATCCCCAACGGCATCGACGCGGATCGGTTCGCGGCCATCCCGCCGCCGGATTCCTCCCCCCACCCCCTGCACGTGGGGGCCGTGCTGCGGGTGGTGCCCATCAAGGACGTCAAGACGATGATCTACGCCTTTCATCTTCTCAAGGCCCGGCGGCCCGACGCCACGCTGGACCTGATCGGCCCCTGCGACGAGGACCCCGACTACTATGAGGAATGCCGGGACCTGATCCGGCGGCTGGGCTGCCCGGACATCCGCTTTGCGGGGCGGGCGGATGTGACCAAGCGGCTGCCCGGGCTGGACCTGGTGATCCTGACCAGCATCTCGGAAGGGCAGCCCTTTGTTCTGCTGGAAGCCATGGCCGCCCGTCGCCCCGTGCTGGCCACCAACGTGGGCGCCTGCCGGGAGATCATCGAAGGCGCCCGGGACGGCCTTGGCCCCGCCGGGCGGGTGGTGCCCGTGATGAGCCCCGAGGCCGTGGCCGAGGGCATTCTGGACATGGCCCGCAGCCCCCGGCGACTGCGCGCCCTGGGGGAAAACGGATACCGCCGGGTCATGCGCTTTTACCGGGACAGGGATTTTCTGGCGGCGTACCGGGCCCTGTACCGACACTGCGCGCAAAACACAGACCGGGAGGGGGACCGCACATGGCAGGCATCGGCTTTGAACTGAAAAAGGTCTTTCGCACCGGCAGCATCCTGGCCGCGGTGCGGGGGTATTCCCTGGCGGCTGTGGTCACCGAGGGACCCATGGTGCTTATGATCCTGCTGCTGGCGGCCCTGCGCGGGCTGATGACCGCCGCCGGCGCGCCCTACCGGGAACGGGAGCAGTTCCTGTTTCTGATGACCTATGAGATGATCTTCTCGCTCTTGGCGTCAGGGACGGTGCTGCTGTTCGCCGACCGCTTCATTTCGGACTGCATCTACCAGCGCCGCGCCCGGGACATCCTGCCCTCCTTTTTCGGGCTGGTGTTTTTTCTGCTGCTGGCGGGCGCGCCGGCGGCCTGGGCGTACCTGTGCACGCTGCCCCTGGGCCCGGGCCTGCGCCTGGCGGCCCTTTTGCTGTTCTGCGCTTTGCTGGCGGTGTGGGTGCAGATGTCCTACCTGTCCGCCGTCAAGCGCTACGGGCTTGTGGTCCTGGGCTTTGCGGCGGGCGCGGCGGCGGCGCTGGCTGTGACCTTCGGCCTGCTGCGCGCCGGGGCCGGGGCTCTGGACGCGGCCGTGTGGGGCATGGCCCTGGGGTTTTTGGCGCTGCTGTTTTTGTACATGGGGCAGCTGCTGCGGTGTTACCCCCTTGGCGGGTGGAATCTGCTGGGGTTCTTCCCCGCGCTGGAACGCTACCGCGGGCTGCTGCTCACCGGGCTGCTGCTGGGCCTGGGGCTGTACGGCCACAACTTTGTGTTCTGGGGCAGCGAGTACCGCGTGCGGGTGTTTGACACGGGCGTGTACTGCGCACGGTACGACGTGCCCGCCTTTTTTGCCACGCTGACCATTGTGCCCATGCTCGTGCAGTTTGTCGTGGGGCTGGAGACCCGCTTTGCCCCCCGCCACCGCGCCTACTTTGACGCGGTTTTGTACGGCGGACGGCTGGAGGACATCCGCGCCGCCAAGACCGAGATGCAGGCCGTGCTCTACGCCGAGCTGGCCCACATGATGCAGATGCAGCTGATCGTCAGCATCGCGGCCGCGGCGTTTCTGGGCAACTATTTGCAGACCGTGGGCCTGGACGAGACCATGGCCGGCACCTTCCGGCTTTTGTGCTTCGGCTATTGCCTGTACGGGCTGGTCAAGTGCGGCATCGTTATGCTGCTGTACTTTGACGACCGGGCCGGGGCCTGCCGGGCGGCCGGGCTGTTCGCGGCGCTGAGCCTGGGCGGATCGGCCCTGAGCCTGGCGCCGGGGCCGGACGCCTGGGGGCTGGGCTTTGTGCTGGCCGGGGCGGCGTGCGCCGTGTGGGTGCTGCGCCGCCTGCACCGGTACCTGGACGAGCTGGAATACCACGTCTTTTGCCGCCAGCCTTTGCTGGAAGTCCCCCGCCGGGGCGTGCTGTGCCGCGCCGAACAGATGGCGGCCCGGGCCGACCGGGCCTTTGCACAAAGGAGGGAACCTGTTGAAACGCATCGGGAATAAAACGGAACTTGCCCTGCTGACGGCGCTGGCCGTGCTGGCCGTGGCGGGGGCGGCCGCCGCCGGGGCCGCGCAGAAGGCCCAGCGCACGGGCCAGGCGGACAGCGCCCCGCCGTCCGTCACGGCGGCCCCGGCCACGGCGGAATCCGCCCAGGACATCCACACCGTGGGCATGCAGGAGAACAAGAGCATCTACGACCAGGACGACCCCGACAGCGTCGTCTGCTTTTACGTGACCGTGCAGCGCGGGGACGCCGGGTCGGACACCGACCATTCCTTTGCCGAGGTCAACAGCGCCGTGCGCTTTGTGGAGGACAGCCATGTGGCCAACGACATTTTTGCCCGGGCCATTGTCCAGGTGGGCGACGAGGAAGGCCCCCGACCCGGCATGCTGGGCTACGCGGCCACTCAGGCCAACGCCACGATCCGGGTGCGGGGGAACTCGTCTTCGGTGCGGCCGCAGAAGTCCTACAAGCTGGACCTGGACGACGAGGCCGGGCTGTGGCGCGGGCAGAGCAACATCGCCCTGAACAAGCACGTCTTTGACTCCACCCGCCTGCGCAACAAGCTGTATTTTGACCTGCTGCGGCCGGTGGAACACATATCCAGCCTGCGCACCCAGTTCGTCCACCTGTACGTCAAGGACGAGACGTCGGGCCAGACCGAATTTGCCGACTACGGGCTGTTCACCCAGGCCGAGGTCCCCACCAAAAAGTACCTGGCCAACCACGGCCTGGACTCGGAAGGATATCTGTACAAGGCCATCAGCTTCAACTTTGAAATGTCCGACGCCCTGAAGAACTTCGACGACCCCGACTTTGACCAGGCGGCCTTTGACACCATCCTGAGCTGCAAGGGACGCCAGGACAACCAGAAGCTCATCGACCTGGTGGAGCTCATCGCCGACCGCAGCACCGACATCAACGAGATCGTGGGCGACTACATCGACCGGGACAATTACATCACCTGGCTGGCCTACAACATCCTGATGGGCAACAACGACACCACCGTGCAGAACTTTTACCTGTACAGCCCGCTGAACAGCCGCAAGTGGTTCTTTATCCCCTGGGACGGGGACAACTGCCTGCACTGGCAGGAGGACGAGATCGAGGGCATCGACGGCAACGCCGGCGCCTGGGAACACGGGGTGGCCAACTACTGGGGCGTTTTGCTGCACCAGCGCTTTTTGAAAAACGAGGCCAACCGGGCCGAGCTGGCCGCCCGGGTGGACGAGCTGTACGAGACCATCAACCCAGACACCGTGCAGGCCCCGGCCCTGGAGTACGACGAGGTCGTGCGGCCCTTTGCGCTGGCCATGCCGGACATCTACTACCTGGGCAACACCCCCGAAGAGCGGCAGGCCGTGCTGACGGGGCTGGGGGACCAGGTGGAGCTGGCCTACCGCCAGTTTTACGAGAGCCTGCACGAGCTGATGCCCTTTTTCATGTATCAGCCCGTGCGCGACGGCCAGGACATCCGCTTCTGGTGGGAGGACGCCTACGACTTTGACAACCAGCCCGTGACCTACCGCCTTCAGGTGGCCGCCACGCCGGATTTCGCCGCCCCCGCGGTGGACGTGACCGGGCTGGAAAGCACCCAGTACGCCGTGCCGGCGGACCAGCTGGCCGCCGGGACCTGGTATTTCCGGGTCACGGCCGAGACCCCGGACGGGCGCACCGCCCCGGCCATGAACAAGATCCAGGTCAACGACGTGTATTATCCCGGCGTGGACCGGGGGGAGGTGGCGCCATGACCCCCGCGTACCGCCACGAGCTGAAATTTCTGATCGGCCAGGGCGACTATGTGCAGCTGCGGGCGGCGCTGCGCGCCCAGCTGGCGCAGGATGCCCACGCCGGGCCGGACGGCTGCTACCACATCCGCAGTTTGTACTTCGACGATCTGTACCGCACGGCCTACCGCCAGAAAGCGGCGGGCCTGGAAGTGCGCAAAAAATACCGCGTGCGGGTGTACGACTGCCGCGCCGACCCCATCGCCCTGGAATGCAAGTACAAAAACGGCGCTTACATCTACAAAGAGACCCTGCCCCTGACCGCCGGGGAGTACGCGGCCCTGTGCCGGGGCGAGTGCGGCTTTCTTCTGCACAGGCCCCAGCCCCTGGGCCCCCAGTTTTTTGTGGAGTGCCGGGCCCGGGTCATCCGCCCCTGCGTGATCGTGGCCTACGACCGGGAAGCCTACGTCAACGACGTGGGCACCGTGCGCATCACCTTTGACCGGGCGCTGACGGCCATGGCCCCCGGCCAGGACCTGTTCGACCCCCGGGCCGCCGGCTACCACGCGCTGCCCCCGGGACAGATGATCCTGGAAGTCAAGTTCACCGGCCTTTTGCCGGAGTCGATCCAAAGCATCTTTCGCGCGTACTCCTTCGTCAGGACGTCGGCGTCCAAGTTCTGCCTGTGCGCAGACCGGGTCCGCCAGGTCCTGCGGTGAGGGCGCAAGCTACGGGAGGAATATCTGTGACCTTTCAAGACTTGTTCAAAAAATCGGCGCTGGAACTGTTCCCCAGCCAGATCGAACCCCTGACCCTGATCCTGACCCTGGGCATCGCCTTTCTGGTGGGGCTGGGCATCTTTGCGGTGTACCGCCGCTGCCACATCGGCGTGGTGTACGACCACGCGCTGGGGCTGTCGCTGGTGGTCATGACGCTGCTGGTGGCCGTGATCATCGTGACCATCAGCACCAACATCACCCTGTCCCTGGGCATGGTGGGCGCCTTGAGCATCGTTCGATACCGCACGGCCGTCAAAAACCCGCTGGACCTGATGTTTCTGTTCTGGGCCATCACCTCGGGCATCGCCGTGGGGGCGCAGTATTACTACATCGCCCTCGTGGCCTTTGCGGCGGTGACCCTGTCGCTGTACGCCCTGCGCCGGCTCAAGCAGGGGGCGGGCACCTATGTGCTCATCGTGAGCTACCGCGCCGACCCCGACGTGGAGGAAGCCGTGCGCCGCTGCCTGCACAAGCACCCGGGCCGGTTCCGCTCCAAGGTGGTCCGGGGCGACACCGCCGAACTGACCATGGAGCTGACCCTGAAAGCCGACAATCTGAACATCACCCGCCCGGTCCAGGACATCGACGGCGTGCAGGACGTCACGCTGGTGGAATACCGCGGCAACCAGGAGGCCTGATGCGCCCGGGCAAAGCCGCGCCGCTGGCGCTGCTGGCGGCGCTGGGGGCGCTGGGGGCGGCGGTACTGCTGCCCCTGCGCCTGACCCTGGCCGACGCGGACATTCCCGCCGGGGACGCCCCCGCGACCAACCCGATGAAAGGCCTGGCGGCCTGGGGCGAAAATTATCGCAAAGACCCCTATGTGGCCTTTGCCTACGTCCCCGTGTACTGGGACGAGCTGGAACCCCGGCCGGGGGAGTACGATTTTGACGCCCTGGAACAGCGGTGCCACTTTGACCGGTGGCGGGCCGACGGCGTGCGGCTGATCTTGCGGCTGGTGGCGGACACCCCCACCGACGCCCCCCACATGGACATCCCCCAATGGCTGTACGAGGCCATGGACGGCGCGGGCACCCACTACGACGGGGACTACGGGCAGGGGTTCAGCCCCGACTACGAAGACCCGGTGTTCCGCCAGGCGCACCGGGCGCTGATCCAAGCGCTGGGGCAGCGCTACGCCGACGACCCCCAGGTGGCCTTTATCGAGCTGGGCAGCCTGGGGCACTGGGGCGAATGGCACGTGGACACCGGCGCGGGCATCGACCCGTTCCCGCTGCGGCAGACGGCCGAAAGCTATGTGCAGGACTACCTGGCGGTGTTCCGCCCCGACCAGCTGCTCATGCGCCGGCCCTACCCCATCGCCCGGGACGAGGGGCTGGGGCTGTACAACGATTCCTTCGGCCTGCCCGAGTCCCACGAGCAGTGGCTTGCCTGGATCGAGGAAGGATACTGCTCCGACCAGACCGGCGAATGGCTGCCCGCCATGCCGGAGTTCTGGCAGCAGGCTCCGTCGGGGGGCGAGTTTTCGCCCGGCGAGCCGGACGCCTGGTATTTTTCCCCCGAGCAGTTCCCCGTGACGCTGGACCTGCTGCGCCAAAGCCACACGACCTTTCTGGGGCCCAACGCGCCGGCCTGGGGCACGCTGGAGGGCGACGAAGCCCAAAACCTGCGCACCCTGGTCTGCGAGATGGGCTACACCCTGGGGGTGCGGCGGTGCCGGGTGTGGCGCGCGCTGCCCGGCGGGGCGCTGCAAACCGAGCTGCGCTGGGAAAACACCGGCCTTGCGCCGCTGTACGCCGACTGGCCCGTGGTGCTGGAACTGCGCAGCGACGCGGGGGAGGTAATCTGGTGCGGGCAGTTCCCCGCCCCCCTGTCTGACTGGGGGCCCGGCGTCCACACGCTGACCCTGACGCTGGAGGGCGCCGACCCGCTGCCCAAAGGCGCGTATAC
Organism: Faecalibacterium sp. UBA1360; assembly: GCA_002306375.1. GTDB lineage: Bacteria > Bacillota > Clostridia > Oscillospirales > Ruminococcaceae > Gemmiger. Next base: position 13,861 of record DBRU01000087.1, read on the forward strand.
CCTCTGGGTGGGGATCTGGGACCCCCTGGCCGGCCGGGCCGGGGTGGCGCTGTGCATGGACGCTCCCCGGGACGGCGGCATGTACCGGGCGGCCCGGTTTGTCATCAGCTGAAAGACCGCGGGGCGAAGCCCAAGGCTTCGCCCCGCGGTCTTTGCGGTCATGGTCCTTATTCCAGCGTGATGCGGAAGGTGACGGGGTACTCGCTGCGATAGGAGGTGGCGATGTGCAGCCCTTCCTCGTCCCGGGTCCAGGCGGGGGCTTCGTCGCAGCCCAGCACCCGCACGTCCCGGATGATGCCGGCGAAATTGGCCAGGCGGGAGGCGTCCCGCCGCCCCAGCGTGCGGATCGTGTAGCGGCCGTCGGCGCTGGCCTTGAGGGCGATGGCGTACAGGCTGCCCCCCGCCACCGTAAAGCGGATGTCGCCGGGGGTGAAGTTGCGGGGTTCCCCGTCGGAGAACTGGCCTTCCGCGATCTGGGTCTCCCCTTCGCCCCAGGTGCGGAAGGGCCGCGCGCCGTAGATGGCCTGGCCGTTGACGGCCAGCCAGGCGCCGATCTTGCGCAGCACGTCCTGCTCCTCGTCGGTGATGGCGCCGTCGGGCCGGGGCCCCACGTTGAGCAGCAGGTTGCCGTTTTTGCTGACGATGTCCACCAGGTTCTGCAAAATGTCCGTCGCCTTCTTGAAGGCGTTGTCCCGGGTGTAGCCCCAGGAATGGAGCCCGATGGCCGTGTCGGTCTGCCAATAATAGGGCTTGGTGTCGGCGAACTGGCCCCGCTCCACGTCGGGCACCGCCGTGCCGAACAAAAAGGCGTCGTGCTTGTAGGTGATGACCACCTCCTGCCCCCACCGAACCGCCCGGTCGTAGTAGTAGGCCGCCAGCTTGCGCAGCCAGGGCCGCACGGCGCTGTGCTGGATCCACCAGTCGAAATAGAGCACCCGGGGGCGGTAGCGGTCGATGAGCTCGCAGGTGCGCACGAGCCAGTCCTGCATGAACTCCTCGGTGGGCGTGGGGGTGCTGAACAGGTCGTGGTGGTCCCCTTCGGGCTGGGCGGGCCAGTAAAAATCCCCCCGCTGCATGGGCTCGCGCACGTCGCTGGCAAAGTCTTTGCCGTGGCCCATGAAGAACCAGTGCTCCACCCGGTGAGAGGACGCCCCCAGCTCCAGCCCGCGGGCGTTGCAGGCTTCCTTCAGTTCCCCCAGCACGTCCCGGCAGGGGCCCATCTCGAAGGCGTTCCAGTGGGAGATCTCGCTTTTGTACATCTGGAAGCCGTCGTGGTGTTCGGCCACCGGCACCACGTAGCGCGCCCCCGATTCCTTGAACAGGGTGGCCCAGGCCCCGGCGTCAAAGCGCTCGCCCTTGAACAGCGGGATAAAGTCCTTGTAGCCGAACCGATCCTGGGGGCCGTAGGTCTTGCGGTGATGTTCGTATTCCGGCGAGCCCTGGATGTACATATTGCGGGAATACCACTCGCTGGAAAAGGCGGGCACGCTGTAAATGCCCCAGTGGATGAAGATGCCGAACTTGGCGTCCCGGTACCAGGCGGGGGTGCGGTAGGCGCACAGGGACTGCCAGGTGTCCCGGTAGGGGCCGGCGGCAATGACTTCGTCGATGCGGCGCAGGTAGGGTCGCAGGTCGTACATAACGGGTCTCCCCCTTTTTTGTTTGGAATCCTGGTTTCACTATACTATGGGCCGCGGGGGCTGTCAAGGATGCAAAAATCACCCGGGACCGTGCAATTTCGCCGTTTTTCCCAGGGGTGACAAAAAGTGCCGCCGCCCGCTTTTTTGGGCAAAAAAAGCGGGCGGCGGCAGGCATATATGGAAGTAGGGTGGCAGTCAGGGGATCTATTTGCCCAGCAGCCAGCGGCGCACCGACGCATAGTCGGCCCCGGTCAAGGCCAGGTCGCAGAAGTCGGGCGTGGGCTCGTTGTCGGTGTTCAGGTGGCAGGTGTGCAGGCCCAGGGCGTGGGCCGTGCGCATATCGTCGTGGGTGCTGTTGCCCACCATGGCCACCTGTTCGGGCGGCAGGTCCAGCGCCCGCAGGGCGTACTGGAAATATTCGGCCGCCGGCTTTTTGACCCCCCAGTCGGAGGAGATGTACACCTTGTCGAACCGGTCGTACAACCCCAGCATGCGCATTTCCGGCTCGGTGAAGATGCGCTGGGCGTTGGACAGCAGCACCACCGTCTTGCCGGCGGCGCGCAGGTCGTCGATCAGCCGCCCCGCCCCGGGGTAGAGCTCGGCAATGTCGGTGGAGCAGGCGCGGAACATGCCGCCCACGCAGCGCAGGGTCTCGGGGGTGACCCGGGCCCCTTTTTCCATGAACAGGGCGCGGAACACGTCCTCCAGGCGGATCTCGGGGTCGTCGACGCCGGTGTGGGCCCGGGCCGTGGCCTCGGTCTGGCGCACGCCTTCCCGATAGGCCTGGCGCAGTTCCTGGGGGGTATACAGGGCCCCGTGGTAGGCGTAAAACAGGCTCAGGGGTTTCCACAGACGGGTCAGGTCCTCCTCGTCGGTGCGCACATGGATCAGGGTGCCGTACAGATCGAACAGAACGGCGCGGATATCGGGCATGGGGCCCCCTTTCGCATCAGGTCCCGGCGGGACGGTAGTAGATGACGGCTTCCCACGGGCGCAGGGCGTCGGCGGGTTCGGCGTAGTTGGACAGCAGCACCCGGGCGCCCTTCCAGTCCGCCGGGCAGGTCCAGCGGCAGGCGTCGGCGCCGAAGTGGCACACCACCAGCAGCCGGCCGTCGGCGGCCTTGCGCTCGTAGGCAAAGACCGTGAGATGCTCGGCGTCCAGCAGCGTGAAGTCGCCGTCCACGAACACCGGGTAGGTCTTGCGCAGGCGGATCAGCGCCTGGTAATGGTAAAAGACTGAGTCTGGGTCGGCCAGGGCCGCTTTTGCGTTGATGGCCGTATGGTTGGGGTTGAGGGGCAGCCAGGGCGTGCCGGTGGTAAAGCCGGCGTTGGGGCCGTCGTCCCACTGCATGGGGGTGCGGGCGTTGTCCCGCCCTTTGGCCCAGATGGATTCCATGACCCGGGATTCGGGGCAGCCCTTGGCCACGGCCTCGTTGTAATAGTTGAGGATCTCCACATCCTTATACTGGTCGATGGGCAGGCGGATGTTGGTCATGCCCAGTTCCTCGCCCTGGTAGATGTAGGGCGTGCCCTGCATGCCGTGGAGCATGGTGGCCAGCAGCTTGGCCGACTGCACCCGGTATTCCCCGTCGTCGCCCCAGCGGGAGACGATGCGCGGCAGGTCGTGGTTGTCGAGGAACAGGCTGTTCCACCCCCGGCCGTGCAGGCCCTGCTGCCAGCGGGCAAAGCTCTGCTTCATTTTGACAAAGGGCAGGGGCGCCAGGTCCCACTTGGCCCCGCCGGGCTTCTGGTCCAAAACCATCTGCTCGAACTGGAACACCATGGAAAGCTCGCTGCCGTCCGGCGCGCTGTACAGCCTGGCGCGCTGGATGTCGGCGCCCCAGGCCTCGCCCACCGTGACCAGGCAGCCTTTCTGGAAGGTCTCGGCGCTGAGCTCCCGCAGAAATTCGTGCAGGCGCGGGCCGTTGTTGGTGATCTTTTTGTCCGGCTCCTTGGCGATCTGGTCGATGACGTCCAGGCGGAAGCCTTCCACCCCCTGGTCCATCCACCAAAGGATCATGTCGTAAAGTTCCCGGCGCAGGGCGGGGTTTTCCCAGTTGAGGTCGGGCTGCTGGGGCGCGAACTGATGGAAGTAGTACTGCCCCACTTCCTCCACCCATTCCCAGGCGGGGCCGCCGAACACCGACAGCATGTCGTTGGGATACTGCCCGGGCACGCCGTCGCGCCAGACATAGTAATCGTGGCAGGGGTCGTCCCGGGAAGCGCGGGCCCGCTGAAACCAGGGGTGCCGGTCCGAGCTGTGGTTGAGCACCAGGTCCAGCATGATGCCGATGCCCCGGCGCTTGCCTTCCCGGATCAGGGTGCGCATATCCTCCAGGTCCCCGAACAGCGGGTCGATGGCCCGATAGTCCGAGATGTCGTAGCCGTTGTCGATCTGGGGCGAGGCGAACACCGGCGACAGCCAGATCACATCGATGCCCAGGGTTTGCAGGTAGTCCAGCCGGCTGACGATGCCGGGCAGGTCGCCCACGCCGCTGCCGGTGGTGTCCTGAAAGCTCTTGGGGTAGACCTGGTAGGCGACGGCGCGTTTCCACCAGTCCTTTTGGGTCTTGTCAAGCATGAGGGTCCCTCCTGATACAGATGCCGCCGGGCGCAAGGCAGGCGGCGGGCCCGCCGAGGCCCCGGGCAAACAGGACCTCGCCGCCAAGGGCAAGGGTCCAGGGCCCGGCCCCGGCGTTGAGGAGGATCTCGACATCGCCCCGCCGGCAGCACACGCGGCGGCCGGGGCCGGTATCGACGAAACGGAAATCATCCCCCCGCAGCGCGGGCAAGGCCCGGCGCAGGGCGATCAGGGCGCGCAGGGTGTCCATGCAGGCGGCGTTTTGTGGCTCGCCCAGTTTGTCCCAGGGCATGCAGCGACGGCAGTCGGGGTCATGACCGCCGGGCAGGGCGATCTCGGTGCCGTAGTACAGGCTCGGGCTGCCCGGCAGGCACAACAGCAGCGCCAGCTGCTGGAAGAAGGCGTCCTCGCTGCCCGAACGGGTGATCAGGCGCACGGTGTCGTGGGAGTCCAGCAGGTTGAACTGGGCCCGCACGGTCTGGCGGCGGTACATGCCCAGACAGCGGTACAGGTCCCACCCCAGGCTTTGGGCGCTGCGGGCCGGGTCGCCGAAAAAGTCGGTGATGGCCCGGCGCAGCGGGTAGTTCATGACGGCGTCGTACTCGTCGGCTTCCAGCCAGGGGGAGGCGTCGTGCCAGATCTCGCCCAGCAGGTAGACCTGGGGGTCAATGGCCCTGACCCGGCGATGGATCTCCTTGATCAGAAGGTGGGAGATCTCGTTGCCCACGTCAAAGCGCAAAGCATCCACATGGAAGTCCCGCACCCAGCGCTCGCACAATCCGGCCAGGTAGTCGACGACCGCCGGGCAGTTGGTGTTGAGCTTGGGCATGAAGGGGGCGAAGGAGAAGGAATAATACCGCCCGTCCCTCGTGTCCCGCAAGGGGCCGTCCAGCGGCCAGCGGTTGACCATGAACCAGTCCCAGTAGGGCGAGGCGGGGCCGTTTTTCTGCACGTCCAGCCAGGGGGCAAAGCGGGCCCCGCTGTGGTTGAACACCGCGTCGATCATGACCCGCATGCCCCGGGCGTGGGCCGCGTCCACCAGCGCCGCAAAGTCGGCGTCGGCGCCGAAATCCGGGTCCACATGCTCGTAGTCCCGGGTGTCGTACTTGTGTACCGAGTCGGCGGCAAAGATCGGGTTGAGGTAAAGCCCGTTGACCCCCAGCCCGGCGATGTGGTCCAGCTTTTCGGCAATGCCCCGCAAATCGCCCCCGAAGCGCTGGCGGTTGGTCACGGGGCCGTCCCGCCAGGGGGTGGTCACGGGGCTTTGGGCGCTGCGGGCAAAGCGGTCGGGGAAGATCTGGTACCACACGGTATCGGCCACCCAGGCCGGCGGGGCCGGGATGTCGGCAGGGTTGAGCCAGGGCTGGGTGAAGCAGGCCGGGTGTTCCCCGTCCGCCGGCGGGGCGGCAAAGCCGTCCTCGCCGTAAAGCCACACCTCCCCGCCCTGGTGCAGCTCAAAGTAATAGCGGCAGCGCTTGTAGGGCGGGCGCAGCTCAATGGTCCACCACAGCGCGTGTTCCAGGGCCAGGGGGGCCGGCATGGGCTGCCGGCGGCCCTGCCAGCGCTCGGCCCCGCCCAGGATGCCGGCCTCAAAGGGGTCGCCCCAGCACACGAACACCTGTTCCACCCCGGGGTCGGTCTGCAAGCGCAGGATCAGGGTGTCGGGGTCGGGGGCGTAGCTGTACGGGGCCTGGGCCCGGTGAAAGACGGCCGCAAAGTTCATGGATTCTCCTTTCGCGCTCGGATCAGTGGACGCAGGCGTTCCAGGGCCTTGGCCGCCTTGCCCAGTTCAGGCAGGCGCCACTCCCAGTTGGGGGAGCCCACGGTGCCGGGGGTGTTCATGCGGGCGGCGGCGGGCAGCTGCATGGCGTCCTGCACGGGGATGACCACCCACTGGGCCGGCGAGGCCAGCGCCAAAGCCACGATGCGCTGCACGGCCGTGCCCTGGTCGAACCCGCGGCCGGCCAGCCAGCGGCACAGACGGCGGCGCTGCACGGCGGGCAGGGCGGAGTACCATTCCCGCAAGGTGGCGTTGTCGTGGGTGCCGGTGTAGAGGATCTGGTTTTCCCGGTCGGGCAGGGCGTCGTAGACCTCGCGGCCTTCGGCGTTGAGGGTGAATTCCAGCACCTTCATGCCCTTGAGGCGGTAGTGGTCCCGCAGCTGGAGCACCTCGGGGCGCAGGTCCCCCAGGTCCTCGGCCACCAGGGCCAGGCCGGGCAGGCGGCGGTAGAGGGTGTCCAGCACGGCATAGCCCGGCGCTTCGATCCACTGGCCGTCGATGGCCGTGGGGCAGGACGCCGCGATCTTCCAGTAGGTGTCAAAGGCGCGGAAGTGGTCGATGCGGATGATGTCGAACAGGGTCTGGTTGTAGCCGATGCGCCTGACCCAGAACTCGAAGTCGTCGGCCCGCAGTTTGTCCCAGTCATAGATGGGGTTGCCCCAGCGCTGGCCGGTGGCGCTGAAATAGTCCGGCGGCACGCCGGCGATGAAGGTGGGGCGGCCGTCGGAGTCCAGCAGGAAGTTTTCCCGCCCGGCCCACACATCCACCGAGTCGATGCCCACATAGAAGGGCACGTCCCCCAGGATGCGCACGCCCTTTTCGTGGGCGTAGTCCCGCACGGCGGCCCACTGGCGGCTGAACTGGTATTGCAGGAACAAATGGTAGCGGATCTCGTCCTCATACTCGCCCAGGTCGGCGTCCCGGTGCAGGGGCCAGTCCCGCTGCCAGTCGGGCCATTCCAGCCAGCAGCGGCGGTCGTTGGCCTTTTTGAAGGCCCGGAACACCGCATAGTCGGCGGCCCAGCCCTGCTTGGCGAATTCCTCATACTCGGCGTTGGGAACAAAGCGGGCGCAGGCCTCGCGCAGAAGGGGTTCCTTCCATTCCCGGATGGCCTCGTAGTCCACCCGGCTCTCCCTGGCGCGGAAGGGCGCGGGCGCGGCGTCCAGCAGGCCCTGTTCGGCCAGCCGTTCGAGGCTCAGGTAGATCTCGTCCCCCGCAAAGGAGGAATAGGGCTGGTAGGGCGAATTGCCGTAGCCGGTGGGGTTCAGGGGCAGGATCTGCCACAGGGTCACGCCGTTTTGGCAAAGCAGATCGATCCAGTCGCGGGCACAGCGGCCGAAGTCGCCTGCTCCGTACGGGGATGGCAGCGAAGAGACCGCCATCAGGATACCGGTTTCACGCATGGGGTGGTGTCCTCCTATTTCGTTTTCTCTTTTTCGATTATACAGCGAAACAGATGTATTTTACAAATGCCAGATGTCCCGGTTGTATTCAGCGATGGTGCGGTCGGAGGAGAAGTAGCCCGACTTGGCGATGTTCACCAGGCATTTGCGGCTCCAGGCGGCCTCGTCCTCGTAGTCGGCCAGGGCCTTCTCCTTGACGGCGATGTAGTCCTTGAGGTCGGGCAGGGCCATGAACCAGTCCTTGGTGACCATTTCCTTGTACAGACGGCACAGGCAGTCCACGTCGCCGATGCGCAGCATCCGCCGGTCCACGATGAAGTCCACCAGGCGGGCGATGTCCTCGTCGGAATCGTACAGGGCCGCCGGGGAATAGCTGCCCGAGGCGTACAGGTCGATGGCCTGCTTGGAATCCATGCCGAAGGTATAGATGTTGTCCGGGCCCACCAGGTCGGCGATCTCCACGTTGGCGCCGTCCATGGTGCCCAGGGTCACGGCGCCGTTGAGCATGAACTTCATGTTGCCGGTGCCGGAGGCTTCCTTGGAGGCAAGGCTGATCTGCTCGGAGATGTCGCAGGCCGGGATCAGCTTGGCCGCCTTGGAGACGTTGTAGTTTTCCACCATGACCACCCGCAGATGGTCCCGCACGTCGGGATCGCTCTGGGTCAGCTGGCTCAGGCACAGGATCAGGTGGATGATGTCCTTGGCAATGGTGTAGGCCGGGGCGGCCTTGGCCCCGAAGATCATGGTCAGAGGCCGGGCGGGGATACGCCCCTGTTTAATTTCGAGGTATTTATACGCAGCGTACAAAGCGTTAAGCTGCTGGCGCTTGTATTCATGCAGGCGCTTGACCTGGATGTCAAACACCGAATCGGGGTCCATCTCGATGCCCTGGCTGGCCTTGAGGTAGCGGGCCAGCTCCACCTTGTTCTGCCGCTTGATGGCGCGCAGTTCGTGCAGCACGGCGGGGTCCTTTTGGAAGGAAAGCAGCCGTTCCAGCCCGGCGGCGTCCTTTTTGAAGCCGGGGCCGATGAGGCTTTCGATGTAGGCGGCCAGCGGGCGGTCACAGTGCAGCAGCCAGCGGCGGAAGGTGATGCCGTTGGTCTTGTTGTTGAATTTTTCGGGGTAGAGGTCGTAGAAGGGGCGCAGCTCGGTGTTTTTGAGGATCTCGGTGTGCAGGGCGGCCACGCCGTTGACGCTGTAGCCGTAGTGGATGTCGATGTGGGCCATGTGCACCCGGCCGCCCTCGTCCAGGATGGCCACCCGCGGGTCGGCGCACAGGGCCTTGGCCCGGCGGTCCAGTTCCTCGATGATGGGCACGATCTGGGGGGCCACGCGGCGGATGTAGTCAAGGGGCCAGGTCTCCAGTGCCTCGGCCAGGATCGTGTGGTTGGTGTAGGCGCAGGTGGCGCTGACTTCCCGGATGGCGTCGTCCATGCTCATGCCCCGCTCGGTGAGCAGGCGGATGAGCTCGGGGATGATCATGGTGGGGTGGGTGTCGTTGATCTGCACGGCCACATACTCGTGCAGGTGTTCCATATCCCCGCCCCGCTCGGCCGTCTCTTTGAGGATCAGCTGGGCCGTGGCGCTGACCAGGAAATACTGCTGGTATACCCGCAGCAGGCGGCCGGTCTCGTCGCTGTCGTCGGGGTACAAAAACAGCGTCAGGCCCCGCATGACGTCCCATTTGTCAAAGTTGATGCCGTCGTGGATGATGCACTCGTCCACCGTGTCGGCGTCGAACAGGTGCAGGGCGTTGCGCTGGCCGTTGTAGCCGGGCACGCAGACGTCGTACATGACCGCATTGAGGGAGAAGCCCTCAAAGGGCACGGTAAAGCGCACGCCGGTGTCGGTGAGCCAGCTTTCGGGGGTGATCCAGGGGTTGGGGTATTCCCGCTGTTTGTTGTCCTCCAGCTTTTGGTAGAAAAGGCCTTCGTGGTAGTTGAGCCCCGCGCCGTCGCCGCAAAGGCCCAGGGAAGCGATGGAATCCAGGAAGCAGGCCGCCAGACGTCCCAGCCCGCCGTTGCCCAGGGAGGGCTCGTTCTCAGCCTCCTCGATGTCGGTCAGGTCATGACCGTGGCGGGCCAGCAGGGCTTCGGCCTCGTCAAACAGCCCCAGGTTGATGAGGTTGTTGGACAGCAGTTTGCCGATGAGAAATTCAGCCGACACATAGTACAGCTTGCGTTTGCCCTCGGCGGGCGGCAGGTCCGCCATGCGCTCTTTTGTGTAGAGCATGAGCGCCAGATAGATCTGCTGCGCGGTGGCGGTGTCCAGCGTGGTGCCGAAGCGTTGGGTCAGGATGGTCTGCAATGCCTGTTCCATGATGATTCACCTCATTTGCTCGTAGATGACGGTCCCCGCAAAGGGGTCAGTCGCCGAAAACGGACGCCGGGTCTTCCAGCGCCCGGTACACCCGCAGCACCTCGCCCACGCTCCAGGCCTGGGCAAAGCATCCGCGGGAGACGGTGGGGGTCAGCCCGTCGTAGATCTCGGGCAGCTGGCCGGCGCAGCCCTCCCGCAAAGCGGGAAGAATGGCGTCCAGCTCGCCCTTGACGCGGCGGCGGGCGGCGGCGGAAAACTGTTCCGACCGCAGATACGCCAGATAATACCCGCCCAGGGGGAAGGGCCACACCGTGCCCTGGTGGTAGGCCAGGTCCCGGTCCCGCTGGGCCCCGCCGTACACGGGGTGGAAGGCGGGGTCGTCGGGGGACAGGGTGCGCAGGCCCACCGGCGTGTACAGGTGGCGGCGCACGGCGCGCACGACCCCCTGCTGGCGGCGGGTGTCCAGCATGGTAAAGGGCATGGACACGGCCCAGATCTGGTTGGGGCGGATCTGTTCGTCCGCCGCCGTGCCGGAGAGCACGTCCCGCAGGCAGCCGGCGTCCTCGCGCCAGAATTTTTGCACAAAGCTGGTCCGCACCCGCCCGGCCAGGGCATCGTATGCGCTGCCGTCCTGGGCCATGACGGTCCGGGCCAAACGGCTCAGGATGCACAGGGCGTTGTACCAGTAGGCGTTGATCTCCACGGGTTTGCCGTGGCGCGGCGTGGGCAGGATGTCGCCGATGCGCACATCCATCCAGGTCAGCTGGTCCAGGCCCTGGCCGGCGGCGATCAGGCCGTCGGCGGGGTCCATGCCCACGGCGTAGTCGGTGCCGGTGCGGTAGGCTTCCTCGATGCGCTGCATGACCGGCCAGCAGCGGCGCACAAAGTCGCCGTCGCCGGTGGCCCGGTAGTACAGCCACACGCAGTTGATGAACAAAAGCGCCGCGTCCACCGTGTTGTACATGGGCGGTTTGCCGCCTTCGGGGAAAAGGTTGGGCATCAGGCCCCGGCGCTCGTGGGCCGCAAAGGTGGAAAGGATGCTCTTGGCGTCGTCGTACCGGCCGGTGGCCAAGGCGCAGCCGGGCAGGGCGATCATCGTGTCCCGGCCCCAGTCCTCAAAGAAGGGGTACCCGGCCAGGATGGTCTTGCCGCCCGTGGAGTCCCGCCGGGCGATGAAGGCGTCCGCCGCCACCGCCAGCTGCCGGGCCGCCGGGTCGCGCAGGCCGCCGCCCCGTTCCAGGGCTTGCAGCCGCCGGGCGGCCTGGCGCAGCACCACGGCGGCGGAAGGCGCCTGCCCGTCCAGCGTAAACACCAGGTCCAGCGTGCCCTGCCCGCCGGGGGCCACCGCGTACTCGATCACACAGCAGGCGGCGGTCAGGCCGGTCTCGCGCCGGCCGTCGCAGACGTCGTGGTCGTAGTACAGCATGGCGTGGCGGGTGTCAAAGCCCCGGGCCCGGCCGTTGGTGCGCAGGTGCAGGCACAGCCCCGCGGCCAGCACCCGCTGCCCGTCAAAGGCAAAGGCCTGCGCCGGGTCCAGGTCCTGCCCCTTGGGCACAAATTGCAGCCAGGGGGTCACGGCCAGGCGGGCCTCGGTGTCGGCGTCGTTGTCCAGGCGGTAGCGCACGGCCAGGGTGTTGTGCTCCCAGTCCAGGGCCAGGCGCTTTTCCACCCGCACGCCGCCCAGGGTGTAGGTAAAAACGGGCAGCGGATCGATGACCACGCTGTCCAGGTTGTGCCAGCCGTCCTCGTCGGGGCCGTCGGCAAAGCGCTGGGCCGACAGGTGCTGCTGCCGCCCGGCCAGGGTCAGGGTCTCTTCCAGGCGGTGGATCAGGTTCCACCGGTTGTTGGGCGCCCGGGTGCAGGCCATGAGCGCCGCGTGGTCGTTGCGGCTGGCGCCGCCCACGATGGTCTGGGAGCAAAAGCCACCCAGGCCGTTGGTCACAAGAAAGCAGGTCTGCTGCCCGCGGTCCAGGCTGCAAAAGTCCTGCTTGCCGTAAATCAGTCGCATAGTCGTTTCCTTCAGACCTCTCGTCTGCCCAGGATCAGCGCGGACATGGGCGCGGCCGTGGCTTCGGTCACGGGGCGGGGGTCCTGCCACAGGAAGGAGGACTCCCCGTCCGCCAGCAGCTCCCACCCCTCCCCTTTCAGGGGCACGGGCAGGGGGTCGGCCCCGGCGTTGTACACGATCATCAGCCGCCGCCACACGCTGCCGGCGTTGTCCAGCTCCACGGTAACGCAGCGGGGCGCGGGGATGCGCCCGGCCAGGATGCGCCGCCGCGCGCCCGGGTCCTTGTCGCACAGGGCGGGCAGGCGCTTGCGCAGGGCGATCAGGCCCCGGTAATAGTCCACCAGGCCGGTCATCTGCCAGGCCCGACGCCAGTCCAGGCGGTTGAGTTCGATGGGTGCGTTGTAGGTGTTGTTCTGCCCGGCCTTGGTGCGGCCGAATTCCTCGCCCGAAAGCAGGAACAGCCGCCCCTGGCAGGTCATCTGGATGGCCACGGCCAGTTTGTTGGCCCGCAGCACCTCCGGCGTGCCGGCGTCGTAGTGCAGCCCCGGGTCCAGGGTGGCCACCAGCTTGTCCCACAAGGTCATGTCGTCGTGGGAGGACAGGTAGGTGATCACCTGGGAGGGGGCGGCGGCCTTGAATTCCCGCCCGCCGCCGCACCAGGCGGCCACGCTGTGCAGGATCCTGGCCTCGAACTTGCGCCCGCCGTTGACAAAGCCGGGTTTTTCCCGGTGCTGGACGCTGCCCTTGACCGCGTCCCGCACACCGTCGCAGAAGGCGCCGATCTGCAGGTCCATGGCGGCCAGGCTGTCCTTGTTGGCCAGGCGGGTGCCCCGCTTGACGGCCGAGGGGCCGGCGGCCCAGGGCTCGCCGAAGACGAGTTTCTCGCCCCGGCCGTAGCGCTCGTCCAGCGAGGTGCGGATGCGCTGCATGAGCCCGGTGTCCAAAAGACCCATGAGGTCAAAGCGGAAGCCGTCGATGTGGTATTCCTCAGCCCAGTACAAAACCGAGTCGTGGATGTACTGCCCGCACATGCTGCGCTCGCTGGCCAGGTCGTTGCCGCACCCGGACCCGTCGGAGGGCGTGCCGTCCGGCCAGGCCCGGTAGTAGTACCCGGGCACCGTGCGCTCCAGCCAGGAGTCCCGGTGGTAGGTGTGGTTGTACACCACGTCCATGATGACCCGCAACCCCTGGCGGTGCAGCGACTGCACCAGCTCCTTGAGCTCGCGGATGCGCACCTCGCCGTGTTCGGGGTCGGAGGAGTAAGACCCGTCGGGCACGTTGTAGTTCACGGGGTCGTACCCCCAGTTGAACGCGCCCTGGGGGCGGGACTCGTCCACCGAGCCGTAGTCGAATACCGGCATCAGCTGCACATGGGTCACCCCCAGCCAACGCAGATAAGCCACCCCGGTGGGGCGGCCCATCTCGCCGAACAGGCCGGTCTGCGTGCAGGTAAAGGCCTTGTATTTGCCCCGGGCTTCGGGCGGGAAGCCCCCGCTTTCATCCCAGGAAAATTCGCGCACATGCACTTCGTAGATCACGTCCTCGCCCTGGCGGGCGGGGGCGGCGTCCCGGGACCAGCCCTCGGGGTCGGTCGCGGACAGATCCACCACCATGCTGCGCTGCCCGTTGAGCCCGCAGGCCCGGGCATAGGGGTCGGCGGTGCGGCGGGTGACGCCGTCCACCGTGACCTCGTAGTCATAGTACACGCCGTCCAGACGCTCGGGCGTGTGCCAGAACCAGACGCCCTGCGCCTGCCGGCGGGGCAGGACCTGGGCAAACGCCCGGGCCTTGTGCCCCGCGCGGTACAGGTGCAGCACCACTTGCCGGGCCGTGGGGGCCCACAGGCGGAACTCGGTGCCGGCGTCGGTCAGCCGGGCGCCCAGGTCGCCGCCGTCATAGTGGTACTGGCGGGCAAAGCGCTGTGTGTTGAAAGGGTTGCGTGTATCGCCCATGATCGGACCTTTCGTTCGGCGGCGGGCATCAGCCCTTGACCGCACCGGACATGCCGTCCACGTAGTACTTTTGCAGCTTGAGGAACAGGATGGCGATGGGGATGGACACGAGCACGGCGCCCGCGGCGAAGCTGGTGTACCAGCTGTCGATGTATTCCTTCTCCAGCATCTTCCACAGGCCGATGGCCACGGTGTACTGGTCGGAGTTGGCCCGGCAGATGACCTTGGCGAAGATGAAGTCCACCCAGGGGCCGATGAAGGCGGTGAGCACCGTGTAGACGATGACGGGTTTGCTCAAAGGCAGGGTGATCTTGGTAAAGATCTGCCAGCGGGTGCACCCGTCGATGCGGGCGGCCTCGTCCAGGGCCATGGGCATTGTGTCAAAGAAGCCCTTGCAGATCTGGAAGCCCAGCGCCGCGCCGCCGGAGTAGCACAGGATCAGCGCCAGACGGATCAGCGAGCCTTCGGTCAGGCCCACGGCCTTGAGGATGAAGTACACGGCCACCATGGACATGAAGCCGGGGAACAGGCCCAGGATCATGGCCATGTTCATGTAGGGCTTGCGCATGCGGAAGCGCATGCGGGACAAACAGAAGGAGGCCGACAGCACATAGAAGCTGGACAGCACGCAGGAGCAGGCCGCGATGATCAGCGTGTTGAGGAACATCTGGGGGAAGTTGAGGATCGTGGTGTCGGTGAACAGGCGGATGTAGTTGTCCAGCGTGTAGGTCTGGGGGAAGAAGGTGGACACGTAGGAGCCCTTTTCGCCGCGGAAGCTGGTCATGATGACCCACAGCACCGGGAACACCCAGATGGCGGCCAGGATGGCGAGAATGGTGTGAACGATGATGTTGTTGCGCCGGCGGATGGCTTTTGCGCTTTTCTGCTTATCTTTCATGGCTTAGAACCCACCTTCCTCTTTGTAAGACTTGCTGCGGCGATAGGTGAACAGGGCGCCGATGGACAGGATGATGAAGGTCATGATGCCTACGACCGCACCGATGTTGTAGTACTGCTTGTCGATGGTGAGCTTGTACAGCCAGGTGACCAGCAGGTCGGTGCTGCCGGCCGTGGACCCCAGGTCCACCACCGGGTCGCCGCCGGACAGCAGGTAGATGACGTTGAAGTTGTTGACGTTGCCCGTGAAGGCGGAGATCAGGTACGGGGTGGTGACGTAGAGCATGTAGGGCAGCGTGATGCTGAAGAAGGTGCGCACGGGGCCGGCGCCGTCCACCTTGGCGGCGTCATACAGCTCGGCGGGGATGTTCTGCAAAACGCCGGTCAGCTGCATCAGGGTGTAGGGAACGCCCACCCAGATGTTGATGACGATGACGGTGACGCGGGCCCAGGTGGGGTCGGTGAAGAAGGGCAGGCTGTCGGTGGCGCCGATGAGGCCCAGGCTGCGCAGCAGCACGTTGACCGCGCCGTTGGGCTGGAGCATGGTGCGCATGATCAGCAGCGAGACGAACATGGGCACGGCGCTGGACAAAACGAAGCAGAAACGCCAGAAGCCCTTGAAGCGGGTGTCCTCGCGGTTGATGACCAGGGCGAGGATCATGCCGAAGATGTAGTTGGAGAAGGTGGCGAACACGGCCCAGACCAGCGTCCAGATCAGCACCGAGCCGAAGGTGCTGCCCAGGATGCTGTTGGAGTCGAACAGGGCGACGAAGTTGTCAAGGCCGACCCAGTCGAACAGAACAAGGTGGTTGTCCAGTTTGCTGTAGTTGGTGAAGGCCATGCAGATCATGAAGATCAGGGGCAAAATGGTCAGCGCGGTGATGAAGAACATGGGCGGGGTCATGAGCAGACGGTGCATGTTCTCGTCCAGCAGGCTGGCCAGGTCTTCCTTGAAGGTGTTCAGGTGGGAGCCCTCTTCCTTCAGGCACTGGGCCTTGTAGGCGCTTTTCAGGCTGCCGCGCCACACCAAGAACATCAATACGCTGATCAGCACGGTGGCCACGCCGTACAGCAGAAGCAGCACCGACTGGTCGCCCTGCACGTACAGGTAGACCTGCTGGGCTTCGTCCCAGAC
>DBRU01000033.1:0-10388 GCA_002306375.1 Faecalibacterium sp. UBA1360
TCCTCGTGCACGGCGTCGGCCTGGGCCTGCCACTGGGCTTCGCTGTCGGCGTAGCCGGTCAGCACGGTCACGGTGTCGAACACATCCCACCAGGTCACGGTGTAGCTTTTGGGGGCCGTGGCGCTGCGCCATACGCTGATGCCCGCCGCCAGCAGCAGGGCCGCCGCCAGGGCCAGGGCCAGGCCGGTGCGGGCCTTCACGGGCGGCCTCCGGCGGTCTCGTCGTGTTCCCGGTCCAGTTCGGCCAGCAGCGCCCCCAGCGTCCAGGTGCGGCTGGTGGGGGTCACCATGGCCCGCAAGGGGATGTCCGCCCCGCCCCGGCGCACTTCATCCACAAAACGGCCCAAAGTACCGTCGTCGTGGCGCAGCCCGCTGACGATCAGCGCGGCCCGGGCCGTGGGGGCCTGGGCGGCAGGGGCGGCCTGACGGGTCTTGCCGGCGCACAGATCGCCCACGATGCGGCCCAAGTCGGCCGTGCCCACGGCGCGCAGCTTCAGCCCAAAGGCGGCCGCCGTGCGCGCCAGATGAGCGTAGCCCGTCTGCTGGGGGCCAAAATTCCACAGCAGCGCGCAGCGCGGCTCGGCGGAAATGTGTGCTTTCATCAAAAGGGTCCTCCCGGTGATGGATTTCCTCCCATTCTACCACATTCGGCCCCGATAGGCAAAGGGCGGGATTTTTCCCGCCCTTTTGCAAAATCATCGGATGTCCTTGCGGCTGTATTTCACAAAGGCCAGCGCGATGGCCGCCGCGCCGTACAGCATCCCCGGCCACACCAGCGCCGGGTCCAGCGCGCCCTCGGTCAGCAGGTCCGCGCCGTCGGTGTAGGCGAAGGGGGTCACGTAGTTCAGCCAGTCCGCCGCCGGGGCTGCGTTGGCGATCAGGTTCAAAAAGTACAGCGCCACCGCCAGCCCCAGGCCGACGCCCGGCCCGCCCCGGCGCACAAAGGCCGACAGGCCGAAGCACAGCGCCGCCAGTTCCAGATGCAGCAGCAGGTAGGCCCCGTGCAGCAGCGCCAGGTCCTGCCAGGGCACCTCATGGCCGATCATGACCACCGACAGCACCCCGAACAGGAAGCACGCCAGATCCAGCGCCAGCACCTGTACGGCCACGGCGGCCAGCTTGGCCGCCACGACCCGGGGGCGGGCGATGGGGTGGGTCAGCAGAAATTCGGCCGTGCGGCCGCCTTCCTCCCGGGCCAGGGCGCCCACGCCGGTGAGCGCAGCGTACATGGCGCCGCCCAGACCGATGATGCTGCCGCACTCGATGGCATAAAACCCGATCAGTGTGCCGATGTTCAGCCGGTCCATGCCGAACGCGGCCGTGAACCCGCCCATGGAGGCAAACATCGCCCCCACTTCCTCCATCTGACCCTCAAATTCCGGGTACATCATCACGCAGACCAGCACAAAAAAGCCGATGCACAGCGTCCACACCGTCAGGGCGATGCGTCCCTGGCGCAGCTCGTGACCAAACAGCGTCATGCCTGTTCACCCCTTTCGGCGTAATAGTGCAGGAACACGTCCTCCAGGTCGGGCTCGGTGATCTGCACGTCCCGCAGCGGCGCGGCGCCCAGGGCCTGCATCAGCGCCTGCATGGGGCCGCTGTACAAAAAACGCAGCCCGTCGTCGGTGGTCTCCACGCCCCGCACCCCGGCCAGTCCGTGGGGGTCAAACTCGCCCCGCACCAGCACCCGGCGGGCGCCTGTGTCGGCCAGGGCCTCCACCTTGTCGCAGGCGATGATGCGCCCGTCCCGGATGACGGCCGCCCGGGTGCAGTGGCGGCGCACTTCGGACAAAATGTGGGAGGACAAAAACACCGTGCTCCCCGCGGCGCACCGCTCGTCCAGTATCCGGAAGAATTCCCGCTGCATCAGCGGGTCCAGCCCGCCGGTGGGTTCGTCCAGGATCAGCAGCGCCGGGTCGTGCTGCAAGGCGCAGACGATGCCCACCTTTTTGCGGTTGCCAAAGGACAGCTCCTCCACTTTGGCGGCGGGGTCCAGCTGCAACCGCTCGCACAGGGTTCGGGCCGCCGCCCTGCAGTCGACGCCCCGCAGCCCGGCGGACAGGCGCAGCACGTCCCGCACCCGCTGCCCGGGGTAGTAGGCGCATTCGGCGGGCAGGTATCCCACCCGGGCCAGGATGTCCCGGCGCCGGGTGCGGATGTCCAGTCCCAGCACCCGGGCGTCGCCCGAGGTGGGGGAGATGAGCCCCAGCAGCGTGCGGATCGTGGTGCTTTTGCCCGCGCCGTTGGGGCCAATGAACCCAAAAAACTCTCCCTGCTCCACACACAGGTCCAGATCTTCGATGCCACGGGCCCGACCGTAATACTTGGTCATGCCTTGGGTTTGGATGGCTTGCATGATTCCTTTTCCTCCTGTCGGCGGAAGATGCTCTCCCAAAATTGCAGGATCTCCTCACATTCCTTCAGCAGCGCTTCCAGGTCCAGGCGACCTTTCAGCTGCACCTGCCACAAAAATCCGATCCAGTCCCGGCACAGGGCCTGCCAGATGCGCTGGGCGTGGCGTCCGGGCAGCAGCTTGTCCCGGGGCAGGCCGGTCAGTTCGGCCACATAGTCCAGGTCCAGGTAGGGCGCGGCCCGGGTCTGGATGTCCCCGCAGACCTCAGGGTCTTTTTCATAGTAGGCCCGCAGGGCAAACAGGGCCATGTCCGGGTAGGCGCGCAGCAGCCCGGCCTTGGCGCGCAGGGAACACCGCAAGATCGATAACAGTTCCCCCGAACTTTCCTTCACACAGCGGCGCAGCTCTTCCAGGGTCAGGTCCACGCAGTGGTCCCACAGAAACAGGTACAGCTCCTTTTTGTTGCGGAAATAGTGGAACAACAGACTTTTGCTGATGCCCGCCTCGTCCGCGATCTCCTGCACGGGGCATTTGCGGTAGGGGCTTTGGGCAAAGACCCGGTACCCGGCGCGCAGGATCTTTTCCCGCTTTTCCGGGGGCAGGGCGTAAAACTTCTCGTTCATGGGGCAAAGCTCCTTGTGCGGGCTGACCGCCTTGGTCAGCCTCTTGCTTCCATTATAGCCCGTTGACCGTTTTTGAGAAGACCCCCGCCCGCCCTTTTGCCGCAAAAAAAGACCCGGACTGCAAAAGTCCGGGTCTGTAAGGTCAGATCACAGGTCGGGGTGGTATTCCTTGCAGGTGCACTTTTTCCACTTCAGGCCGCTGCCGCAGGGGCAGGGATCGTTGCGGCCGATCTTCTGCACCCGCACGGGGGCGCTGCCCTTGGCGCCGGGGCGGGCGGGCGCGCCTTCGCCCGTGGGCTTGGCCACCTGTTCGCGCTGGGGCTGGGCCTCGGGGCGGCGGATCTCGATGGTCAGCAGCATGTGCACGGCGTCCTCGCGGATGGTGGCGATCATCTCGTCAAACATCGCAAAGCCTTCCAGACGGTACTCCACCACGGGGTCGTGCTGGCCGTAGCCGCGCAGGCCCATGCCCTGCTTGAGCTGGTCCATGTTGTCGATGTGGTCCATCCACTTGGAGTCCACGTTGCGCAGCAGGCAGATGCGCTCCAGCTCGCGCATGGTCTGGGCGCCGTACTTGGCCTCCTTGGCCTGCAAGATCTGCATGCCCCGGTCGTACAGGGTCTGGGCCACTTCCTCGCGCTTGACTTCGCCCAGCTGCTCGGTGGTGTACTGGAAGTCGGTGGGCAGGCACAGCCAGTTCATGTAATGGCGGCGCAGCGCGGCAAAATCCCAGTCGTCGGCGGTCTCGCCGCTCAGGTAGGCCTCGCAGCTGTCGTCAATGGACTGGCGCATCATCTCATGCAGCTTGCCCGAAATGTCCTCCCCATCCAGAACCATCTGGCGCTGCTTGTAGATGATCTCGCGCTGCTGGTTCATGACGTCGTCGTATTGCAGCACCTGTTTGCGGATGGCAAAGTTGGAAGCCTCCAGCTTTTTCTGCGCGCTCTCGATGGTGTTGGTGATGAGCTTGTTCTCGATGGGCATGTCTTCCTCGATGCCCAGGGAGTTCATCAGGTTCTGCACCCGCTCGCCGCCGAAAATGCGCATCAGGTCGTCTTCCAGGCTCAGGAAGAAGCGGGAGGCGCCGGGGTCGCCCTGGCGGCCCGCGCGGCCGCGCAGCTGGTTGTCGATGCGGCGGCTCTCATGGCGTTCGGTGCCGATGATGAACAACCCGCCGGCCTCGCGCACAGCCTCGGCCTCGGCGCGCACGCCGGGCTCGTACTCGGCGGTCAGCTCGTCAAAGCGCTTGCGGGCGGCCAGGATCTGGGCGTCGTCGGTGTCGGCGTGACCGTCGGCCTCGGTCAGCAGCAGATCCAGCCGGGCCGTGTGGTCCACGGGGGCGGGCTTTTCCGGCAGGGGAGCGCCGGCGGCCTTGGCGGCGGCGCGGGCCGTCTCGTAGGCGACCTGCACGGCCTCGTCCTCCTTGACCAGGTCCCGCTCCAGCTCTTTGCGCAAAGCGGCCTTGGCCATGTAGGTCACGTTGCCGCCCAGCATGATGTCGGTACCGCGGCCGGCCATGTTGGTGGCGATGGTCACGGCGCCCTTTTTGCCGGCCTGGGCCACGATCTCGGCCTCGCGTTCATGGTGCTTGGCGTTGAGCACGTTGTGGGGCACGCCCCGGCCCTTGAGCATCTTGGACAGGGTCTCGCTCTTTTCCACGCTGACGGTGCCCACCAGCACGGGCTGGCCCTTTTCGTGACATTCCACGATCTGGTCGATCACGGCGTCGTACTTGCCCTTGACGGTCTTGTACACGCTGTCCGGCAGGTCCTTGCGGGCGCGGGTCTTGTTGGTGGGCACGCTGACGATCTGCAAGCCGTAGATC
The DNA here is from genome assembly GCA_002306375.1 of Faecalibacterium sp. UBA1360. GTDB lineage: Bacteria > Bacillota > Clostridia > Oscillospirales > Ruminococcaceae > Gemmiger. Next base: position 4,804 of record DBRU01000033.1, read on the forward strand.
TCGCTGAACTCGTCGGCCTCGGTGGACGCCGTACCGGTCATGCCGGCCAGCTTTTTGTACATGCGGAAATAGTTCTGGAAGGTGATGGTGGCCAGGGTCTTGCTCTCGGCGGCCACGGTCACGCCTTCCTTGGCCTCGATGGCCTGGTGCAGGCCGTCGTTGTAGCGCCGGCCGTACATCAGGCGGCCGGTGAACTCGTCCACGATGATGACTTCGCCGTCCTTGACGATGTAGTCGGTGTCCCGGTGCATGACGCCCCGGGCCTTGATGGCCTGGTCGATGTAGTGGCGCAGGGTCATGTTGTCGGCGTCGGCCAGGTTGTCCACACCGAACCAGCTTTCGGCCTTCTGTACGCCGCTCTCGGTCAGGGTGCAGCTCTTGTGCTTTTCGTCCACCACATAGTCGCCGTCCACCTGTTCCTCGGCGGCCACCTTGTCGTCCAGCTCCACGATGACGCTCTTTTTCAGCGTCTTGGCAAAGTCGTCGGCGCGCTTATACATCACGCTGGAATCCTCGCCCTTGCCCGAGATGATCAGCGGGGTACGGGCCTCGTCGATGAGGATGGAGTCCACCTCGTCCACAATGGCGTAGGCATGCCCGCGCTGGACCATGTTGGCCTTGTACACCACCATGTTGTCCCGCAGGTAGTCAAAGCCGAACTCGTTGTTGGTGCCGTAGGTCACGTCGGCCTCGTAGGCCTTCTTGCGCTCGGCGGGGGTCACGGCGTGGATGACAAGCCCGACCTTGAGCCCCAGGAAGCGGTAGACCTTGCCCATCCACTCGCTGTCGCGCTTGGCCAGGTAGTCGTTGACGGTCACCACGTGCACGCCTTCGCCGGTCAGGGCGTTGAGGTAGACGGGCATGGTGGCCACCAGGGTCTTGCCTTCGCCGGTCTGCATCTCGGCGATGCAGGCCCGGTGCAGCACGATGCCGCCGATGACCTGCACGGGGTAGGGCTTGAGGCCCAGCACGCGCCAGTCCGCCTCGCGGCAGACGGCGAAGGCCTCGGGCAGGATGTCGTCCAGCGTGGCGCCGTTTTTCAGCTTTTCCTTCAGCGCGGGGGTCTTGGCCTGCAATTCCGCGTCGGTGAGCTTTTGCATCTCGGGCTCAAGGGCAAGCACCTTGTCGGCCAGCGGCTTGATGCGCTTTAATTCTTTGTCGGAAAAAGTTCCGAACAGTTTTTCCATAAAAGACATAAACGAACCCCTGTGGTTTCCGCCGGCGCGGGCCGGCTGTATTATTCGGGTAAAAGGATACGCTTAAATATAATACACCCGCGCAAGGGTCCGTGTCAAACCTTGCGCGGGTGTTCAAAGGAATTTTTTGTTGCTGGGGCGCGGGTTCAGCCGCTTTGGCCATCCAACACGCACCGGGCGGCCTCGCTTAAGGTATCGAACACCGGCGCGCCGGTGCCGCCCAGCACGCGGGCGCTCTGGTGGCCGCCGCTGTACAAAACGCAGCGCACCCCCATGGCCCGGGCCACTTCAAAGTCGTGCACGGTGTCGCCGATCATCACGGCGCGGGCGGGGTCCAGCCCGCTTTCCTGCAGGTAATTGAGTCCCAGGTCCACCTTGCTCTTGGCGTAGATGTCCCCGAGCCCCAGCAGCCGGTCAAAGTAAGGGCGGATGTCCCGCTCGTGTACCTGATTTTCCAGCGTGCCGATGGGCGAGGCCGACAGGATCACCTGCCGCCGCCCCGCGGTACGGAACCGCTCCAGCGTATCCACGGCGTCGCCGGCCAACGGGCAGGCGGCCGAGTTGGGGATGTAGTCCTGCATATAGCTCTCGGCCAGCACGGGGAAGGGGTCCTTCTCAAAGTCCATGCCGGCCCGCTGGTAATACTCCTCCACCGGGAACCCGAAGATCTCCCGGTAGGCGGGCATGTCGTAGCGCTGAGCGTAGCCGAAGCGTGCCAAAAGACGGTTGAGCGCGTCCAGGCACAGGTCCACGTCGTCGAGCAGGGTACCGTTCCAGTCCCACAGGATCACATCGGGCGTCATACAAAACCTCTTACTTTTCTGCAAAAACGCGCTGGAGCGCGCGGTTGGATTCGATCAGTTTGACCAGCGCCACGCCCACGACGGTGCAGCTGATCAGTTCCCCGATGCCCACCGAGATGCCGTTGCCCACGCACAGCAGCCACAGCGGCGCGCTGACCACCGACAGCTCGGTGAAAAACACGCTGATCTCGATGCCCACGATGACGGCGTTGAACAAAACAGGAGGCAGGGAAGCGGGGATGGCCAGACCCTTGATGCGCACATGGCGCAGCCGCCAGGTGACCAGGCAGGCCAGCAAGGTGGCCGTGGTGCCGAAGATCACGTCAATGATCGTGGAGCCGAACAGATTGGCCAGAAAACACCCCAGCGTCACGCCCACGATGTATTCGGCCCCGAACACGGGCAAAAGGCACAGCGCCTCGGCGATGCGCACCTGCACGGCCCCGTAGGAGAAGGGCTGCAACACCAGGCACAGCACCACATACACCGCGGCGATCAGGGCGCAGCGCACCATGCGGTTGGTGCGCCGGGCGCCGGCGACGGGGGCCGCGTCGGCGGGGGCGTCGGCGTGCAGCGCCAGCCGCACGCCCAGAAAGACCGCCAGCACGGCGGCCGCGAAAGCAATGATCCATTTCAGCATACGTATACTCCGGCGGATAGATTTTGACCGCGCGCGGGACCGCCAGCCCCGGCCGGTTTGTCGCCGCGTGGGGTCGCCCACGGCGGCGGAGCCTAAAATCCTAAGTTGCTCAACAATTTTTCATTATAGCAAAACGCCCGACCCCTTGCAAGGGGCCGGGCGGGTCCATTTGCCGGTCCAGAGGCCGGGCGGTAAACCTTATTCAATGATCGTGCGCACCCACACGCCCCGGCGCACAAGGATAAATCCCAGGATGCACTTGACGATGTCCAGCACGTTCACAAAGAAGTAGACGGTCACGATGTCCAGCCCGGTGTACCGGGTCAGTACAAAGGCCATGGTCACGTTGGCTGCCCAGGTAAAGCAGCTGTCGAACAAAAAGGTGATGAAGGTCTTGCCCCCCGAACGCAGGGTAAAGTACATGGCGTTGGCCGCCGCAAACAGGGGCATGCACAGCGCGGCCATGCGGATCAGGCTGGAAGCCGTGGCCCGGATGGCGGCCTCGGTGTTGTAGATGCGGGGGATCAGCGGGCTGAACAGCGCCAGCAGGCTGCCCATGACCAGGCAGCTGGCCACGCTCAGGCAGATCATGCGCCAGGCCGTGCGCCGGGCCCCGTCCTTGTGCCCGGCGCCCAGTTCCTGCCCCACCAGGATGGCCGTGGCGTTGCCCAGGGACAAAAACACCTCGTTGAAAATGACCGTGATGGTGTTGCAGATGTTCAGCGCCGCCACCACCTGGATGCCCCGGGCCGAGTAGCATTGCAGAAGGGCCGCCTGGCTCACGCTCCACAAAAATTCGTTGAGCAGCAGCGGCGCACCCTTGACGGCCACCTCCCGGGCCAGGGACGCCGGGATCGTAAAGCCCCGGTACACCCCGATAAAGAAGGGGTAGCGCTGGGTGCTGCGGTGGGCCCCGCTGACCACGATGGCGCACTCCACCAAACGGGAGGCGGACGTGGCGATGCCCGCGCCCATCACGCCCAGGGCCGGCAGGCCGAACAGGCCGAAGATCAGCAGGGCGTTGAGCACAAAGTTCACGGCCATGGCGGTCATGCTGGCCTTCATGGGCAGGGTGGTTTGGCCGGATTCCCGCAGCGTGCCGGCGTAGGCCTGGGTCACGGCAAAGGGCACAAGGCCGGGCAGCATGACCCACAGGTATTGCCGCGCATACACAAGGGTGGCGGCCGCGTCGGCGGGGGAGGTGTCGCCCTTCAGGTACTGGGTGATCAGCGGGGTCCCCGCGGCCAGAAACAGGGCGATGGCCCCGGCAGTCAGGGCGGCGGCCGTGACCAGCTTGATGCGGAAGGTCTGGCGCACGCCCTCCATGTTGCCGCGACCGTAAAACTGGGCGCCGAAGATGCCCGCCCCGGCCAGGCTGCCCCAGATGACCAGGTTGTACACGAACAGCAGCTGGTTGATGATGGCCACGGCGCTCATGGGCAGGGTGCCCACCTGGCCCACCATCACGTTGTCCAGCAGGCTGACCACGTTGGACAGGGTGTTCTGTACGATGATGGGCAGCACCACCGCCGCCACATGGCGGTAAAATTTGCGGTCACCCACCATACATTCCCGCAAAGTCAGTGTGGATGTGGTTTCCATTTTTGTATTCCTCGCAATGTTCGGTCCCGCACGGCGGGACACAAAAAGGGCCGCCGCTCTCTCGCATGGTCCGCAAAAGAGAACGGCGGCCCGGCATTTCTTCTCGAAAGCTCGGTCAGGGCGGCGCTCAGTCCGCAAAGCGGCGGGGCTTTCCCTCAAAGATCAGGGCGACGGCGTCCGGCCCGGTGTTGGCGCTGACCACGCCGCCCAGCTGGAACACGACCATGGGGNNNNACCATGTAGGGGGTCTGGCGCAGGTCCTCGACCCGGGTCTTGACGAATTTGATCATGGCCGGGGGCACGGCGGCGTCGCCCCGCACCTTGGCCTGTACCTGGCTGACGCCGTCGGTCAGGCTGATGACCGGGCGCAGGCCCAGCAGCTCGCCCGCAAAGGCGGCGGCCGCCGACACGCGGCCGGACTTTTTCAGCTGTTTCAGGCTGTAGGCAGCCAGGCAGGCCTCCACGCAGGCATACTTGCGCTCCAGCTCGGCCACGCAGGCGTCCAGATCGCCGCCGTTGCGCAGCTTGCGGGCGCACTCGCACAGATAATGTCCGAACACCATCGAATAGGTATGGCTGTCCACCAGGCGGATGCGCATACGGCAGTCGGGGCGCTCCTCGGCCAGCTCGGCGGCGGCCTGTTTGGCGTAGTTGTAGGTGGCCGAGCCCGTGCTGTTGATGCTCACATGCAGCACGTCGGTATAGCCCTTGTCGGCATACCCTTCATAGATTTCCAGCCACTGCATCTGGGTGATGGCGGCGGTGGTGGGCACGCCTTGGGCCGCGCGCATCATCTCATAAAACTGTTCGTAGGTCAGATCGCGGCGCTCAAAATACTCTTTCCCGTCCAGATTGATGGGAAAATCCACGATGTCGATATGGTATTTTTCGGCCAGCTCCTTCGGGATGTCACAGCTGGAATCGGTCACGATCGCTAGTTTGCGTTCCATCGTCGGGGTGCACTTCCTCTCAGTTCCATTCATATCTCGTCAGCTGGCCCCTTGTTTCCAGTTCGGCGAAGTCCCACTGGCGCAGCGCCTCGTACACGCCCACCGCCACGGCGTTGGACAGGTTCAGGCATCGCTCGCCCCGGCGCATGGGGATGCGCACGCAGCACTCGGGATGGCGCACCAGCAGTTCCTCGGGCAGGCCGGCATCCTCCCGCCCGAACACCAGGTAGGCCCCGTCCGGGTAGGGCAGGTCGGTGTGGCGGTGGGTGGCCTTGGAACTGAACAGGAAAAACGGGCCGTCGTTTTCCGCCAAAAAGGCAGAAAGGTCCTGATAATATGTTATATCAAGCTGGGGCCAATAGTCAAGCCCGGCGCGCTTCAATTTTTTGTCGTC
>DBRU01000033.1:10443-13796 GCA_002306375.1 Faecalibacterium sp. UBA1360
TTTTATATGTAGCAGATTCAGTCGCGGGGGCACAGCCGGGGCAAGGCGCTCTCCAGCCAAACGCCCAGGCGTTCGTCCGCGCCCTCGGGCGTGGCGCGCAGGCAGTCCCCCACAAAGGCCGCGGCGGCCTGGGCGGCGGCTTCGGGCACGTTGCCCTGCAACAGCCGGCCCACCAGCACCGCGCCGAAAATATCCCCCGTGCCGTGGAACAGCCGGGGCAAAAACGGGGTGCGCACGGTGTAGGCGCCGCCCTGGCGGTCGGCCCCCGCGCACAGGATGCTGCGTCCCGCCGCCACGCCGGTCACCAGCGTCCGAGGACACAGGGCGGTCAGGCGTACGGCGGCATCGGCGGCCAGGGCGGCGGCGGTGGCGGCGTCGGCATCGGGGGCGGCGGGCATTTCGCCCAGCAGCAGGGCGGCCTCGGTCAGATTGGGCAGGATCAGGTCGGCCCTGGCGCAAAGCGCACGCAAAGCGCCGGGCATCTCGTCGGGCAGGCCGCTGTACATGCGCCCGTTGTCGCCCATGACCGGGTCCACCACGGCCAGGGCGTCGGGCCAGTATTCCATGGCCTGCTCCACCAAAAGCGCCTGGGAGGTCTCGGACAGATACCCCGAATAGATGCAGTCAAAGCGCACGCCCAGACGGCGGTAGTGGGCCAGGGCGGCGGGGCCGTACCCCGGGCTGGACATGCGCGCCGGCGCGCCCAGGCCCCCCGTATGGGTGGACAGCACCGCGGTGGGCACCGCCACGGCCTGCACGCCCAAGGCGGACAGGATCGGCACGATGACCGAAAGCCCCGCCCGGCCGAAACCGGGCAGGTCGTGGATGCACAGGACGGTCTTGGGGGCTGTGGACATGGGACGCACGCTCTTTTCGTGGAAAATTTGCCCGTTTTCGGGCGGTGAGATGATTTTACCACAACACGAGCCGGAAAAAAAGACGCATAATGGCGAAACGGTTAGGAAAACTATCCCCGTACCCCTGAAAGAGGCAGTTTACAGCGAAAGGAGCCGTTTTCTCATGAAAAACATGACAACTACGATGGCCATGGCCGTGATGGGCGCGGCCGTCGGCGCCGCCGCGGTGTACGCCGCCACCCACGACCAGCGCCAGGTGCGCCGGGCCGTGCGCAAGATGACCCGCGGAGCCGAGAAGGCGCTGCTGGAATTGGACGACATGATCGCCCAGTACACCCACTGACCCCGGCGCTCCAAAAACACGCGGCGGCCCCAACGGGCCGCCGCGTGTTTTTGGAATATGGCTGTCGACAAAGAAGAAAGGCAGATTTTTTACAAAACGCGCACACGCACCGCGCCCTCAATGGCCGTCAGGCGCTGGGTCAGCGCCGGATCCAGGGCGCCGGTCACATCCAGCATGGTGTAGGCGATGTCCTTTTTGCTCTTGTTGACCATGTTCTCGATGTTCAGGTTGGCGTCGGTCAGAATGCTCGTGATGGCCGAGATCACGCCGGGGGCGTTTTTGTGGATCATGCACACCCGGCGTCCGCCCATGCGGGGCTGCTGCACATCGGGCAGGTTGACGCTGTGGGTGATGTTGCCGTTTTTCAGGTAGTCGCTCAGTTCGTTGGCGGCCATCACGGCGCAGTTGGTCTCGCTTTCGGGGGTGGAAGCGCCCAGGTGGGGCGTGCAGTACACGCCGTGCACGCCCAGCAGCTCCTCGGCCGGGAAATCGCAGAAGTATTCGGCCACCTTGCCGGTCTCCAGCGCTTCCAGAATGGCGGCGGTGTCCACCAGCTCGCCCCGGGCGAAGTTCAGCACCCGCACGCCGTCCTTGCACATGGCCAGGGTCTGGGCGTTGACCGTATGCTTGGTGGAAGGCATATAAGGCACGTGCACGGTCAGGTAGTCGCAGCGGGGGAGCATGTCGCTCAAAGCCACGCAGTGCTGCACGCTGCGGGACAGGCTCCACGCCGCGTCGATGCTGATGTAGGGGTCATAGCCCAGCACCTCCATGCCCAGGGCCACGGCGGCGTTGGCCACCCGGGCGCCGATGGCCCCCAGGCCGATGACGCCCAGGGTCTTGCCCCGCAGCTCGGGGCCCACAAACTGCTTTTTGCCCTTTTCCACATCCTTGGCCAAAGTGGCGCTGCCCTTCAGGCCCTTGGCCCACTGGATGGCGTCGGGCAGGTTGCGGCTGCCCGCCACCAGGGCGCCCACCACCAGCTCGGCCACGGCGTTGGCGTTGGCGCCCGGGGTGTTGAACACCACGATGCCCGCCTCGGTGCACTTGTCGATGGGGATGTTGTTGGTGCCGGCGCCCGCCCGGGCAATGGCCAGCAGGCTGTCGGGCAGGGGCATCTCATGCAGGTCGGCGCTGCGCACCAGAATGCCCTGGGGCGCGGCGGTCTCGTTGTCGATCTCGAACTGCCCGGCGGGCAGCTTGGCCAGCCCCACGGGGGAGATGGCGTTCATGGTCTTGACGGTATACATTGGCGGTGTGCCTCCCTGTTGTGTGTGTCAGGCGTTCTCTTTGCGGAACGCTTCCATAAAGTCCACCAGCTTGCGCACGCCGGCTTCGGGCATGGCGTTGTAGATGGACGCCCGCATGCCGCCCACCAGGCGGTGGCCCTTCAGGTTCAGCAGGCCCTCGGCCGTGGCCTTGGCGCAGAAGGCTTTGTCCAGCTCCTGGGTGGGGGAGGTGAAGGTCACGTTCATGCGGCTGCGATAGGGCTTTTCCACGGGGTTCGTGTAGAAGTCCTGCCCGTCCAGATAGTCGTACAGGATCTTGGCCTTGGCCTCGTTGCGCTTCTTCATTTCCTCCAGGCCGCCCACTTCCTGCTCCAGGTAATCCATGACCAGCCCGGTCATGTAGATGCACCAGCAGGGCGGGGTGTTGTACATGCTGTCGGCGTTCAGCAGGGTGGTGTAGTTCATCATCGTGGGGATCTTGTCGGGGGTCATGCCCTTGGCGCATTTGCCCAGCAGGTCCTCGCGGATGATGGCCACGGCCATGCCGGCGGGGGCGACGTTTTTCTGCACGCCGAAATAGATGCAGCCGTACTTGCTCACATCGGTGGGCTCGGAGAAGATCATCGAGCTCATATCCGCCACCAGGGGGATGCCCTCCACCTGGGGCACGTCCACGAAGGTGGTGCCGAAGATCGTGTTGTTCTGGCAGATGTGGATGTAGCTGGCGTTGGGGTCATACTCGATGGCCTTCACGTCGGGGATGTAGGTGAAGTTTTTGTCCTTGCTGGACGCCGCGATGCGGGCGGTGCCGAACTTGGCGGCCTCCTCGGCGGCCTTCTTGCTGAAGTTGCCGGTGACCAGGTAATCGGCGGTGCCGGTGGTCATGAAGTTCAGCGGCACCATGGCGAACTGCTGGGTGGCGCC
>DBRU01000033.1:13811-26549 GCA_002306375.1 Faecalibacterium sp. UBA1360
TCATCGAACCACTTGCTGCGGTGGCTCATCTCCATCACGCTCTGGCCGGAGCCCTTGTAGTCCAGCAGATCGGCCTGGGCGGTACGCAGAACGCTTTCGGGCAGCATGGACGGCCCGGCACTGAAATTATACACTCTCGCCATGGGAAAACCCCTCCTGTATCTTACACCTTGGCGGGCCCCGGGGGCCCGATGCCTGTATTATACGCCCCCGCCGCCGACCCTCGCAACGTCCCCGCCGCCCGTCAAAATCCCGAAAACCGCGCCGGCAGCCCGGTGCGGAAAGGGCAAAACGGCAAATGTCCGCACGGGAGGCACAAACTCTTTTACAAATGTAAAAGAACGTCTCGAAAAAACAGACAAAAATAGGAAACGATCTTTGTGCAACTTTTTGGCTTGCGAAAAATCACCCACAAATGTAAAATAAAATCAAATAAATCAACCACAAACGTAGGAGATGCACCATGGAAACACTATCCCACAGTGAGGAACAGGTCATGACGGCTCTTTGGGACTGCGGCAAGCCCGCCGCCCGGCGGGACATTGCGGCCCGCCTGCCCGAAGACTGCGCCTGGGCAGACTCGACGCTGCTGAACTTTTTGCTGCGCCTGGAGGCCAAGGGCTTTGTGCGCCCCCACAAGCAGGGCAACAAGAACATTTATACGCCGCTGGTGCGCCGGGCGACCTATTGCGGGGCGGTCAGCGCCGAGCATCTGCGCCGGCTGTACGGCGGGGACCTGCGGGCCATGCTGGGGGCCCTGGCCGACACCGGCCGCGTCAGTTTTGCGGACATGGAGCGCCTGGCCCGCTACCTGGACGCCCGCGCCGCCGAAAGCCCTGAGTACGATTACGACTGAACCGCCGCAGCGCCTTTTCTTATATATAGGAAGCGCCCGAAAAGGGAAGCGCCCCTGCCCGGGGCCGGCGGGCAGTAGAATTTTACCAAAAAATCCGCTACCTTCACCCAAGGACAAGGCGCGGCGCAGGATGTTATACTATTCACAAAGGGCGGCACCGGGCCGCTTGATGCTAGGATACAACACAGTAATGGAGGCAGTATTTATGGCGAACCGCATCGTTTTGAACAACATCTCCTACCATGGCAAAGGCGCGATCGACAACATCGTTCCCGAACTGACCGCCCGCGGCTACAAGAAGGCTTTTGTCTGCACCGACCCCGACCTGCTCAAGTTCGGCGTCAGCGGCAAGGTCACCGCCCTGCTGGACGCTGCCGGCTTTGCCTACGAGGTGTACAGCCAGATCAAGGCCAACCCCACCATCGAGAACGTGCAGACCGGTGTCGAGGCCTTCAAGGCTTCGGGCGCTGACTGCATCGTTGCCATCGGCGGCGGCTCTGCCATGGATACCGCCAAGGCCATCGGCATCATCATCAACAACCCCGAGTTCGCCGACGTGCGCAGCCTGGAGGGCGTGGCCCCCACCAAGAAGCATGCCGTGTTCACCATCGCCGTGCCCACCACCGCCGGCACCGCGGCGGAAGTCACCATCAACTACGTCATCACCGACGTGGAGAAGAAGCGCAAGTTCGTCTGCGTGGACACCAACGACATCCCCGACGTGGCCGTGGTGGACCCCGACATGATGAGCAGCATGCCCAAGGGCCTGACCGCCGCCACCGGCATGGACGCCCTGACCCACGCCATTGAGGGCCTGATCACCAAGGGCGCCTGGGAAATGAGCGATATGTTCCATCTGGAAGCCATCCGCCTGATCTCCCAGAACCTGCGCGGCGCCGTGGCCAACACCGCCGAAGGCCGCGAGGGCATGGCTCTGGCCCAGTACATTGCCGGCATGGGCTTCTCCAATGTGGGCCTGGGCATCGTGCACAGCATGGCCCACGGCCTGAGCGCTTTGTACGACACCCCCCACGGCGTTGCCTGCGCCATCATCCTGCCCACCGGCCTGGAGTACAACGCCGAGTATTCGGGCGAGAAGTACCGTGAGCTGGCCAAGGCCATGGGCGTCACCGGCACCGAGACCATGACCCAGGCCGAGTACCGCAAGGCCGCCATCGACGCCGTCAAGAAGCTGTCCGCCGACGTGGGCATCCCCGCCGACCTCAAGGCCATCGTCAAGGAAGAGGACGTGCAGTTCCTGGCCGAGAGCGCCTTTGCCGACGCCTGCTGCCCCGGCAACCCCCGCGACACCAGCGTGGAGGAGATCGCCGCTTTGTACCGCAGCCTGATGTAAGGCTTTTCCGCTGAGCCGTACCTGAACAGAAAGGGACGGGCCGCCCACGCCGCGTTTGCGGCCGGGCGGCCCGCCCTTTTTGCGTGCCGGTACCCTGTCTGTGCGCCCCGGGTCGTAACGGGGTCGTATAAAACACAAAACCCGCGACCATCTTGCGATGGATCGCGGGTTTTGTTGGCGGAGTAAGAGGGATTTGAACCCTCGCGGCCCGTTAAGACCCTACGCCCTTAGCAGGGGCGCCTCTTCGACCTCTTGAGTATTACTCCAAGTCAAAGTGATGAACTATTCACTTTTTACAAAAAATGGCGGAGAGGATGGGATTCGAACCCATGGTCCGCTCACGCGAATCGCTGGTTTTCAAGACCAGTTCCATAAACCACTCGGACACCTCTCCACAGTGGCCCCACCAGAATGCGTGTTTTATAATACCACAGCGCGGGGCGTCTGTCAAGGGGATTTGCCCACTTTTCCCGCCGGTTTTGCCCCATATCGGCCCGCCGGGCCAAAAAACCGGCCCCGGGCAGGGCCCGGGGCCGGCATGCTGCCAGGGCAACGCCCGGCGTCAGAAGGTCACGGTGCGGGGCTCTTCGCTGAAGGAGGAAAACACCGCCTGCCCGTGTTCCAGCGCAAAGATCTGGGTGTTGCCGTCGCCGGGGGCGTACAGCTCCCGCAAGGACGGGTATGCCGCCAGCATGTGCTCCTGGGCCTCGATGCGGGGGTCCTCCACGGCGGTGGCGCTGACCCGCAGCCATCGCTGCCCGTCAAAGGCGCAAAGCTCCACATTGGGATTCTCGGTGATCTGGCGCGACACCTCCTTGCGGCGGCCGGTCTGGATGGTCAGGCGGCCGTCGAACCAGTCCACGGTGCCAAAGGGCCGGACCCGGGCCTGGTCGCCGTCGATGGTGGCCAGGTAATAGGTGCCGCACTGCTTCAAAAACTCGTACACTTCCTGCATGGACAAAGCCTCCCTTGCTTTTTGATGCTTTCATTATACCACATCGGTCCGCGGGCGGGTCAAGGGGGCGTTTTGCGGGGCGCGGGGCAGGGCGCAGGCCGTCGGGCGGCGGGTCAGCAAAAGCCCGGCGGCCACAGCCGTAAAAGGGGCCACTGTCACCAGCCCGAAACTGCCCGCCAGCGTTTGCAGGATCTCGCTGGCCACATACTTGTAGTTCAGGATGTTCAGCACCGGGGTGCCCTGGGCCATGAACACCATCAGCTGGGCCATACACCCGCCCGAATAGGCCAGCAGCAGGGTGGTGGTCATGGTGCCCATGGCCGCCTGGCCGATGCGCATGCCGCAGCCCACGGCCTCCCAGGGGCGGATGTCCGGGCGCTTGCGCACCACCTCGCACACGCCGCTGGTGATGTCCACGGCCAGGTCCATGGTGGCCCCCGCCGCGCCCACAAAGATGCTGGCCATAAAGATGCGGGTCAGGTCCAGGTTCTGGTACCCGGCGTACAAAAGGGTCTCGCTGTCGGTCATCACCGCCCCGTGGATGTGCAAAAGCGAGGTGAACAGCATCCCCAGGGCGCAGGCGGTCAGGGTGCCCAACATGCTGCCCAGCACGGCGGTCAGGCTGCGCCGGTCCCACCCGTACACGAACACGATGATGACCACGCTGAGCAGCGCCACCACCAAAAGCCCCACCAAAACGGGGTCCGCGCCCTTAAGGGCCGCGGGGATCAGCAGCTTCCAGATAGCCAGCACCGTGATCACAAAGGACAGCAGCGCCCGCACGCCCCCGGGCCCGGCAAACAGCACCAGCAGCAGGGCGAACACGGCGGCCAGCACGGCCTCCCAGGCGATGCGGTAATGGTCGATCATGGTCACCGAGGTGATCACATCCCCCTGGTAGCTCACCACCACAAAGGCGCTGTCCCCGGCGGCAAACAGCTTGTCCTGGGCCAGACTTCCCGAAAGCAGGTTGCTGCCCTGGCACTCCACCCCGGCAAAGCGCCCCTGCTCGATGCGTAAGGTACAGTACTGCTCGCCGCTTTGCACAAGGCCGGTGTACAGCACGGCCTGTTCGCTGGTGTCCAGCACGGTGGCGCGGACTTTTTCAGTCCCCTGGTAGATCAGCGCCCCCTCGTACCCGGTGGGCAGGGCCAGCAGCAGGGCCAGCAGGGCCAGGCCGGGCAGCAGGGCCGAAAGCCCTACCGGCTGATCGCCCCAGATGCGGCGCAAAAATCCAACAAAACAGGCAAAACTCTTTTGCAGCATAAAACGGTCTCTCCCAACCAAAAGGATTTGCGGGGCCGGCGGCCCCAGAACACGGCGCGTCCCCGCAGCGCGGCGGCACTGCGGGGATACGCTGTGTATCAGAAGGAAAACACTCCGGGAATGGTTCGGTCAAAAGGCGCTCAGGCCACGCCGGTCAGCTCGGCCAGGTTGAAGTAAACGTCGGTGTTGTCGTAGTACCCCTCAAACAGTTCCTGGCCCGCGCCCATGGCGAACACCGCCACCGGCAGGCCGGTGTGGCTGTAGCTGGTGAAGCTGATGCCCGACTTGTTGTTCAGAATGTGGGTGATGGTCACGCTCAGCGGCTCGTAGGAACCGTACAGCACATACTGTTCCTGGTCCAGCTGGGTGTCCTCGGTCCTGGTCATGGTCAGGTCGTAGGCGTCCTTCAGCTTTTGCAGCTCGTAGTCGGTCATCACCAGGCTGCCGCTGGTCACGCCGGTGGGGTGGCTGTCGGCGCTGTCGGTGGTCACGCCGTCCTCGCCGGCCTGGCCGGCGGCGGCTTCGGTGGTCAGGCCGAACAGCTCCTGCACGTCCGCCAGCACTTCCTCAAAGCTGGTGCCGTTTTCCTTGTAGGCGGCCACGTAGTCGCTGTCAAACTTGGCGTAGCTGATCTTCTGGCTGGCCAGATTCTGCAGGAAGGTATCGTAGTTGGTGCCCGCAAAGCCGATGGTCAGACCGCCGGTCTCGTGGTCGCCGGTCACCAGGATCAGCGTCTCGTCGGGGTGTTCGTTGTAGAATTCCACGGCTTTGTCCACGGCGTCGGACAGGGCCTGGGTGTCGTGCATGGTGGACCCGGCGTCGTTGGCGTGGCAGGCCCAGTCGATCTTGCCGCCCTCCACCATCATAAAGAAGCCGGTGTCGTTGTCCAGCACCTCGATGCCCTTTTCCACATAGTCAGCCAGGCTCCACATATCGTCGGTGCGGTCCAGCTCATAGGGCATGGAGTCGCCGTCCGCCAGATGCTCGTCCACCAGGATCACCTTGCCGGTGTCGGCGGTGACGGCCTCGGCTTCGGCCTGGGTCATGGCCACGGTGTAGCCGGCGTCGGCGGCCAGGGCATACAGGTCGGTCTGGTCCTCCTCCTTGCCGGTGGGCTGCAGCAGCGCGCCGCCCGCAAAGTAGTCAAACCCGCTGTCGATCATTTCCAGGCCGATGTCGTAGTAGTTGGACCGGCTGACCTGGTGGCAGTAGAAGGCGGCGGGGGTGGCGTGGTTCAGGTTCACGCTGGACACCACGCCGATCTTGTAATCCTTCTGGTCCTTGAGCTTTTCGCTGATGGTCTCATAGGCCACGGTGCCGGTCTCGTCCATGTTGATGGTGCCCGAATAGGTCTTGTGGCCGGTGGACAGGGAGGTGGCCGTGGAGGCCGAGTCCGGGCAGAAGGAGGTGCTGTCATAGGTCTGGGCGCTGCCCGCCACGGGGAAATCCACAAAGCTCAAAGCATCCTCGTGGGTCAGGACGGCGCCGTCGCCGCCCATGCTGGTGCCGTTTTCCAGGGCGCTGAGGTAATAGTTGGTGCTCTGGATCTGGGGGTAGCTCATGCCGTCGCCGATGAACAGGAAGATGTACTTCGGGGTGTTGGCGGCCGCTTCGGGCGTGGCGGCCGGGGCCGCCGTGGCGGCGGCGGGGGTGGCCTGGGCGCTCTCGCTGGGGGCGGGGGCCGTGCATCCGGCCAGGGCGGCGGTCATGGCGGCTGCGCCCAGCAGGGCCAGCGCGCGTTTGGTTGCGGTGTGCATACTCGTTCTTCTCTCCTCATTCTCACATTTCACACACCCGGCCGTGGCCGGGGGCGGCGGGCTTTTCCCGCCTGCCAGGGTTATTATACCCATCGCCCCGCCCCGCCCGAAACCATACCGCCGCAAAATCACCGTAAAATAACAGGCGCGTCCGGACCCCGGTTTGTAAAGGGACAGGGGAGCGCGCCGCCGCCGCAAAACCCGCATTTGCCCGCTGGGGCGCGAAAAGCTGCCGGACTGCCCCCGGCAAGCAAAACTTTACCGCCCCTTTACCCGCCGGCCCAAAACACAAAGACCCGCCCCCGTCTGTTTGGCAGACGGGGGCGGGTCTATCTTGCCTGGATCAAAAAATTCAGCCCAGTTTGAAGCTGTCTTTCAGGGTCACGATGCGGTTGTACACATGGGGGTCGTGGCTGTCGGGGGTAAAGTAGCCCATACGCACGAACTGGAACCGCTCGCCGGGCTGGGCGGTCTCCAGGCACTGCTCCAGCTTGGCGTGGGGCAGCACGGCGACGCTGTCGGGGTTCAGGTAATCCTTGAAGTCGGCGTCGTCGGGGATGCCGTTCATGTTGGCCTCGGTGAACAGCTTGTCGTACAGGCGCACCTCGGCGTCTACGCAGTGGGCGCAGCTGACCCAGTGGATCGTGCCCCGCACCTTGCGGCCGTCGGCAGGGTTGCCGTTGCGGGTCTCCAGATCGGCTTCGGCATGAACGGCCGTGATGTTGCCGGCCTCGTCCTTGTCCACGCCGGTGCAGCGCACCAGGTACGCGCCCATCAGGCGGACCTCGCTGCCCAGGGTCAGGCGCTTGAACTTGGGCGGCGGCACCTCAAAGAAGTCGCTGCGGTCGATCCATACCTCTTTGGTGAAGGCCACCGGCCGGGTGGAAGCGTCGTTGGCGTCCCGGTTGGGGTTGTTGGGCAGGTCAAAATACTCGCACTTGTCGGCGGGGTAGTTGTCAATGACGAGCTTCACGGGGTCCAGCACGGCCACGCGGCGGGCGGCGCTCAGTTCCAGCTCGGCGCGCAGCACGGCCTCCAGCTGGCGCATATCCACCAGGCTGTCCGCCTTGGAGATGCCCGCCCCCCGCACAAAGTCAAAGATGCTCGTGGGGGTGTAGCCGCGGCGGCGCAGGCCGCTCAGGGTGGGCATGCGGGGGTCGTCCCAGCCGTCCACGATGCCCTTTTCCACCAGTTCCCGCAGATACCGCTTGCTCATGACCGTGTTGGTCACGTTCAGACGGGCAAATTCCCGCTGCTTGGGGAACTCGCCGCCGAACACGTTCTGAATGACCCAGTCGTACAGCGGGCGGTGATTTTCAAATTCCAGGCTGCACAGGGAATGGGTGATGCCTTCGATGGCGTCCTGGATCGGGTGGGCAAAGTCGTACAGCGGGTAGATGCACCACTTGTCCCCCTGGCGGTGATGGCTCACGTGCTTGATGCGGTAGATGGCCGGGTCCCGCATGTTCATGTTGGGGCTGGCCAGGTCGATCTTGGCCCGCAGGGTCTTTTCGCCGTCGGCGAACTCACCGGCGCGCATGCGGCGGAACAGGTCCAGGTTCTCTTCCGGCGTGCGGTCCCGGTAGGGGGAGGGCCGGCTGGGCTTGCCCGCGTCGTTGCCGCGGTATTCCTGCATTTCCTCCCGGGTCAGGTCGTCCACATAGGCCTTGCCCTCGACAATCAGCTTTTCGGCGTACTCGTAGCACTTTTCAAAGTAGTCGCTGCCGTAAAAGATGCCGCCGTTGGGGTGGGCGCCCAGCCATTCCAGGTCCCGCAGGATGCTCTGCACATACTCGTCATCCTCCCGGGCGGGGTTGGTGTCGTCGTAGCGCAGGTTGAACTGACCGCCGTAGGTCTTGGCGATCATGTAGTTGATGAAGATGGCCTTGGCGGACCCGATGTGCAGGTAGCCGTTGGGCTCGGGCGGGAACCGGGTATGGATCGCATCGACCTTGCCCTCGGCCAGGTCGGCGTCAATGATCTCGGTCAGAAAATTGGAAAATTTTTCCTCAGACATAAAAGACACCCCAAATATTTTATACTAGCAGTCCCTCTATTCTACAATAGATGGTCAAAATACGCAAGCCCCGCCCTTTGGACGGTCGATGATGCGGGCTTCAGCGGTAATCGATGTCCAGGGTGGGCAGACCGTTCAGGTCCAGCCCGCCCCGGTTGCCGTCCAGGTACTCGTAGTAGCCTTGGGCCGCGATCATGGCCGCGTTGTCGCCGCAGTATTTCAGCTCGGGCAGGTACACTTTGGCCCCCAGCTTCTGCACGCCGTCGTTGACCAGCTGGCGCAGCCGTCCGTTGGCGGCCACGCCGCCCGCCAGGCAGACGGTTTTGGCCCCGGTGTCGGCGGCGGCCGCCAGCAGCTTCTTGGCCAAAATCTGGGCGATGCGCTCCTGGAAGCTGGCCGCCATGTCGGGCACATTGATGGTCTCGCCCCGCTGCTGGGCGTTGTGCACCTCGTTGATGACGGCAGTCTTTAACCCCGAAAAGCTCACGTTGTACTTGCCCTGCACGTGGGGCACGGGCAGGCGGTAGGCGTGGGGGTCGCCGCTGCGCGCCGCCTGGGACACGCTGGGCCCGCCCGGGTAGGGCAGCCCCAGGGTGCGGGCCACCTTGTCAAAGGCTTCGCCGGCGGCGTCGTCCACCGTGCGGCCTAAAATCTTGTAGCGGCACCAGTCCTCCACCAGCACGATGTGGCTGTGCCCGCCGCTGGCCACCAGGCACAAAAAGGGCGGTTTCAGGTCGGGGTGGGTCAGGTAGTTGGCCGCAATGTGCCCCCGCAGATGGTGCACCGGCACCAGGGGCTTGCCGGCGGCGTAGGCCAGAGCTTTGGCAAAGTTCACCCCCACCAGCACGGCCCCGATCAGCCCCGGCGCAAAGGTCACGGCCACGGCGTCGATGTCCTGCATGCGCAGCCCGGCGTCCCGCAAGGCGCCCTCGGCCACGGCGCTGATGCTCTCGGCATGGCGGCGGCTGGCGATCTCGGGCACCACGCCGCCGTACAGCGCCTGTTCGGCCACGCTGGTGGCGATCACGTTGGACAGCACCACCCGTCCGTCCTCCACCACCGCGGCGGCGGTCTCGTCGCAGCTGGACTCAAATCCCAGTATCTTCATTCCTGTCTGCCTCTTTCCTTGCAATGCGCCATGGGTCAATGGGCGTCCAGCCAGGTCTTGCCGGTGCCCACCTCGGCGGTCAGGGGCACGCTGTACTGCGCCACCTGTTCCATTTCCTCTTTCAAAAGGGTCTTTACCCGTTCCACTTCATCCAGGGGCGTCTCCACGATCAGTTCGTCGTGCACCTGCAACAGCAGCCGGGCCCGCAGCCCTTCGTTTCGCAGTCGCTGCCACACATGGACCATGGCCAGCTTGATGATGTCGGCGGCCGTGCCCTGGATGGGCGTGTTGCGGGCCATGCGCTCGCCGGAGCTGCGCACCTGGAAATTGGAACTGGCCAGCTCCGGCAGCGGCCGACGGCGTCCGAACAGCGTTTCCACATAGCCCTTTTCCTTGGCCTGGGCGATGCAGTCCTTCATATATCCGTCCACCTTGGGGAAGGTGTCCAGATAGGTCTGCAAAAAGCGCTCGGCCTCCTTCACCGGGATGTCCAGGTCCTTGCTCAGCGAGAAGGCTCCCTTGCCGTACATGATGCCGAAGTTGATGGCCTTGGCGGCGCTGCGCAGCTCATGGGTGACGTTTTCCTCGTCGATGTGGTAGATCTTGGCGGCGGTGGAGCGGTGGATGTCCGCCCCCTGCAAAAAGGCGCGGCACATGGCCTCGTCCCCCGTGATGTGGGCCAGGATGCGCAGCTCGATCTGGGAGTAGTCGGCGTCCACCAGGGTGCAGCCCTCGCCGGCCACAAAGTACCCCCGCAGCCGGCTGCCCAGCTCGGTGCGGATGGGGATGTTCTGCAAGTTGGGCTCGGTGGAGCTGATGCGCCCGGTGCGGGCCTCGGTCTGCATAAAGGTGGAATGGATGCGCCCGTCGGGCCCCAGCGCCTTGAGCAGCCCTTCCACATAGGTGGACAGCAGCTTGGCGTAGGTGCGGTATTGCAGGATGTCGTCCACCACCGGGCTGTAGGCGCGCAGGCTTTCCAGCGTTTCGGCGTCGGTGGAATAGCCGCTCTTGGTCTTTTTGCGGGGCGGCAGGCCCAGCTTGTCAAACAGGGCTTCGGCCAGCTGCTTGGGGCTGTTCAGGTTGAACTCAAAGCCCACGGCGTCATAGATGCGGTGCAGGATGCCGTCCAGTTCGCCCCGCAGCCCCTCGCCGAACTCCCGGATGCCCTCGGCGTCCACCGCAAAGCCGATGCGTTCCATGTCCGCCAGCACCCGGGCCAGGGGCAGTTCCATTTCGGCCAGCAGCTGGTGCTGGCCCTGTTCGTCCAGTTTGGCCCCCAGGGTGTCGCACAGGGCGGCCAGGACCCCGGCGTCGGGGTACTGCTCACACACAAAGGCCGGGGCCACGCCGTATTCGGCGGCCAGGTCGGCCACCTCGTACCGGCTGGCCGACGGGTTCAGAAGATAGGCCGCCAGTTTGCCGTCAAAGCGGATGGCCGCCCCCACGCCGCCGGCTTCGAGGGCCGCGCGGTACAGGGGCTTGGCGTCAAAGGCCATCACCTCGGCCCGGCCGTCCGCCAGGCGGGGCAGGTCGGCGTCCGTCAGGGCAAAGACCTGCTGGTCCTGCACGGCGTACCAGGCCCCGCCCTCCTTGCCGGCGGTGCGGGCCACCCAGCACCGTCCCGCAAGTTCGTCGGGCAGGGGGCAGGGGACCACGGTCCTTGCCTGGCTTTGGGCCTCGGCGGGGGCGGGGACGGTCTCGTCCAGGCTCCAGCGCTGGGCCAGCTTGTGCATTTCCAGACCGGCCAGCAGGGCGGCGGCCGCGGCCGGGTCGCCGGGGCCGCGGCGGTAGTGTTCGGGGTCGGTGTCGATGGGCGCGTCCCGGCGGATGGTGCCCAGCATGCGGGACATTTCGGCCATGTCGCGCCCGGCGGCCAGCTTTTCCCGCTGCTTGGGCTTGATGGAGGCGTCGTCCAGGTTGTCGTACACGCCCTGCAGGCTGCCGAATTTCTGCACCAGGGCCAAAGCGGTCTTTTCGCCGATGCCCGCTACGCCGGGGATGTTGTCCGACGAATCGCCCATCAGGCTCTTGACATCGATCAGCTGGGGCGGCGCGACGCCGTATTTTTCCCGGATGGCGTCGGGGTCCATGACCAGCGTTTCCCGGTTGGTGGCCAGCAGCACGGTGGTGTGCTCGTCCACCAGCTGCAAGCTGTCCCGGTCGCCGGTGGCCAGCAGGGTCTGCCCGCCGGTGGCCTCGCAGGCGGCGGACAGGGTGCCCAGAATGTCGTCGGCCTCCCACCCGGGGCAGCTCACCTGCACAAAGCCCAGCTCGTCCAGCAGCTGCTTGACCACCGGCATCTGTTCGGCCAGCTCGGGGGGCATGCCGTGGCGGGTGGCCTTGTAGCCGTCGTAGGCCTTGTGGCGGAAGGTGGGGGCCCGCTCGTCCCAGGCGATGGCCACGGCGTCGGGCGCGTGGGTGCCCAACAGGCTGAGCAGGATGTTCTGGAATCCGAAAATAGCGTTGGTGTACCGGCCGTCCTTGGTGGTCAGCACCCGGATGCCGAAAAACGCCCGGTTCAACAGGCTGTTGCCGTCCAGTACCAGCAGTTTCATCCAAGTTCCTCCATAAATGCGCCATCTCGGGCGCGCATGTTGCAAGATCGGCCCGGCCCGAAAGCCGGCATTGTAAAAACAGTATAACACAAATTGCGAACGAATGGCGAGTGTGTTACAATAAGCAGACCGGGTCCTTGTGCCCGGCGGCAACCTATACCAGATCCAGGGGGGACCCATGCAGCTTCGTTCACTCACCATCCCGGCGGGGGCGGCCTTTGCGCCCATGGCCGGTTTATCGGACGCCGCGTGCCGCCATCTGATGGCGCGCCACGGCGCGGCCTGGACCGTCAGCGAGATGGCCAGCGCCAAGGCCATCACCTTCGGCGACCGCAAGAGCCTGCAGCTTCTGCGGGACAAAACGCCCGGCGGCGTGTATGCCGTGCAGCTGTTCGGCAGCGAGCCCGACACCCTGGCCCAGGCCATCGGTCTGGTGCGCCAGGCGGGCGTCGCCTTTGACATGCTGGACATCAACATGGGCTGTCCCGCGCCCAAGATCACCGGCGGCGGGGCGGGCAGCAAGCTCATGCTGGACCCGCCCTTGTGCGGGGCCATGGTGCGCGCGGCCCGCGAGGCCCTGGGCCCCGACACGCCCCTGAGCGTGAAAATGCGCATCGGCTGGGATGACGAACACCTGACGGGCCCCGAAGTGGCCGCCCAGTGCCAGGCAAACGGCGCCGACCTTCTGGTCGTGCACGGCCGCACGCGGGAACGCATGTACATCCCGCCCGTGGACACCGCCGCCATCGCCGCCGTCAAACGGGCGGTGGACATCCCGGTGTTCGCCAACGGCGACATCACCACCGCCGAGGGCGCGCTGGACATGCTGGCGGCCACGGGCTGCGACGGCGTCATGATCGGCCGGGGCGC
>DBRU01000064.1:0-5135 GCA_002306375.1 Faecalibacterium sp. UBA1360
TCCCTGGACTCAGGCGTTTGCCTGGTCATATACTAACGTGCCCTAAAGTAGCGTAGCAATCAGTTCTTCTTTGGTCCTTTACCAATAGGCGTTGGTTGAAATTCTTCCGCGGGCAAATTTTATCATGAGGAGATACCCATTATGTTCGAAGACAAGACTTTGGTATGCAAGGATTGCGGCAAAGAGTTCGTCTGGACCGCCGGCGAGCAGGAGTTCTATGCCAGCCGTGGTTTCGAGAACCAGCCCCAGCGCTGCAAGCCCTGCCGTGATGCCCGCAAGACCGCTGTCCGCGGCGAGCGTCAGATGTTTGACGCCGTGTGCGCCAGCTGCGGCAAGGAGTGCAAGGTGCCCTTCCAGCCCCGCGAGGACCGTCCCGTCTACTGCAGCGAGTGCTTCGCCAAGATGAAGGAAAACTGATTCGCCCAAAGCCGAACAAACCCCCGTCACCTGCAAAGGTGGCGGGGGTTTTTGCATCTTTACCCCTATACGGTCATATTCCGGCGCACGCCCGTCAACCGCCGGGCCCCGCCGCCTTTGTCATATTGCCCAAAACCCGGCGGCAATGCCGCCCAAACGCTGGCTTGAACGGCCCGTCCCCTTGCCTTGACAGCGGGGGAGGGGCGTGGTAGAATAATGAAAATTATGCAAAACCCCCGTAAAGATTGTCAAAAAAGGAGGCGCCGTCATGCAGTTCCGCCCGGCTCAAATGTCCAGTGGTGAGAATTTCATCGGTGCCGTGTTCTTTCCTGACACCGTCTGCGGGCGTCTTTTTTGACTTTTCCCATCGGGAAAAGTTTTTTTTTGCCCAAACGCACCCACACAGTACCTCAAGGGAGGCTTTACCATGCTGATCCGCAATGCCAAGGACGCCGCCGGCCGCACCTATGACCTCTGGGTCAGGGACGGCAAGATCGCCGCCATCGGCGCCGGCCTGCCCGCCGACCTGGACGCCGAGGTCATCGACGCCGCCGGCCTGACCATGCTGCCCGCCTTCATCGACACCCACTGCCATTGGCGTACCCCGGGCCTGGAATATAAAGAGGACATCGCCACCGGTTCGGCCGCCGCGGCCGCCGGCGGGTACACCTTCGTCAACCTGATGCCCAACACCAAGCCTGTGTGCTCCGACGCCGACACCGTCTACGCCGTGCAGAACAAGGCCAAAGAGATCGGCCTGTGCGACGCCAACCAGACCGTGTCCATCACCAAGGGCTTTGACGGCAAGACCATCGACCATCTGCTCACCCTGCCCGAGGACATCCGCTTCATCACCGAGGACGGCAACGGCGTCATGAACAACGCGGTCATGGCCCGGGTGTTCGCCCTGGCCACCGAGCGGGGCCTGACCGTCATGTCCCACGCCGAGGACCGGGAGATCAGCCCCTGGGACTACCGCCTGGCCGAAAACATCGAGACCGTGCGCAACTGCCACCTGGCCGAATACTACGGCACCCGGCTGCACATGTGCCACGTTTCCACCGCCGAGGCCGTGGACGCCGTGCGCCAGAGCCGCCGGCGGGGGGCGCGGGTCTCCTGTGAAGTCACGCCCCACCACCTGTGGTTCGACGACAAGCGCCTGCAATACAGGGTCAACCCGCCCATCCGCACCGACAGGGACGTGCGCGCCCTGGTGCAGGCCATCAGGGACGGCACCGTCACCTGCATCGGCACCGACCACGCCCCCCATACCGCCGAGGAAAAGCAGAAGGGAGCCGCCGGCATGGTGGGGCTGGAAACGGCTTTCGGGGCATGCTATACCAAACTCTGCCGCATGGAAGGCCTGGAACTGGAACACCTGAGCTTTCTGATGAGCGCGGGCCCCGCCGCCGTGCTGGGCCTGGCCGACCGCAAGGGCCTGCTCTGCCCCGGGTACGACGCCGACCTGGCGCTCGTGGATATCGACCACATGTACACGGTGGACGCGGCCAAACTGCACAGCAAGAGCAAGAACACCCCCTTTGACGGCGAACACCTGTACGGCCGCGTGATGATGACCATCAAGGGCGGCAAGATCACCTACCGCTGCGAGGACTGACCCGAACAAAAGCTACAAGGAGGCAACCGATCATGACCAACATGGACAAACTGTATGCCAGCGTGGCCGCCAACGGCCCCGTGTGCGTGGGCCTGGACACCGAACTGAGCTACCTGCCCGAATCCGCCCTGGACACCGCCAAAACGGCGGGGGAGAACGTGGTGGCCTTCAACCGCGCCCTGATCGACGCCACCAAGTCCGTCGCCGGCTGCTACAAGGTGCAGATCGCCTACTATGAATCCCTGGGCCTGGACGGTCTGCGGGCCTATGCCGAAACGCTGCGCATGGTGCGGGCCGCCGGCCTGCCGGTCATCGCCGACATCAAGCGGGGCGACATCGCCAAGACCGCCGAGATGTACGCCAAGGCCCACTTTACCGGCGACTTCGAGGCCGACCTCATCACCCTGGCCCCCTACATGGGCCTGGATTCCATCAGCCCCTACCTGCCCTACTGCAAGGACCAGGGCAAGGGCGTGTTCGTCTTGTGCCGCACCTCCAATCCCGGCGCCAAGGACTTCGAGTACCAGAAACTGGCCGACGGCCGCCATGTGTATGACCTGGTGGGGGACAGCCTGTCCGCCCTGGGCCAGAGCTACATCGGCGAAAGCGGCTACACCAGCATCGGCCTGGTCATCGGCGGCACCCACACCGAGGAGGCGTCCGCCATCCGCGCCGCCTACAAGAACACCTTCTTCCTGATCCCCGGCTACGGGGCCCAGGGCGGCAAGGCCGCCGACATCGCCCGCTACCTGAACAAGGGCAACGGCGGCGTGGTCAACTCCAGCCGCGGCATCCTGCTGGCCTGGAAAAAGCAGCCCGGCGTGGAGTATGCCGAGGCCGCCTACAACGAATGCGTGCGTATGAGGGAGGACATCCAGGGTGAGTGCGACAAACTGTAAGGTCAGCGTCCTGACCCAGGAGACGGTGGCGCCGGACATCCGCCGCCTGACCGTGGCCTGGCAGGATCAGCGCCCCGAATTTACGCCCCATGCCGGCCAGTTCTACATGCTGCGCTGCTGGGACAAGACCGAAGCCCCCGTGCTGTCCCGGCCCATCAGCGTGCACGACGCCAGCACCGGGCACGATACCCTCACCTTTTTGTACCAGGTCAAAGGCCAGGGCACCGAGCGCCTGGCTGCCCTGAAAGCGGGGGACACCCTGACCCTGACCGGCCCCTGCGGCAACGGGTTCGACGTGGCCGCGGCCGCTAAGTTCGGCGCCGGCCGGGTGGCCGTGGTGGGCGGCGGCATCGGCACCGCGCCGCTGCTGCTTTTGTGCAAGGAGCTGGCCGCCGCCGGTGCCAAGCCGGAACTGTATACCGGTTTCCGGGACGAACCCTACGGGCTGGAGGAATTCCTGCCCTATTGCGCGGCCATCAGCGTGGCCACCGACTCCGGCGCCGTGGGTTACCACGGCCTGGTCACCGGCATCCTGCACCCCGAAAACTTCGACCTGGTGCTGGCCTGCGGCCCCAACGTCATGATGAAGGGCGTGTACAAGCTGTGCGCCGCCGCCGGCACCCCCTGCATCGTCAGCCTGGAACGCAAGATGGCCTGCGGCCTGGGGGCCTGCCTGGGCTGCACCTGCATGACCAAGGTGGGGCCCCGCACCGTCTGCAAGGACGGCCCGGTCTTTGCCGCCGAGGAGGTGTTCGATCTTGACTAACGTGGATCTGCATGTGGACTTTCTGGGCAAGCGCCTGGCCAGCCCGATCATCGCCGCGTCGGGTACCTTCGGCTTCGGGCTCGAGTATGCGGGCATCGGCGACCTGTCCGCCTTGGGCGGCATTTCGGGCAAGGGGCTGACCCTGCACGGCCAGCCCGGCAATGCCGGCGAGCGTTTGTACGAGACGCCCTCCGGCCTGATGAACTCCATCGGCCTGCAAAACCCCGGCGTGGCCCATTTCATCGACCATGAGCTGCCCGCCATGAAGAGCCTGGGCACCACGGTGTGGGCCAACCTGGGCGGGCACACCATCGAAGAGAACGTGGAAGGCGTGCGCATGCTCTGTGAAGCGGGCATCGACTTCCTGGAACTGAACATCAGCTGCCCCAACGTCAAGCAGGGGGGGCTGGCCTTCGGCATCCGGGCTGCCGACGCGTCCGAGGTGGTATCCGCCGTGCGCCCGGTGTGCACGGTGCCCCTGGTGGTCAAGCTCAGCCCCCAGGCCGAAAACCTGACCGACATGTGCAAAGCCGTGGAGGCCGCCGGGGCCGACGCCATCAGTCTGTGCAACACCTTCCAGGCCTGCGCCATCGACCTGGAACGCCGCAAGCCGGTGTTCGCCAACACCTTCGCCGGCCTGTCCGGCCCGGCGGTGCGGCCCATCGCCCTGCGCATGGTCTGGCAGGCCGTGGGCGCGGTGAACATCCCCGTGGTGGGCCTGGGCGGCATCACCACCGGCCGGGACGCGCTGGAATTCATCATGGCCGGCGCGGCGGCTGTCCAGGTGGGTACCGCCAGCTTCCTGGACCCGGGGTCCTGCTGGCGCATCGCCCAAGAGATGGCCGACTGGATGGCCAAAAACGGCGTGCACACCCTGGACGAGATCCGGGGCTGCGCCCGGGCATGACTGTGTTTTTATACACCTATATTGCATTTTTATGCAACCGGTGGTATGATAATAGGAAAACCGAAAGCCAAAGTTGTCAATGGAGGGTTTGATCATGGCTAGAGATGCGAAAGAGATCCTGAAGGAATGCGGCGCTTTTTTGGAGGGCCACTTCCTTTTGTCCAGCGGCCGTCATTCCGGCGCTTACTGCCAGATGGCCTTTTTGCAGCAGTACCCCGACAAATGCGCCGAGGTCATGGCCCCGGTGGCCGAACAGCTCAAGGATTTGAACGTGGACCTGTTCGTGGGTCCGGCCATGGGCGGCATCGTCTATGCCTATGAGCTGGGCCGCCAGTGCGGCAAGCCCGCCATCTTCACCGAGCGGGTGGACAACGTCATGACCCTCAAGCGGTTCAAGATCCAGCCCGGCATGCGCTGCATCATCGCCGAGGACGTGGTCACCACCGGCGTGTCCAGCCTGGAGACCAAGCGCGTCATCGAGGAAGCCGGCGGCATCTGCCTGGGCATCGTCTGCGTGGTGGACCGCAC
>DBRU01000064.1:5159-5641 GCA_002306375.1 Faecalibacterium sp. UBA1360
ATCTGCAAGGAGGGCAAGCTCCCGCTGGTGCATCTGGGCAGCCGCAAGATGCAGGAAAAGGCGAAGCAGCAGCTGTAAAAAATACCACGGAACGTGAGGCATAACTGTATGCAGGCATATCTGATTTTGGCAAACGGCACGGTGCTCACCGGCCAGAGTGTCGGCGCGGCCGGCACCACGGTGGGCGAGGTGGTCTTTGCCACCGGCATGGTCGGCTTTCAGGAGACGTTGACCGACCCCAGCTACTACGGCCAGATCATCACCCAGACCTACCCGCTGATCGGCAACTACGGCATGAACAGCGAAGATATGGAAAGCCCCCGCATCTGGGCGCGGGGCTACATCGTGCGCGAGGCCTGCACGGCCCCCAGCAACTTCCGCAGCGAGATGACGCTGGACGCTTTTCTCAAAAAGAACAACATCATCGGCATCGAGGGCATCGACACCCGCAGCCTGACCCGCACGCTGCGGGAAAGCGGCGT
>DBRU01000064.1:5661-5986 GCA_002306375.1 Faecalibacterium sp. UBA1360
CGGTCACCGGCGCGGTGGAAGCCACCACCTGTGCCGAGGCCGTCACCTACGAGCCCACCGCCGCCCCCAAGGACGGCGGCCCCGTGCTGCACGTGGCCCTTCTGGACCTGGGGTGCAAGAACAACATCGTGCGCTGCCTGCAAAAGCGGGGCTGCCGCGTGACCGTTCTGCCCGGGACCTCAGGCCCCGAGGTGCTCTCGGCCCTCAAGCCGGACGGCCTCATGCTGTCCAACGGCCCCGGCGACCCGGCCGAGAACACCGCCATCATTGAAAACATCCGCAAAATGCTGGACACCGGCATCCCGGCCTTCGGCATCTGCCTGGG
>DBRU01000064.1:6015-6188 GCA_002306375.1 Faecalibacterium sp. UBA1360
GACTTTGCCACGGGGCGCACCTTCATCACCAGCCAGAACCACGGCTACGCCGTGCTGGGGGCCACCCTGCCCGCCGGCGCGGGCCGGGTCAGCCATGTGAACGCCAACGACAAGACCTGCGAGGGCGTGGAGTATCTGCAATGGAACTGCTTTACCGTGCAGTTCCACCCCGA
>DBRU01000064.1:6199-6562 GCA_002306375.1 Faecalibacterium sp. UBA1360
CGCCGCATCAACCGTGTGAAAGGAGGGCTGTAAGATGCCGAAAGACCCCCGCATCAAAAAGGTCATGGTCATCGGCTCCGGCCCCATCATCATCGGCCAGGCCGCCGAGTTCGACTATTCGGGCACCCAGGCCTGCCGCGCGCTGAAAAGCGAGGGCGTGGAGACCGTGCTGGTCAACTCCAACCCGGCCACGATCATGACCGACCCCGACATCGCCGACCATGTGTATATCGAGCCCCTCACCGCCGAGGTGGTGGAACGCATCATCGAAAAAGAAAAGCCCGACGCCATCCTGCCCAACCTGGGCGGCCAGATGGGGTTGAACCTGTCCATGGAACTGGCCCGCAACGGCTTTCTGGACCG
>DBRU01000064.1:6606-6930 GCA_002306375.1 Faecalibacterium sp. UBA1360
GTCGTGGAAAAGCTGGAGGACGCGGTGGCGTACGCCGCCACCATCGGTTACCCGGTCATCGTGCGCCCCGCCTTCACCATGGGCGGCACGGGCGGCGGCATCTGCGAGGACGAGGAAAAGCTGCGGGAGATCGCCACCAACGGCCTGCGCCTGTCGCCCATCACCCAGATCCTGGTGGAAAAGTGCATCGCCGGCTGGAAAGAGATCGAATACGAGGTCATGCGTGACTCCAAGGGCAACGTGATCACCGTCTGCAACATGGAGAACCTGGACCCCGTGGGCGTGCACACCGGCGACTCCATCGTCGTGGCCCCCAGCCAGACC
>DBRU01000064.1:6999-7424 GCA_002306375.1 Faecalibacterium sp. UBA1360
GTGTCCCGCTCCTCGGCGCTGGCCTCCAAGGCCACCGGCTATCCCATCGCCAAGGTGGCCACCAAGATCGCCCTGGGCTACACCCTGGACGAGATCACCAACGACGTCACCGGTGAGACCTGCGCCTGCTTCGAGCCCGCCCTGGACTACGTGGTGGTCAAGTACCCCAAGTGGCCCTTTGACAAGTTCGTCTATGCCGACAAGTCCCTGGGCACCCAGATGATGGCCACCGGCGAGGTCATGGCCATCGGCAACAACTTCGAGCACGCCCTGATGAAGGCCGTGTCCTCCATCGAGCTGGGCATGGACACCCTGACCCTGCCCGATTTCGAGAAACTCTCCACCGACGAGATCATCGAGCATCTGCACGTGCAGGACTCCGAGCGGGCCTTCTGCGTGTACGAAGCCCTCAAGCGGGGCGTGGA
>DBRU01000064.1:7506-29072 GCA_002306375.1 Faecalibacterium sp. UBA1360
AAGGACCTGCGCGCCGGCTTCAAGATGGTGGACACCTGCGCCGCCGAGTTCGCCGCCCGCACGCCCTACTTCTACTCCACCTACGACGAGGACAACGAGGCCAAAACCTTCATTGCCGAGCGCAGCGACAAGACCCGCAAAAAGGTGCTGGTGTTCGGCTCCGGCCCCATCCGCATCGGCCAGGGCATCGAGTTCGACTACTGCTCGGTCCACGCGGTCTGGACGCTGAAAAAGCACGGCTGCGAGGCGGTGCTGGTCAACAACAACCCCGAGACCGTCTCCACCGACTTCGACACCGGCGACCGCCTGTACTTTGACCCGCTCAACCCCGAAAGCGTGGACAACGTCATCGCCACCGAAAAGCCCGACGCCTGCCTTGTGCAGTTCGGCGGTCAGACGGCCATCAAGCTGGCCAAGCACATGGACGACATCGGCCTGCCCATCCTGGGCACCCCCGCCGAGTCCATCGACGAGGCCGAGGACCGGGAACGCTTCGACGCGCTGCTGGAGCGCTGCGGCATCCCCCGTCCCGAAGGCCGCACGGTCTACACCCTGGACCAGGCCCTGCAAGCGGCGTCCGAGGTGGGCTACCCCGTGCTCATGCGTCCGTCCTACGTGCTGGGCGGCCAGAACATGATCGTGGCCTACAACTCCGCCGACGTGGTCGAGTATATGGGCGTCATCACGGCCCATGTGGACATGTCCCACCCGGTGCTCATGGACAAATACATCTATGGCACCGAGTGCGAGGTGGACGCCATCTGTGACGGCGAGGACTACCTGGTCCCCGGTATCATGGAACAGATCGAGCGCACCGGCGTGCATTCGGGCGACTCCATCTGCGTGTACCCGCCCTACGACTTCCCCCAGAGCGTCATCGATACCCTGGTGGACTACACCGGCCGCTTCGCCCGGGAACTCAAGGTCGTGGGCCTGGTCAACGTGCAGTACGCCGTGCAGGACGGCAAGGTCTATGTCATCGAGGTCAACCCCCGTTCCTCCCGCACCGTGCCCTATATCAGCAAGGTCACCGGCGTGCCCATGGTGGATCTGGCCGTGCGCTGCACCCTGGGCGAAAAGCTCAGGGATATGGGTTACGGCACCGGCCTGTGGCGCGGCGGCCAGAGCCCCTACTATGCGGTCAAGGTGCCCGTGTACAGCTTTTTGAAGCTGCACGGCGTGGACACCATGCTGGGCCCCGAGATGAAGTCCACCGGCGAGGTGCTGGGCATTGCCCCCACCTTCCACGAAGCCATGATGAAGGGCCTGGTGGGCGCGGGCTACCAGTTCAAGACCCCCGGCCCCGGCTCCTGCGTCATCATCACGGTCAAGGATTCCGACAAGGCCGAAGCCGCCGAGCTGGCCTGGAAGCTGCATGACTACGGCTACAAGATCTACGGCACGGCCGGCACGGCCCGCTACCTCAACAGCCAGATGATCCCCTGCAGCGTGGTGCGCCAGGTCAGCGGAGCACGGCCCAACGCCATCGATCTGCTGGAAAGCGGCCTGGTGGACTACATCATCTCCACCAGCCCCCACGGCCGTGACCCCCACCGGGATTCGGTCAAGTTCCGCCGCAAGGCCACCGAGCTGTCCATCCCCTGCATCACGGCCCTGGACACCGCCCGGGTGCTGGTGGATGCCCTGCGCGGGGACCACGACATCAGCCAGATGGAGCTGGTGGACGTGGCAACGCTGCACAAGGACGCCGCCGCCCGGTAATTTCACACGATTTTTCCAAACCGCCAAACTTTGGCGCGCGGGCATTGTGGGTTTTTATCAGAATTGACAATTTTTGCTCAACTGTGTCTGTTTTTTGCAAAATCCCTTGATTCTGCGCCATATTTTTCATATAATTGGTAGCGTTAAATCAAACGGCGCCGCGCTGCGCGCCCCGCGGGGGTCTTGCGGGCCGATGAAACAGGAGATAAAAGCAAATGACAAGATCGCAGTTGATTACCAAAGTTTCCAACGAGACGGGCCTGACCGCCGGCCAGGTGGAAAAGGTCATGGACGGCATTTTCGGCACCATCGGCGATGTGCTGCGGGATGGGGAAAAGGTCACCATCGCGGGCTTCGGCCGCTTTGAGATGCGCGAGCGCCAGACCAAGAACTTCACCAACCCCAAGACCAAGGTCACCAGCCAGCTCAAGCCCACCGCCATCCCGGGCTTCAAGGCCAGCGGCCGCCTGAAGGAAAAGGTCGCGAAATAAACCGCGAAACCGCACCGCTGTTATGCAACGCCCCCGGCCATCCGGCCGGGGGCGTTGCATAACAGCGGTGCGGGCCCGCCGCCGCGGGAAATTTTTCTGCGCCGTATCTTGCAAAATCCCGCGGGCGGTGTATAATGGGGAAGATATGTTCGGGGCGGCCGCTCCGAACAGGCAGAGTAGGGACCCGCGCGTTAAGTGCCTGACCAACGGGGAGTTGTGGCAGGACGAAGCCTTGTGCGCGGTGCGGGTCCCGCATCCCACTGCTGCACACTGACAGAGCGCTGTTGCAGAAGGGGACCCGTGCGTGCCTTTTTGCGCCGGGCGCTCTTTTGTTTTCCCCTTTGCCCGGCAGGGCAGGGAAGCGCGCTGCCCGGGTGCGGCCCAGCCTGTAAAGGAGGGCGCCATGACCCGTACCACCCTGACCCCCGCCGCCAGTTTCTGCGACCGCCTGTTTGTGCAGGCCGTGCAGGAACTGCACAGCCCCCGCACCCTGGCCACCGCCGCCGTTCTGTCGGCGCTGCACCTGATCCTCAACCAGTTCACGATCCCCGTGTCCAGCCTGCTGGAAGTGGGCTTCGATTTCTTGGCCGCCGCCGCCATCGGCTACCTGTGCGGGCCCTGGGTGGCGGGGCTGTCCGGCATCGTCACCGACGTGTTCGGTTACGTGCTGCGCCCCAACGGCCCCTATTTCCCCGGCTGGACCCTCAGCGCCATTCTGGCCGGCATTTTGTACGGCCTTTGGTACTACCGCCGCCCGGTCAAGCTGTGGCGCGTCATCGCCTGCAAGGCCATGGCCGTGGTCATTTTCAACTTTTTCCTCACCCCGCTGTGGCTGCACTTCGTGTACGGGCAGGCCTTTGTGGTGCTCAGCAGCCTGCGGTTCGTCAAAAACATCATCAAATTCCCCATCGACGTGGTGCTGCTTCTGTTGGTGCTCAAGACCTGTGAGCGATACCGGGCCCGGCGCCGCACAACATGAACAAAGTCCCGGACGGCATGCCGTCCGGGACTTTTTGATTCACCATTCGATCTCGGCCACCGGGGTGGGGCGGGGGTTGGGGCGCATTTCGGTGACCCGCCCGCTCTGGAAGCGGATCAGCCGGTCCGCCATGGGGGCCAGGGCGCTGTTGTGGGTGATCAGCAGCACGGTGATGCCCTCCCGGCGGCAGGTGTCCTGCAACAATTGCAGGATCTGCTTGCCGGTCTTGTAGTCCAGCGCGCCGGTGGGCTCGTCGCACAACAGCAGCTTGGGGTTCTTGGCCAGCGCCCGGGCAATGGACACCCGCTGCTGCTCGCCGCCGGACAGCTGCGCCGGAAAATTGTTCCTGCGCCCGGCCAGGCCCACCTTGTCCAGCGTTTCGGCGGGGTCCAGGGCGTCGCGGCAGACCTGGGCGGCCAACTCCACATTTTCCAGCGCGGTCAGGTTGGGCACCAGGTTGTAAAACTGGAACACGAACCCGATGTCGGTGCGGCGGTAGGCCACCAGTTCCTTGGGCGTGCAGCGGGCGATGTCCCGCCCGTCCACGATCACCCGGCCGGAGGTCGGGCTGTCCATGCCGCCCAGGATGTTCAGCGCGGTGGTCTTGCCCGCGCCGGACGCGCCCAAAATCACGGCCAGCTCGCCCCGCTCCACAAAAAAGCTGGCGTCGTCCAGCGCGCGGATGGCTGTCTCGCCGCTTCTGTATTCCTTGATCACATGGTCAAATTGAATGTACGACATAGCTGTGCGCTCCTTTCGTCCGCCGCCGGGGCGCGGCGGGCCCGGGTGCTCTTTCTCTGTCTGTATTGTACGACAAAAAGCCCCGTGTCATCAAGCGACAATCAACACCATGTTGTCCAGAAATGATTTTGTGGTATAATGACAAAAAGACACACCCCGGAGGTCCCTATGAACAAGCAGCCCCACATCACCGAACAGACCCGCGCCAACCTGCAGGAGGCGTTCTGGCAGTTGTACACCCGCAAAGGGGTCGAGCACATCACCGTGCGGGAGATCACCACCCTGGCCGGGTACAACCGCGGCACCTTTTACCTGTATTACCGGGACGTGTACGATCTGCTGCACAGCATCGAGGACGACATCATCGCCCGCATCGACGCCGTCGTCACCCGGGCCGCCGCCCAGCCGCCCCAGCGCATGCTGCCCAGCCTGCTGGAATCGGTGACCGGCCTTTTGCGGGACAGCGAGCGCTACACCGCCGTGCTGCTGGGCGAACACGGCGACCCCCGCTTTTCGGCCCGGCTCAAATCGGCCATCCGCCCGCTGGCAAGGCGCTGCTTTGCTCCCTGCGCCGGGCGCACCGAGGCCGAGACCGAACTGCTCACCGAGTTTTATCTGTCCGGCGCGCTGGGGGCGGTCATCCGCTGGAATACCGGCGACACCGGCGTTGCGGGCGAGCGCCTGATCGAACTGCTGGTCACGGCCGTCATACCCAGCCCCGGGGCGGCGCCCGACCCGGCCCCCGCCCCCGGACCGCCCGCGCCCTGAACCCGCCGCATCCCTTTTCCGGGCCGGGGCTTCGTGCCGCCGCTGCTTTGGCGACCGTCTGCCGGGCCAAAACCGGCGGCTGCGTTCCCGCCGGTTTTGGCCCGCTGCGGTTGCCCCGTTTCACCCTCTTTTTGGCCCTGGACCCGCCCCAGGTCCCGGGGCCTTTTCCTTGCCGAAGCGGAGGAGGGAAGACAAAATTTTTGTGCAAAAGTAATACTTTTTAAGTCTGACTTTGTGCTTTTTTCCCATCCCGACCCGACAAAGCACCACAAAAACCACCGGGATTCACAATTTTTTTACATTTGCTCCAAACCCCATTGCAAAAGCCCACGGTTTTGTCTACAATAGAGCGGTAAGGCGGCGCGGCCGGTTTCGGCGCGCCGCGGTTTCATTTTGTTTTGCTTGCAACGAACAAAAGGGAAGGAGAACCACCTATGAAAAAACTGCTGGGTCTTTTGCTGGCCGGCGCCATGATGCTTTCTCTGGCTGCCTGCGGCACGACCGACAGCGCCGCTGGCACCACCGGCGCTGACAACGCCACCGGCGACACCGCCAACACCGCCGCCGCCGCGTCCGACCTCAAGGTCGGCGTCATCCTCATCGGCGACGAGACCGAAGGATACAGCGCCGCCCACATCACCGGCATCAAGGACGCCGCCGCCGAAGTCGGCCTGACCGACGACCAGATCATCTGGAAGTACAAGGTGCCCGAAGGCGCCGAGTGCTCCGACGCCGCCGAGGACCTGGTGGGCCAGGGCTGCGACCTGGTCATCTCCAACTCCTACGGCCACCAGACCTACATGGTCGAGACCGCCGAGAACTACCCCGACACCACCTTCGTGTCCATGACCGGCGACTTCGCCGCCATCAGCGGTCTGGACAACTTCAAGAACGCCTTCACTTCCGTGTACCAGTCCCGCTACGTCTCGGGCGTTGTGGCCGGCATGAAGCTCAAGGAACTGACCGAGAGCGGCGCCCTGACCGCCGAGACCCAGCCCAACTCCTTTGACGCCGACGGCAACGTCAAGATCGGCTACGTGGGCGCGTTCCCCTATGCCGAGGTCGTCTCCGGCTACACCGCCTTCTACCTGGGCGTCAAGAGCGTGTTCCCCACCGTCTCCATGGAGGTCATGTACACCAACTCCTGGTTTGACATCGACAAGGAAGGCGCCGCCGCCGAAGCCCTGATCGCCAACGGCGCGGTCATCGTCGGCCAGCACGCCGACTCCACCGGCGCCCCCGCCGCCACCCAGCGCCTGAAGGACGCCGGCACCATCTGCTACTCGGTGGGCTACAACATCGATATGCTGGAGACCGCCCCCACCGCCGCCCTGACCTCCGCCACCAACGTGTGGAAGGCCTACTACGCCGAACTGTTCACCGCCGCCATGAACGGCGAGGAGATCCCCGCCGACTGGGCCAAGGGCTATGAGGACGGCGCCGTCGCCATCACCGATCTGGGCCCCGAATGCGCCGAAGGCACCGCCGAGAAGGTGGCCGAAGTAGAAGCCGCTCTGACCGACGGCAGCCTGCACGTGTTCGACACCGCCACCTTCACCGTGGGCGGCCAGCCCGTCACCACCGCCGAGGTGGACCTGACCTACTACGACTACACCACCGGCGAGGCTGTGGTCATCTACCAGGGCGAAGTCAAGGAGGCCATCCACGACGGCTACTTTGACGAGAGCACCCTGCGCAGCGCCCCCTATTTCGCTCTGCGCATCGACGGCATCACCGAGGACGCCGAGCCCGTCGCCTGACAATTCCACCAAACAATGAACCGGGAGGGAAGCTCACAGTTTTGCGGGCTTCCCTTCCCGTTATGAAAGGAGCAAGGCAGCGCATGGCGCAAACGCAGTACGCGATTCGGCTGGAGCACATCACCAAGACCTTTGGCAGTACCACGGCCAACCGGGATGTGACCCTGGAGGTCCGCCGGGGCGAGATCCTCTCGCTTCTGGGCGAAAACGGGTCGGGCAAGACCACCCTGATGAACATGATCGCCGGCATCTACTACCCCGACGAAGGCGAGATCTTTGTGGGGGACCGGGCGGTGGATATCCGCTCGCCTCGGGACGCCCTGGCCCTGGGCATCGGCATGATCCACCAGCACTTCAAGCTGGTGGACGTGTTCACCGCCCTGGAAAACATCGCCCTGTGCATGGACCCTGCCCAGCGCTTTGACCTCAAGCGGGTGCGCAACCTGGCCCGGGCCATCTGCGAAAAATACGGCTTTGCGCTGGACCTGGACCAGAAGGTCTACGAGATGAGCGTCAGCCAGAAGCAGACGCTGGAGATCGTCAAGGTGCTGTTCCGCGGCGCGGACATCCTGATCCTGGACGAACCCACCGCCGTGCTCACCCCCCAGGAGACCGAAAAGCTCTTTGCGGTCATGCGCAACATGAAGGCCGACGGCAAGGCCGTGGTCATCATCACCCACAAGCTGCACGAGGTGCTCACCATCAGCGACCGGGTGGCCATCCTGCGCCGGGGCGAGTATGTGGGCGACGTGGCCACCAAAGACGCCGACGAAGCCCTGCTCACCGAGATGATGGTGGGCAAAAAGGTGGAACTGGACATCGAGCGTCCCCGCCCCGAAAACCCCGTGCGCCGTCTGGCCGTGCAGCATCTGAGCGTCACGAGCCCCGAGGGCGGCAAGGTGCTGGACGACGTGAGCTTCGACGCCTATGGCGGCGAGATTTTGGGCATCGCGGGCATTTCGGGCAACGGCCAGAAGGAGCTGCTGGAGGCCATCGCCGGCCTGCAGCGGGCCGATTCCGGCGCCCAGATCCGCTTCTTCGCCCCCGGCGAGGAGGACAAGCCCACCTCCTTGCTGGGCAAGAGCCCCAAGGACATCCGGGACGCGGGCATCCATCTGTCCTTCGTGCCCGAGGATCGTCTGGGCATGGGCCTGGTGGGGTCCATGGGCATGACCGACAACATGATGCTCAAAAGCTACGGCAGCGGCTATTCGCCCATCGTGGACCGCAAGGCCCCCCGGGAACTGGCCGAAGAGATCCGCCAGGAACTGGGCGTGGTGACCCCCGGGCTCAACACGCCGGTGTCCCAGCTGTCGGGCGGCAACGTGCAGAAGGTGCTGGTGGGTCGGGAACTGGCCGCCTCGCCCATCGTGCTCATGACCGCCTACGCCGTGCGCGGGCTGGACATCAACACCTCCTATACCATCTACCGCCTGCTCAACGAGCAGAAGAAAAAGGGCGTGGCCGTCATCTATGTGGGCGAGGACCTGGACGTTCTGCTCCAGCTGTGCGACCGCATCCTGGTGTTGTGCGGCGGCAAGCTCAACGGCGTGCTGGACGGCCGCACGGCCACCAAAGAGGAAGTGGGCCTTCGCATGACCAATTTGCAGGATAAGGAGGTGCGTGCCTGATGGCAGCTCAAACAAATCATCCCGCCGAACCCCTGGTGCGCATCGCCCGGCGGGAGGCCGCGTCTCTTCGCAGCAAGATCGTCGTGCGCGCCGTCGCCATCCTGCTGGCTCTGGTGGTGGACGCCCTGTTCATCTTCTTTGTCACGGGGCTCAACCCCCTCAGCGTTTACGCCGTCATGTGGGGCGGCACCTTCTCCACCACGGTGCGCTTCTCCTGGGCCATGCGTGACCTGTCCACGCTGCTGTGCATCGGCATCGCTCTGGCCCCGGCCTTCAAAATGCGCTTTTGGAACATCGGCGCCGAAGGCCAGGTCCTGGTGGGCGGCCTTGCCACCGCGCTGATCATGGTCTACTTCGGCAACGCCCTGCCCGCGCCCGCTCTGTTCGCCGCCATGGCCCTGGGCAGCATCGCGGCCGGCGCTTTGTGGGGGTTTGTGCCCGCCTGGTTCAAGTCCCGCTGGAACACCAACGAGACCCTGTTCACCCTGATGATGAACTATGTGGCCACCAGCATCGTGGCCTGCATGACCAACATCATGCGCGGCCAGGCCTCCAGCCTGGGCACCCTGAACAAGGCCACCAGGGCCGGCTGGTTCCCCAGCCTGCTGGGCCAGCGCTACACCATCAACATCATCATCGTGCTGGTGCTGACCTTTGCCATGTACGCCTACCTCAAGTATTCCAAGCACGGGTACGAGATCGCCGTCGTGGGCGAAAGCGAGAACACCGCCCGCTACGCCGGCATCAACGTGCGCCGGGTCATGGTGCGCACCATGCTCATCAGCGGCGCCATCTGCGGCCTGACCGGCTTTCTGATCGTGGCCGGCAAGGACCAGACCATCTCCACCACCTCGGCGGGGGGCAACGGCTTCACGGCCATCATCGTGGCCTGGCTGGCCAAGTTCAACACCTTCTACATGGCGCTGATCTCCTTCCTGCTGATCTTCCTGGAGCGCGGCGCGTCCGAGATCGCCTCGGCCTACAGCCTGAATGAATATGCCGCCGACATCATCACCGGCATCATCCTCTTCTTCATTCTGGGCAGCGAGTTCTTCATCAACTACCGCCTGATCTGGCGCGGACATCACAAGGAGGTGCANNATCATCATGTACGGCGCCATGG
The DNA here is from genome assembly GCA_002306375.1 of Faecalibacterium sp. UBA1360. Taxonomy (GTDB): domain Bacteria; phylum Bacillota; class Clostridia; order Oscillospirales; family Ruminococcaceae; genus Gemmiger. The sequence continues at coordinate 16,722 of DBRU01000064.1, forward strand.
GCGAGATCGTCACCGAAAAATCCGGCAACCTGAACCTGGGCGTGCCGGGCATCATGTACCTGGGCGGCTTCGCGGGCTTTGCCTCCGCCTATTTTTACGAGAATACCGCCGCCGATCCCAACCCCGTTTTGTGTGTGATCATCGCGCTGGTGTGCGCGCTTGTGGCCTCGGCCCTGGGCGGGCTGATCTACGCCTTTTTGACCATCACGCTGCGGGCCAACCAGAACGTCACCGGCCTGGCCCTGACCACCTTCGGCATGGGCGTGGCCAACTTCTTCGGCGTGTTCATCCTGGACGGCTCCACCTACAGCGCCGCCCCCCTGGCCAACAAGGCCTTTGCGGCCAAGATCCCGGTGCTGTCCGGGCTGGGCGCGCTGGGGCAGACCGTGTTCTCCTACGGCTTTCTGGCCTACGCGGCCATTGTGCTGGCCGTGGTGCTGCACTGGTTCTTCACCCGCACCCGGGCCGGGCTCAACCTGCGCGCCGTGGGCGAGAACCCCGCCACCGCCGACGCCGCCGGCATCCGGGTGACCAAGTACAAGTACCTGGCCACCTGCGCCGGCGCCGCCATCTGCGGCGTGGGCGGGCTGTACTACGTGCTGGACTACAACCAGGGCATCTGGGCCACCACCGGCCAGATCGAAGCCCTGGGCTGGCTGGCGCTGGCCCTGGTCATCTTCACCACCTGGAAGCCCCTCAACGCCATCTGGGGCGCTTACCTGTTCGGCATTCTGTACTGGCTGTACCAGTTCCTGCCCAGCATCCTGGGCATCAGCATGACCAGCGCCATGACCGACCTGGTGCAGATGGTGCCCTATGTGGTCACGATCCTGGTGCTGATCGTCGTGTCCCTGCGCCGCAAAAAAGAGGACCAGCCCCCGGCACACCTGGGCCTGGCTTACTTCCGGGAAGAGCGCTGACCTTCTCCCAGTTATCAAAACGGCCCGCCGCCCGGCGGGCCGTTCAGCGTGTCGAAAAACTCGACACGCTGCAAAAGGGGGAACAGTCCCGCACGGCAATTGCCTGACGGGTCTATTCCCCCTTTTGGAATCCCCCTCGACAAAATTTTACGACAAATGGCGCACTCGTCGCTTTGCTCCTCGCACACAATTTGCCGCAAAATTTCCCTGTTGGTGTCTGCGTCGGTCGGCGCATGTCCGCCGACGCAGACGTTTTTGTACTTTTCGACAGTCAAAACGGCCCGCCGCCCGGCGGGCCGTTTTTGTTGCCCGCCGGACAAAATTTAACAACTGACGCCTTGAACTTTGGCCCCGAAGGTCTACAATAAAAGCAATTACGCCTGATAAGCCCAGTTTTCACATTCATTCCATCAAATCAACACGATTTTACGGTATGCTCAGGCGCAGGACCCTTCAAATTTTATCAGAGAGGCAGGAACGCCCATGTTTCCCCGTTTGCGCAAAACTTCTTCCGCGGAGTCTGACCCCGCGACCGAACCGCTGACGCCCCCCGCCGATGCCGCCGCCACCCCCGAATATACGGCGGACATCCCGGCTGTCGCCCCCGCCGCCAACGGCCGCGGGGCCCGGCTGCGGTCCTGGTGCCGCCGCCACAAAAAGCTGCTCATCGTGCTGGTCGTGGTGCTGGCTGTGGCCGGCATCCTTGTGTGGCGCGCCCGCCGGGCCGCCCAGGCAGCCGCGGCGTCGGTGTACCAGTATGTACGCACCACCACCCTGCAAAAGGGCAGCCTGAACGACTCGGTCACCGTCACCGGCACCGTGGTGTCGGGGGACGAGGCCACCGTCACTGTGGCCGACGCCGCCAAGACCTATAAGGTAGCCACCGTGGAGGTGGAAGTGGGCGATGAAGTCCAGCAGGGCGACGTGATCGCCACGCTGGACACCACCGACCTGCAAAAGCAGATCGAGGACGCCGAGCAGAGCTACGCCGACACGTTGCAATCCGCCCAGACCAGCTACGACCGGGCGGTGGACGACTACAACACCTCGCTGGTGCAGCACGACAACAACCTCATCGACCTGCAGGCCAAGATCGACGACGCCGACGAAGCCCTGGCCGACGCCGAGCAGGCTTTGTCCGACGCCAAGAGCGAACGGGACCAGGCGCAGAGCGACTGCAACACGGCCGCCAGCGAATACAGCGCCCTGGCCGGCGACTTTGAGCGCATCAAGGCGCAGATCAACAGCTATACCTCGGCGTACAGCAGCGCCTCGGATGTGCTCAACACGGCGCTGTCCGCCCTGAACAGCGCCAACAACGCCGTCAGCGCCGCCCTGGCCGAACAGCAGGCGGCCCAGGCCGCCTACACCGCCGACCCCAGCGAGGCCAACAAGGCCGCCCTGGAGGCCGCCGGGGCAAAGGTGAGCGCGGCGCAGGCCACCCAGACCACCGCCCAGGAAGCCTACACCAAAGCCCAGAGCGACGTGAGCGCCGCCCAGCAGGACCTGTCCACGGCGCAGAATAACTGTTCGATCCCGTCGCGGGGGCTGTACGGCTACGCCGCCATCGAGGCCGCCGTCAAGACGGCCGAGAGCGCCAAGACCGCCGCCGAAAGCGCCCTGACGGCCGCCGAGACCAAGGTCTCCACCGCCGAAAGTCAGGTGGAAAGCGCCGAAAGCCAGCTCAAGAGCGCCCGCGACGCCTATGACAACGAGAAAAACTATTCCAGCATCAAGACCAAGGCCCAAAGCGTCGAGGACGCCAAGACCAAGCTGGACCAGGCCAAGCGCACCCCCGATACCCTGCAAACGCTGCGCGACACCCTGGCCGACTGTACGCTGACCGCCACCATGTCGGGCACGATCACCGCCCTGGACGCCACGGTAGGCTCGACCTGCGCGGGCACCGTGGCCACGATCCAGGACACCGACGCCCTGGTGGTGGAGGTCACGATCCCCGCCGACGATGTGCCTGCCCTTGCCACCGGCATGACCTGCCTGGTCACCTCCGATGCCACCGGCGATGACGAGATCGCCGGCACCCTGACCCAGATCGACCCCGTGGCCAACGAGCAGGGGTCCTTCGGGGCCAAGGTCCGGGTCACCGGCGAGGCCGGCGACCTGCTCATCGGCATCCAGGCCCAGGTGGAGATCATCAAAAACCAGGTCGAGGACGTGTACGTGGTGCCCATGGACGCCGTGGGCACGGCCGAGGACGGCAGCCGCTATGTGCTGCGCCGTACCGGCGGCGAGGGCGTGGACATGACCTTTGAGGAGGTCACCGTCACCATCGGCGAAGGGAACGACTACTATGTGACGATCTCGGGGGACGATCTGGCCGAAGGGGACGTCATCCGCTCCAGCGCCGACCTGAGCCAGGGCATCGTCACGGCCAGCGGCACCGACGCCATGGAACAGATGATGATGGCCATGGAAAGCCAGTCGGGCATGAGCGGCGGCGCCGCCGGCGCCGCACCGGGAGGGATGTGAACGATGTCCCGCTCCGAACAGTTTGCCGCCGACGTGGCGGCCCGCCTGGGCGTGCCCGCCGCCGCACCCAAGACGGCTCCGTGCCCCCTCATCGATATGCGCGGCATCCGCAAAAGCTATTACATCGGCCAGCCCAATGAGCTGGAGATCTTGCACGGCATCGACCTGCAGGTCTGGCCCGGCGAGTTCGTGGCCATTGTGGGCGAATCCGGGTCGGGCAAGTCCACGTTGATGAACATCATCGGCGTGCTGGACAAACCTACCTCCGGGCGCTATATCCTGGACGGCGTCAACATCCACGAGGCTAAGGACAACGACCTGGCCGCCATCCGCAACCAGAAGATCGGGTTCGTATTCCAGACCTACAACCTCATCGGGCGGCAAAGCGCGCTGAAAAACGTGGAACTGCCCATGCTGTACGCCGGCGTGCCCGGGGCCGAGCGCAGCCGCCGCGCCAGGGAATGGCTGCGCCGGGTGGGCATGGGCGAGCGCATGCGCCACCAGCCCAACGAGCTGTCCGGCGGGCAGAAGCAGCGGGTGGCCATCGCCCGGGCCATGGTCAACGAACCGGCCATCATCCTGGCCGACGAACCCACGGGCGCGCTGGACAGCGAGACCAGCCGCGTGGTCATGGACCTGTTCCATGAGATGCACCGCCGCTACCATAAGACCGTGGTGCTCATCACCCACAACCAGGCTCTGGCCCAGGAGTGCCAGCGGGTGCTGACCCTGAAGGACGGGCGCATCGTGGACGAGCGGAAAGGAGAGGGCGATGGGGCTTTCTAACATCATCGAAAACGTCATCATGGCCCTGACCAGCCTGCGCAGCAACAAAATGCGCAGCCTGCTCACCATGCTGGGCATCATCATCGGCATTGCGGCGGTCATCGCCATCGTCACGGTGGGGGACAGCCTGGCCGGCACCGTCACCGACAGCATGTCGGGCATGGGCGTGGGCAACATCACGGTCAGCGTCACCCAAAAAAGCAGCGACGACAAAAGCGGCACCTCTGCCGGGGTGACGCTGCGCCGGTTCATGGACGATACACCCGGCGGCCAGGACCTGATCTCCCAGACCATGATCGACGAATTCTGCGCGGCCTTTCCCGACCAGGTGGACCACATCGAGCTGACCCGCCAGGCCGGCAGCGCCACGATCCAGAAGGTCGGCGACCCGGAAACGACCATCAGCGCCACCATGACCGGCGCCTCCCCGGACACCCTGACCGCTCTGGAATCCAACACCCCGATTTTGGCCGGGCGCTGGCTGACCGACGCCGATGACGGCAAAAATCTCTGCGTCGTGTCGGAAAAATTCGTCCAGCAGGCCATCGGCGGCACGAACGCCGACGCCCTGGGCGCCCGGGTGGTGCTGAACGTCAACGGCACGCCCAAGACCTTTTACGTCACCGGCGTCTATGAATATGTGGAGAACGAGTACGCCAGCCTGTTCGGCGCCGTGGACGACGACTCCATCGTGACCACTGTCTACATCCCGCTGGAGACCGCCCGCGCTCTGACCGGGGCCGACGAAGGGTACCAGAGCATCACGGTGGTGTCGGCCAACGGGGTGGACGTGACCTCCTTCGTGGATGTGGCCGGGGACTATTTTGCCAGCTACTACACCCGCAACGACACCTGGACCGCCAGCGCCTCCAGCATTTCCAGCCTGGTGGAATCCATGACCGAAATGCTGGACACCATCTCGCTGGGCATCTCGGCCATCGCGGCCATCTCGCTGCTGGTGGGGGGCATCGGCGTCATGAACATCATGACCGTCTCGGTCACCGAGCGCACCCGCGAGATCGGCACCCGCAAAGCCCTGGGTGCGCCCAGCTCGGCCATCCGCCTGCAATTCATCACCGAATCCATGGTCCTGTGCCTGATCGGCGGCATCATCGGCGTGGCGCTGGGCGTCAGCGGCGGTATGGCGCTGAGCTCCTTCGTGGGCTTCGCCGCCAGACCCAGCCTGGGGGCCATCGCGGTGGCCGTGGGCTTCAGCATGGCCATCGGCGTCTTTTTCGGCTATTATCCGGCCAACAAGGCCGCCAAGCTGGACCCCATCGAGGCGCTGCGGTACGAATGAACCCCGTCGCCCAAAACGTATCCGCTTTTGCGCGCATCTTCTGCGTCCGTCCCTTGGGGCGGGCGCTTTTGTTTTTGGCCGGGATGTGGTATACTGTTTTGCATAGGGAAAGAGGGTGCCGTTCATGCAGACCCGGTCTGCCGCAAAACCGGCCGCACAGGCCGAACCGCTGTTCACCAACCGCCAGCTTGTCCGCCTGCTGTGGCCGCTGATCATCGAGCAGGGCCTGGCCGTGCTCGTGGGCATGGCCGATACGGTCATGGTCTCCAGCGTGGGCGAAGCCGCCATCTCGGGCGTGTCTCTGGTGGACATGATCAACAACCTGATCATCAACATTTTCGCGGCGCTGGCCACCGGCGGCGCGGTGGTCACCAGCCAGTTTCTGGGCGCCGGCCGCCGGGAGGACGCCTCCCGCAGCGCCGGCGGCCTGGTGGCGCTCAGCGCGCTGCTGGGCACGGCGGTCACGGCCGTCTGCCTGGTGGGGCGCGTGGCGCTGCTGCGTCTTTTCTTTGGCAGCATCGAAGCCGACGTCATGACCGAGGCGCTGCTCTATTTCACGATCACCGGGCTTTCCTACCCGTTTCTGGCCTTGTACAACGCGGGGGCGGCCATCTTCCGCTCCACCGGCAACAGCGCCATTTCCATGAAGGTCAGCGTGCTCATGAACCTCACGAACATTGCGGGCAACGCCCTGTGCGTCTACGTGCTCAACATGGGCACGGCCGGCGTGGCGGTGCCCACCCTGTTCTCCCGGGCGCTGGGGGCGGTCATCATTCTGTATCTGGCCGCCGCCCATCACGACAACCCCGCCCGCCTGACCTGGGACGGCGTGCGCCATCTGCAACCCCGCATGGCCCGCAACATCCTGTACATCGGCATCCCCTCGGCCATGGAGAACAGCCTGTTCCAGCTGGGCCGGGTGCTGGTGGTCAGCATGATCAGCCTGTTCGGCACCGTGCACATCTCGGCCAATGCGGTGGCCAACAACCTGGACAGTATGGGCTGCATCGTGGGCCAGGCCATGGGCCTTGCCATGATCACCGTGGTGGGCCGCTGCGTGGGCGCGGGCGACCTGGACCAGGCCGCCCGCTATGCCAGAAAGCTGCTTTTGTGGGACTACATCGTCCAGGGCGCGTCCAACGCCGCCGTGCTGCTGCTTTTGCCCCAGCTGCTGGGCATGTACACCCTCTCCGCCGACACCTGGCAGCTGGCCCGCCTGCTGGTTTTGATCCACGCCGGGTCGGGCATTGTGCTGTGGCCCGCCTCCTTCGTGCTGCCCAACGCCCTGCGCGCGGCCAGCGATGTGCGCTTTACCATGCTGGTGTCCATCTTCTCCATGGTGGCGTGGCGGCTGGGCTTTTCCTACATTTTGTGCGTGCAGATGGGCATGGGCGCGGTGGGCGTCTGGATCGCCATGGTGGTGGACTGGGTGTTCCGCGTGCTGTGCTTTGTCCTTCGCTTTGTCACCGGCGCGTGGAAAAAGCACGCCCCGCTCCGGGCCTGAATCCCCGATACCAAGAAAGGAACGTACCATCCCATGAAATTCGTCAGCTGGAACGTCAACGGCCTGCGGGCCTGCCTGAAAAAGGGCTTTGCCGACGCCTTTGCCGCCTTTGACGCCGACGCCGTCTGCTTGCAGGAGACCAAGATGCAGCCCGGCCAGGCGGACTTTGAACCCGAAGGCTATGCCGAATACATCAACAGCGCCGAGAAAAAAGGCTATTCCGGCACGCTGATCTACACCCGCCTGCAGCCCCTCAACGCCTGGAACGGCATCGGCGTCGAGGCCCACAGCCACGAAGGCCGGGCCATCACGCTGGAATTTGAGAACTTTTACCTCGTCAACCTCTACGTGCCCAACGCCCAGAACGAGCTGGCCCGCATCGACTACCGCATGCAGTGGGAGGACGACCTGCGCGCCTATCTGCTGGACCTGGACGCCAAAAAGCCGGTGATCGTCTGCGGCGACATGAATGTGGCCCATCAGGAGATCGACCTGAAGAACCCCGGCCCCAACCGGGGGGCGGCGGGCTTTTCGGACCAGGAGCGGGGCAAGATGACCGAGCTGCTGGCCGCCGGCTTTGTGGACAGCTTCCGCCACCTGCACCCCGATGCCACGGGGGCGTACAGTTGGTGGAGCATGCGCTTTAGGGCCAGAGAGCGCAACGCGGGATGGCGCATCGACTATTTCCTTGTGTCCCGCCGCATCGCGGACCGCATCCGCGCGGCCGGGATCCTGCCCGACGTGATGGGCAGCGACCANNCGCCCGCTGCAAAATGCCGCGGGCGTTCTTCGTAGTATAAGACAGAAGCGCTTTGAGAAAGGGGGCGGGGCCCGGACGATGACCAATCAGGATTTTACCGAACTGATGCGGCAGTATCAGCGTCTGGTGTACACCGTCTGCCTTCAGTTCGTCCGCGACCCCCATGTGGCCGAGGATCTGACCCAGGATACCTTCCTGTCCGCCTTCACCAGCATCGACCGCTGCGACCCCGCCTACTATAAGCAATGGCTGGTGCGGGTGGCGGCCAACAAGTGCAAGGACCACCTGAAAAGCGCCTGGGTGCGCCGGGTGGAGGCCCAGGACCACGAAAGCCTGCCCGAACCCCGGGGCGCGCCGCCCGCCGGTACCGCCCTGACCCCCGCCGACCCCGACCCCCAGGACCTGGTACTGCAAAAAGAGGAATCCGCCGCCCTGGACGCGCTGGTGCGCGGACTGCGGGAACCTTACGGCCGGGTGGCGGTGCTCTACTTTCTCGAACACCGGCCCGTGGCCGACATAGCGGGGGCGCTGGGGCGTCCGCCCGCCACCGTCCAAAACCAACTGTTCCGCGCCAAAGCCATCCTGCGGGCGCAGATCAACGAAAGGAGGCAGGACTGACATGACCGAATCCATGGCCCCGTATCTTGACAACGACCAACTGTTTGACGCCGCCGGGTGCCTGTCCGACACAGGGCTCGAAGCCCTGCGGGACGACCGCCTGGACGACCTGGGCCGGCTGGAAGCGGCCGAGCACCTGACCTTCTGCGACCGCTGCCTGCGCCGCTACACGGAGCTGCTGGAGCGCATCCAGCTGTCGGCCCCCATGCGGGACCTGATCCCCCAGGTGCAGGCCCTGATGCGGCTGCGCTCCTTCCGCATCCTGACCAACCGCTATGTGTCGGTGGCGGCGGCCATCGCCCTGGCGCTGGCGCTTTGGCGCTTCGGCGCGTTCAGCGCGCCCACCGCCGCGCGGCCCGAACAGACCGCCGACCCCCGCCCCAGCTTCAGCCAGATGCTCAGCGGCGCGCTGGGGGCGGCCAGCGACGGGCTCAACGACCTTCTGGACTCCATGCAGAGCGCCGCGCTGAGCGGCTGGGCCCAGATGGCCGACCATAACCAGAACAAGGACGGTCCCACGGCCGTCACGGGAGAGTGACCACCATGAAAAAGAACGCATTCCTCACCTTTGTCTTTGCCTGCATCCCCGGCGCGGGGCAGATGTACTACGGCTATATGCACCGGGGCCTGTCCATGATCACGGCCTTCTGCGTGCTCACGGCCGTGGGTTCCATCATCCCGCCGCTGCTGCTGGCCGCGCCCATCATCTGGATGTATTCCTTCTTTGACACCTACGACATCATCCGCTACCTGGTGTCCGGCGACCCCAAGCCCGACGACTATATCTGGGGCAATCGCATCGATCTGGGCCGGTTCAAGGGCCTGACCCCCCGGGGCCACAAGATCGTGGGCTGGGCGCTGGTGGCCTGCGGCGCCTGGGTCCTGTTCGACAGCTGGGTCGCGCCCATGCTCCATGACCTCTTCGTCAACCTGGGCGTGGAATACCTGTACTACAACCTTGTGGGCCAGATCCCCACCATTGTGGTAGCGGGACTGCTGATCTACTTCGGCATCAAACTGCTGGGCCGGGGCGGCGCCAACAACAGCGCCAGCGCCATGCCGCCCTATCCCGGCGAGGATGTGCCCCACGACTTTGACGACCGCGACAGGCCGCTGTAACGGCGGATCATACCCGGATTCTGGCGGGCGCCCTGCAAAAGCGCGCCGGCCCGGGCCCCTGTGCCCCGATACAAGAAAGAGGTAACCCAAATGGAAGATAAAACCACTGTAAACCCGTCCGCGGCGTATGACACCGTCCCGCCCCGGCCGCCCAAGAAAGTCCGCCGGGTGGGCACCTTCACCTTCGGGCTGTTGCTGGTGGCGGCCGGCGTGCTGCTGCTTTTGCGCTCGGTGATGCCCGAACTGGACCTGCGCTTTGTGGCCAGCCTGCTGCCTGTGGCCCTTATTGCCCTGGGGCTGGAAGTGCTGATCTACGCCGCCCGGCCCAACGTACAGCTCAAATACGACGGTTTGAGCATCTTCGTCTGCCTGCTGATCCTGGCCGGGGTGGGGGGCGCCTCCATCGCCGTGCAGCTGTGGGACCAGTACGGCCCCGCCGCCCATGCGGCCGAAATGCGCCTGGGGGACGAACTCCAGCAAAACGCCGCCGAGACCCTGCGCGCCGTGCCCGGCCTGGGGGACAACATTTTCGATATAAGCGTGGTGCTGGACTTCAACCACGGCGTTTCCGACTCTGCCACGGCCACCGTTCAGCCGGGGGACCGGGCGGAGCTGTATGTGACCGTCTACGAGGGCCGCTATGACTCCCCTGAAGCCTTCGCCGCCATGGCCTGCCAGGTGGTGGATGCCTGCCGGGCCGCGGACCTGGGCTTCAACCGCTACCGCTTTGATACCCGCATGTACAATGTGCCCGACGACACGGTGACCTATTCGCTGGACCTGAGCACAGCCTGGCAGATCACGGCCGACGCCGAGACCATGGCCGAAAGCGTCTATCAGAACTACTGGTACAACGGCAGCAGCTTTTCCAGCTACGACGATATGCAGGACTACCGCCAGGAGATGATCCTGCAAGACCTGGCCGAGAAATACGCCAGTGAATTCGGCGAATATCCCACCGAACAGTGGCTGGAGGAACAGCGGGCCGCCCTGGCCGCCGCCACGCCCGAGACCGCCGCGGCCCAGGCGCCGCAGGACGCAGCCTGAACCGCGTATATATTTACAGAAAAACGACCGCCCTGCCGGCACCGACCGGCGGGGCGGCTTGTATTTTGTGTGCCGGGATGTTACAATTATACAGAATTTGTATATTGTATCGGAGGCATCGTCGTATGGGTCTGCTCAAGGGCTATACCAAGCAGGAGATCAGCTGGATGATGTACGACTGGGCCAACAGCGCCCACTCGGTCATCGTGGTCACCCTCCTGCCCATCTTTTTCGACAGCGTGGCCGGCTACACGGCGGACAGCGTGTCCAGTCTGTCCACCTGGGGCTACGCCACCAGCATCGCCATGGCCATCGTGGCCATTGCCGCGCCCTTCCTGGGGGTGTTCGGCGACATCCGGGGCATGCGCAAGCGCCTGTTCGCGGCCTTCGTCATCCTGGGCGCGGCGGCGGTGGCGCTGCTGTCCTTCACCCCGCTCATGGACTTTACCTCTTCCACCGACGCCGCCGGCCGGGTGGCCGGGCTGATCCTTGTGCTGTACATCGTCAGCGTCATCGGCTTTGACGCGTCGGCCATCTACTACGACGCCTTTCTGACCGACGTCACCACCCCCGACCGCATGGACCGGGTCTCCACGATGGGGTACGGTCTCGGGTACATCGGCGGGTCCACGATCCCGCTGGTCATCTTCCTGGTCATGAACCTGGTGGGGGTGCCTATGCTCACTTGCCTGGCCTTCATCTTTGCCCTGACCGCCGTGTGGTGGATGGGCTTCACGATCCCGCTGCTCAAAAACTGCCGCCAGACCTCGGGCAAGCCCTATGAAAAGGGGGACGTGGGCCGCAGCATCGCGGGCGTGGGCGCTACCGTCAAGGAGATCATCGCCAACAAGCCCATGCTCGTGTACATCCTGGCCTACTTCTTCTACATCGACGGCGTGCACACGGTCATCAGCATGGCCACCACCTACGGCACCAATCTGGGGCTGGACTCCACGGGCATGCTGCTGGCGCTGCTGCTGGTGCAGGTGCTGGGCCTGCCCTTCTGCCTTTTGTACATCAAGCTCAGCGCCCGCTTCGGCGCCCGGTTCATGGTGGGCGTGGGCATCTGCGTGTACATGTTCATCTGCGTGTTCGCCTTCTTCATGCGGGAATTGTGGCAATTCTGGGTGCTGGCCGTTCTGTGCGCCACCAGCCAGGGCGGCATCCAGGCTTTGTCCCGCTCCATGTTCGGCAAGCTCCTGCCCGACAAGGACCGCAGCGGCGAGTTCTTCGGCTTCTTTGATATCTTCGGCAAGTTCAGCTCCATCATGGGCCCGGCCCTGGTGGGCGTGGTCAGCGCCGTTGCCGCCGACGCCATGCTCAAGGCCCAGGGCCTGACCGCCGCCACCGCCACCCCCGAACAGGTGGACGCCATCAACGCGGCGTCCAGCCCCTTCGGCATTTTGTCCATCCTTCTGATCATCGGGGTGGGCGGGGTGCTTTTCTTCGGGGTGCTGCCCCGCACGATCAAGGGCAAGGACCTGATGATCTGAACCCGTCTGCCCGCATTGACATTCCTTTGCGGGAACGCTAGAATAAAAGGGTATGCAGCGGTTGCCGCATACCCTTTATTCTTTGTACTGCCGGTCAGGAGGGCACCTCGTATGCCGGAAGGCTATACCCATGTGCGCACCGCCCAAAAGGCGGCGGCGTCCATCCATTACAAGGTCCGCAGCCCGGCGGCCTTCGCGGCCGGGGCCAACGGGCCGGACGTTTTTTTCAGCTTTGAAGTATGGAAGTCCCGCGCCAAACGCCGGTACGACCTGCCGGCCCTGGGCACGCGCATGCACGAGGAAGCCACCGGCGC
>DBRU01000094.1 GCA_002306375.1 Faecalibacterium sp. UBA1360
CCGCCGCCGGGGGCGTCCTTTTGCAGCAGCAGGATCCCGTAGGAAAAGATCGAGATGTTGAACACCGCCATGAACACCGTCAGGTACAAAATGGCGTCGGCGCCCAGCATGGCCCGCAAGACCGGGATGCCCATGAACCCCAGGTTGGAGTAGATCAGCATACACTCGACCCCGGTGCGGTGGTCTTTGGGCACGCACAGCAGCCGGGTCAGGGCCTTGGCCAGCGGGGGCAGCAGCAAAAAGTACACGGCCGCCGTGGCAAAAATGCCCCCCAGGCCCGCCTCGGCCCGGGCCGGGGCCGACCCGGCCAGGCAGTCCAGGATCAGGGCCGGGCAGGTGACGTTGACGATCAGGCGGGACAGGTGCCGCTCGGACGCCGGGTCCATGACGCCGCAGCGGTTGGCGACGTAGCCGGCGGCCATGAGCAGAAACAGAACCGCGATCTGCTGCAATACGGGGATGGGGTTCATAAGGCAACTCCTTGGCGGGGCAAACGGCGCAAACGCCGCTGCCGTTAAAACACTTTAACAGAAAAATGGCTTCTGCCTACCTTATTATATATATTGCGCAAAACAAGGGGCCCGCGCCCGGGCGGGGGCGGGAAAGCTCACTGGTCAAAAAAGAAGGTCACCTTCTGTTTGGGGGCCTTGGGCGGGGTGGGCTTGGCCGGGGCGTTGGGGTCGGCGGGCACGGTCTGGGGGGCTTTGCGGGCCTTGCGGCGGGTGTAGGCGCTCAGGCCGGCCACCAGGGCCACGGCCGCCAGCACCACCACCCCCAGCAGGGCCAGGGCGGCGACCACCTCGGCGGGCAGGGCGTCCTGCTGGGCGGCGGCGCCGGAGCCCCCCGCGCCCAGGGTCAGGGTGGCGTCGGGCAGGGCGTTTTGCTCCATGGAGGCGTCGGTCATGCCGTGCAGGCTCAGCGTCCAGCCGCCCAGGCTGTCGGCGGCGTCAAAGTGCAGCACCACCGTGCAGCCGTCCTCCGACACCGTGATGTCGGTGATGGCCCGGGCCTTGCCGTCGGCGTCCAGCAGCTCGTACAGCTCGCTGCGGGCGGGGTCGGCCATGGCCTCGCTGAAGCGCAGCGTCACGGCGCCGGCGGCGTCGGCTTGCAGGTCGGTCAGGGTGGGGGCCGTGGTATCGGGGGTCCAGCGGGTCAGCTCCAGGGGCACGGTCAGGGTCTCGCCGTCGCCGAAGGTCAGGCTCAGCTCATGGGCCTCGCCGTCGGCGCGGGCGTTGGGGGCGTTCAGGTCCAGCACCCAGGCGTCCCCCACGCGGCCGCGCAGCCCGTCCAGGGCCTGGGCCATGGTGTCGGCGGCAAAGGGGTACAATTCGCCGCCGGTCAGGGCGATAAAGTCGCTGAATTCGGTCATGTCCTGCCCGGTGTCCACGGCCAGGGCGTACAGCGCCACGCCGCTGCGGCGCAACAGCGCTTCCAGGTCGGCGCGGGTCATGCCGGTGTCGTCGTCGGCGGCGTCCACGCCGTCCGACACCACCACCGCAATGTTGCGCTCGCCGCCGCTGTCCAAGACCGTCTGCACCAGCATGGCCATGGCGTCGTAAAAGCGGGTGTTGGCGTCCTGGGCGCTCAGGGCGCTCAGGGCGGCTTCGGCGTCGGCGGGGGTCTGGCTGCCGTCCAACAGCAGGTTCACCGTGCTGCCGAAGGTGATCACCGACAGGGTGTCCTCCTCGGTCAGGGTGTTCTGCACATCCAGCACGGCCTGCTTGGCGGCGTCGAACTGCCCGGCGGGGATGGACCCCGACACATCCAGCAAAAAGAAGTAGTTGATCCCCTGCTGCCGGGCCGGGGCCAGGTCCTTCACCGTGATGGCCTCGCCGTCCAGGGCGGCGGTCACGTCGGCGGCGGTCAGGCCGGCCAGTTCGCCTTCGGGGTCTTGCAGGTAGACCTGGATGTCGGGCACCACGGCCTGGATCTGCTCCACCTCGGCGGCCAGAGCGCCGGCGCACAGAAGCGGCAGGCAGGCCAGCGTGCACACCCCTAGTTTGAACCAACGATTCATGAATACTCTCCCTCACGGGGGCCGCTGCCCCCGGACTGTTTTTTGACATACATACCTATTATACGTGCAAACGTGACATCCCGCAAGGGCTCCCGCCGGGGAAAATACCGGGCAGACTGAATCAAAAGGAGAAAATCCGCGGGCGATATTTGGCAATAATGAACGAAATGTGAATTGTTGCCCCATAACATCATTGACAATGTCAAAAACAGGAAATATAATGAGAACTGCTATAAAAGAAACCGGCAAGGGGGTACCCCCTTGCCATTCCCCGGGACCACCCGTCCCGGGGAATGAGAGGCTGATCGCCGGGCTGCGAAGGCACGATAAAAGGCGGATCAGCGCGATAAAATTTCAATCCTGCCGGCGGCGCTCCCTGTGGCGCGCCCGGCAAGGATCGGATACAGCGCGCAGATTTTGCGCAGCGGCGCGCGGGGCTTGCCCCGGCGCGGCAACAACGGGAAAGAGGGCGGAACATGGCATTGGCAGGCAAGAAATACCGGCTGGGCGACCTTTTGGTCATGCGCGGCGTCATCAACGAGGATCAGCTGGAGGCCGCCCTGGCCGCCCAGAAAAAGAACCGCAAGCACCTGGGCGACTGCCTGGTGGAGATGGGCGCCGTCACCGAAGAGGACATCGCCAACGTGCTGGAAGTGCAGCTGGGCATCCCCCGCATCGATCTGCGGGGCATCCGCATCGACGCGGACGTGATCGGCATGGTCAGCGGCTCGGTGCTGCGCAAGCACGCGGTGCTGCCCGTGGCCTTTGACGGCGTGAGCCTGGTGCTGGCCATGTCCGACCCGCTGGACATGGTGGCCCAGGACGACATTTCCATCATCACCAACTGCCCCATCGACCCGCGCATCGCCACGGTGGGCGAGATCAACGCGGTGCTGGACCGCTATTTCGGCACCGACGAGGCCATGTCCGCCGCCGAGCAGTACGCCAAAGAGCGCGAGACCCAGATGGCCGCCCTGGCCGCCGCGGCCGAGGCCGAGGAAAACGAGCTGGACAACGCCCCCATCGTGCAGCTGGTACGCTCGATCATCGAGCAGGCCGTGCGCCAGCGCGCCAGCGACATCCACTTCGACGCGCTGGAAAAGCAGGTGCGCGTGCGCTACCGCATCGACGGCGTCCTGGCCGAAAAGATGCTGTACGACATCAGTCTGCTGCCCGCCATCGTGACCCGCGTCAAGATCATGGGCGGCATGGACATTTCCGAAAAGCGCAAGCCCCAGGACGGCCGCATCACCATGGTGGTGGACCGCACCGAGTACGACATCCGTGTGTCGGTGCTGCCCTCCTCCTACGGCGAAAAGATCGTCATGCGTCTTGCGTCCTCCACGGCGCTGACCCGCACCAAGGCCGATCTGGGCATGCGGGACTGGGAACTGGAACGGTTTGACCACATCCTGGCCAACCCCAACGGCATCATCCTGGTCACCGGTCCCACGGGCAGCGGCAAATCCACCACGCTGTACACCGCTTTGTCCGAGCTGAACAGGGAAAGCGTCAACATCATCACGGTCGAGGACCCNNCCCTGCGCGCGATCCTGCGCCAGGACCCCGACATCATCATGATCGGCGAGATCCGCGACTACGAGACCGCCTCCATCGCCGTGCAGGCGTCCATCACCGGCCACCTGGTGGTCAGCACGCTGCACACCAACAGCTCGGCGGCCACCATCACCCGTCTGCTGGACATGGGGCTGGAATCCTACCTGCTGGCCGACTCGGTGGTGGGCGTCATCGCCCAGCGCCTGGTGCGCAAGCTGTGCAAGAGCTGCCGCAAGCCCCGCCTGGCCACCGAGACCGAGAAAAAGCTCATGGGGGCCGACACCGCCGAGGACGTCACGATCTACGAGCCCTGCGGCTGCCCGCTGTGCGGCGACACCGGCTTCTTCGGGCGCATCGGCGTGTACGAGATCATGGAGATGACCCCCGACCTCAAGCAGATCATCACGGCCCGCGGCTCTACCGAGAGCATCAAGCGCCAGGCCCTGCGCCAGGGCATGCATACCCTGCGCATGAGCGCCGCCCAGTATGTGCGGGAAGGCGTGACCACCATCGATGAAATGCTGAAAGTCTCTTTTGAAGGATAACATTGCGGAACAGGAGGCCCCGTCATGCAGAGCTTTGAAGAATTGATGGCCATGGCCCAGTCCCTGGGCGCGTCCGACCTGCACCTGAGCGCCGGCGTGGCCCCCACCGTGCGTGTGGACGGTGAGCTGCGCCCTTTGACCGACACGCGCTGCACGCCCCAGGACGTGGTCCATGTGGCCGAGGGCATCATGGGCGCCCACGCCCGCGAAACGCTGGAAAAATGCGGCGAGGTGGACTTCGCCTACTCGATCCAGAAGATGGGGCGCTTCCGCATCAATGTGTTCCACCAGCGGGGCACCGTGGCCATGAGCGCCCGCCTTTTGAACATGCGCATCCCCAGCCCCCAGGAGCTGGGCATCCCCGATTCGGTGGTGGAAATGTGCGACAAAAAGCGCGGCCTGATTTTGGTCACGGGCGCCACCGGCAGCGGCAAATCCACGACGCTGGCCTCCCTGATCGACGTCATCAACCAGAAATATTCCCACCACATCATCACGCTGGAGGACCCCATCGAGTACCTGCACCGGCACCGCAAATCCATTGTGAACCAGCGCGAGATGGGCAGCGACTGCATGGACTATGCCAGCGGCCTGCGGGCCGCCCTGCGCCAGGACCCGGACGTGATCCTGGTGGGCGAGATGCGCGACCTGGAGACCATCTCCACCGCCGTCACCGCCGCCGAGACCGGCCACCTGGTGCTGTCCACCCTGCACACCGTGGGCGCGGCCAACACCATCGACCGCATCATCGACGTGTTCCCGCCCTACCAGCAGCAGCAGATCCGCACCCAGCTGGCCGACGTGCTGGAATGCGTGGTGTCCCAGCAGCTGGTGCCCAAAAAGGGCGGCGGGCGCGCTTCGGCCATGGAGGTCATGATCGCCAACAGCGCGGTGCGCAACCATATCCGCGAAGCCAAGACCTACCAGATCGCCACCGTCATGCAGACCAACCGCAAGAACGGTATGCGCACGATGGACGACGCATTGCTGGACCTGGTCCATCAGGACCAGATCACCCCCGAGACCGCCCTGGCCTTTGCCCAGGACCGCGCCGCGCTGGCCAAGCGCCTGGTGTGACCCCCCGAAAAAATCAACAGGATT
>DBRU01000041.1:0-34708 GCA_002306375.1 Faecalibacterium sp. UBA1360
GACCTTTTTCGACAGGCTGAAGCACCGCAGGATCGAAAGATCCTGCGGTGCTTTTCTCTTGTGATGCCGCCGTTCATGTCCTCTGTGACCTTTGCCGTCCGTACCCGAGCTGCACAAGCCGGCAAAAGTTTCTTTCACAAATTTCCGGTTTCGACATCTTGTACTTTTTTGGCGCGTGCGGTATACTGATATGGTATATCTGGGCGTATGCCCTTTGCACAAAATCGCAATGGCAGGAGATCTGATTTGGAAAAACTGACCTATACCCATGACGCGGCTTCGGCTGCGGTCATTGCCCGCTTTTACCCCGACGCGCCGCCGCTGGCCTATGTGCACAGCTTCGGCTGCCAGCAAAACGTCAACGACGGCGAAAAGATCCGCGGCGTTCTGATGGACGTGGGCTTTGGCCTGTGCGAGAACGTCGAGCAGGCCGACCTGATCTTGTTCAACACCTGCGCCGTGCGCGAACACGCCGAGCAGCGGGTGTTCGGCAACGTGGGGGCCTTGAAAAAGCTCAAGGAGCAAAACCCCCGCCTGGTCATCGGCGTGTGCGGCTGCATGGCTCAGCAAGCGCATATCGTGGACAAGCTGCGCAAAAGCTATCCGTATGTGGACCTGGTGTTCGGCGTGGACGGCATCGACCGTCTGCCCGCCATGCTGGCCCAGCGCTTTACCCGGGGCAAGCGCTACCTGGAAGACCCCCGCACCCGCAATGCCGTGGTGGAGGACCTGCCCATCCGGCGGGATTCCGGGTTCCGGGCGTGGCTGCCCATCATGTACGGGTGCGATAACTTCTGCACCTATTGCATCGTGCCCTATGTGCGCGGGCGGGAACGCAGCCGCGAACCCGAGGACATCCTGGCCGAGTTCCGCGACCTTGTGGCCCACGGCTACAAAGAGATCACGCTGTTGGGCCAAAACGTCAACAGCTACGGCAAGGGGCTTTCGCAGCCTATCGACTTCGCCGACCTGCTCCAGCGCCTTTGCCAGGTGGAAGGGGACTACCAGATCCGCTTCATGACCAGCCATCCCAAGGATGCCAGCCGCAAGCTCATCGACGTTATCGCCGCCCAGCCCCACCTGTGCCGGCACATCCATTTGCCCGTGCAGTCGGGCAGTGACCGTCTGCTCAAGGCCATGAACCGGCACTACACGATCGAGCAGTACAAGGACCTGATCGACTACGCCCGGCAAAAGATCCCGGGGGTGACCTTCTCCAGCGACATCATCGTAGGCTTCCCTGGCGAGACCGAGGAGGACTTCGCCGCCACGCTGCGCCTGGTGGAGGAAGTGGGGTATATGCAGCTGTTCACCTTTATCTATTCCCCGCGGGAAGGCACCCCCGCCGCCAAGCTGCCCGACCCCACCCCCCGCGCCGAAAAGACCGCCCGCATGGAGCGCCTGCTTGCCACCCAGGAACGGGTCTCCTACGCGGCCATCGCGGCCATGGCCGGGCAGACCGTCCGCGTGCTTGTGGAAGGGGCGGGCCGTTTGCCGGGCACCCTCAACGGCCGGCTGGACAACAACCTTGTGGTGGAATTTGCCGCGCCCGATTCTCTGGTAGGGCAGTATGCCCGGGTCCGTCTGACCGGCTCGCGAGCCGCGCTGCTGCTGGGCGAACTGGCGTAAACCTACCCACTGACCAACCTATCTAACCTATATTATAAAAGGAGTACCTCAACATGGATTGCATCGAACTGTTCAAAAAGGCTGCCGTGGCCATGCAGACCGACCCCCGTTACCTGGAACTGGACGCCGCCCGGCGGGAAAACGACATGGACCAGGAACTGCAAAACCTGATCGGCGAGTTCAACCTGGCCCGTCTGGACCTGAACAACGAGACCTCCAAGACCGAGTGCGACCATGAGCGCGTGGCTGAACTGAACAAGCGGGTCAACGACCTGTACAGCCAGATCATGGCCAGCGAGGGCATGGTGCGCTACAACACCGCCAAGGCCGAGTGCGAAGCGCTGGTCAGCCACATCGACGCCATCATCAATACCGCCATGAACGGCGGCGACCCCATGACCGTCAACCCGCCCCAGGGCGGCTGCACGGGCAGCTGCGCCACCTGCGGCGGCTGCCACTGACCCTGCCCGGGACCGGGGCAAAAGGGTCCCTTTTGCATACAGAATCAGGAGTGTGAAGCATGGCCGGACAAAACGTATCGCCCATGATGCAGCAGTATTTTGACATCAAGCAGCAGCATCCCAACGAGATCCTGTTTTACCGCGTGGGGGATTTTTATGAGATGTTCTACGACGACGCCCTCACCGCGTCCCGGGAACTGGAACTGACCCTCACCGGCAAGGCCTGCGGCCAGGAAGAACGCGCCCCTATGTGCGGCGTGCCCTTCCACTCCTACGAGATCTATGTGGCGCGCCTGATCGCCAAGGGGTACAAGGTGGCCATCTGTGAGCAGATGGAGGACCCCGCCACCGCCAAGGGGTTGGTCAAGCGGGACATCATCCGCGTGGTGACCCCCGGCACCGTCATCGAGAGCAGCATGCTGCCTGACGACAAAAATAACTTTCTGTGTTCCATCTGCGCCAAGCGGCAGCGGGGCGGCTGGAAGGCCGGCGTCTGCTTTGCGGACATTTCCACCGGCGAGGCTTACGCCACCGAACTGCAAAACGACAAGATGGGCGGCGCCCTGATCACCGAGCTGTGCCGGTACATGCCCAGCGAGATCCTCATCAATCCTGCGGTGCTGGACCTCAAGGACCTGACCAACTACGTCAAGCAGCACACCAACGCTCTGGTGGAACTCAGGGAGGAAGCGTGCTACAAACCCCAACTCATCGAGACGGCTTTGCGGGAACAGTTCGGGGGCGACTGGAAGCAGACCTGCGGTTTTGATCCCGACGGGCTGGCGGCTTCGGCCTTCGGCGCGATGCTGGGGTATCTGCGGGAGACCCAGAAACACGGCATTGACCGCATCAAGGCCGTGCAGAACTACGCCGACGCCCAGTACATGCGCCTTTCTCCGGTGACCCGGGCCAACCTGGAACTGACCGAGACCATGCGCGGGCGGGAAAAGCGGGGCACCCTTCTGTGGGTGCTGGACAAGACCGAAACGTCTATGGGCAAGCGGATGCTGCGCTCCTGGATCGAACAGCCCTTGGTGGACAGCGCGGCCATCAACGCCCGCCTGGACGCCGTGCAGGCTTTGTACAGCGCCAACGTGGCCCGGGCCGAGCTCAAAGAGGCCTTGTCCCATGTGTTTGACATCGAGCGTCTGACCACCCGTGTGCTGTACGGTTCGGCCACCCCGCGGGAAGTCAAGGCGCTGGGGGATACCTGCGTCTATCTGCCCCAGGTCAAAGCGCAGGCCGCCGGGGCCAACGCGCCGCTGCTGGATTCCCTGGCCGACGCAGTGGACCCGCTGGCCGATCTGCAAGACAAGATCGCCCGCGCCCTGGTGGACGACCCGCCGGCCAACCTCAAGGACGGCGGCGCCATCCGTGCCGGGTACAATGCGGAAGTGGACGAATTGCGGGACATCATGCACGGCGGCAAGGGTGTGCTTTCCCAGCTGGAAGCCGACCTGCGCCAGCAGACCGACATCCCCAAGCTCAAGATCGGGTTCAATAAGGTATTCGGCTATTACATCGAGGTCAGCCGCAGCTATCTGGGAAGCGTGCCCGACACCTTTACCCGCAAGCAGACCCTGACCACCGGCGAGCGATACATCACCCCCGAGCTCAAGGAACTGGAAAACAAGATCCTGGGCGCCAACGAGCGCTTGCTGGCCTTGGAGCACCAGCTGTTCGCCGACCTTTTGCGGGACATTTCCGCCGAACTTCTGCGCATCCAGAAAACCGCCACGGCCGTGGCCCAGCTGGATGTGCTGGCCTCTTTTGCCGAGGCCGCGGTCCAGAACAACTACGTCAAGCCTACCGTGGATGATTCCGACGTGCTGGACATTGCGGAAGGCCGGCACCCCGTCATTGAGCAGATGCTCAAAAACAGCCTGTTCGTGCCCAACGACACCACGCTGGACGAGACCGAAAACCGCATGCTCATCATCACCGGCCCCAATATGGCCGGCAAGTCCACCTACATGCGCCAGAACGCCCTCATTGCCCTGATGGCCCAGATCGGCAGTTTTGTGCCGGCCTCCTCCTGCCGTGTGGGCGTGGTGGACGCCATCTTCACCCGGGTGGGCGCGTCGGACGATCTGGCGGCCGGACAGTCCACCTTTATGGTGGAAATGACCGAAGTGGCCGAGATCCTGCGCCATGCCACATCCTCCAGCCTTGTGATTTTGGACGAGATCGGCCGGGGTACTTCGACCTTTGACGGCATGAGCATTGCCCGGGCAGTGGTAGAATACATCTGCGACAACATCGGCTGCAAGACGCTGTTTGCCACCCATTATCATGAGCTCACCGGCATGGACAAGGATGTGTCGGGGGTCAAGAACTACAACATCGCCGTCAAAAAGCGGGGCGAGGACATCACCTTCCTGCGGCGCATCGTGGCCGGGCCGGCGGACGACAGCTACGGCATCGAGGTGGCCAAGCTGGCGGGCCTGCCCACCGCGGTCATCAAGCGCGCGCACACGGTGCTGCATCAGCTGGAATCGGCTTCCCCGCGCAAAAACACGGCCTTGCAGCTGGACTTTGAGACCATTGAAGCCTACAACCATCCCGCCGTACCCAGCGAGGTGGTGGACAAGCTGCGCGCGGTGGATGTGGAGACGCTGACCCCGCTGGAAGCGCTCAATTTCCTGTACGAACTCAAACAGGCGCTGGGCTGACGGCCCGCGCCCTTTTGCATCACATGCACAAAGGCAGGTGAATTGTTATGGCACAGATCCATGTGCTGGATCAACATACCGCCGAGCTCATCGCGGCCGGCGAGGTGGTGGAACGCCCCGCCTCGGTGGCAAAGGAACTGCTGGAAAACGCCATCGACGCCGGTGCGACCCAGATCTCGCTTTCCATCACCCGCGGCGGTATCGAACTTTTGCAGATCAGCGACAACGGCAGCGGCATCGAGGCCGAATCCATCGAGAACGCTTTTGTCCGCCACGCCACCAGCAAGATTTCCACGGCCGAGGACCTGGCCGGCATCCATACGCTGGGCTTTCGCGGCGAGGCGCTGGCCTCCATTGCCAGCGTGGCCCGGGTGGAGCTTCTGACCAAGACCGACGAGGACGAGTTTGCCTGCTGCTACCGCATCGAAGGCGGCCAGCCCAAGGGCAGGGAAGCCGGGGCCCGGGGCCGCGGCACCACCCTGACCGTGCGGGACCTGTTTTACAACACCCCCGCCCGGATGAAGTTCCTCAAAAAGGATGTCAGCGAAGGAACTTTTGTCTCCGAAGCCGTGCTGCACGCGGCCCTTTCCCACCCCGAGATCTCCTTCCGCTTTGTGCGCGACGGCAAGCAGCAGTTTGTCACCCCCGGCGACGGGGACCTGCGCAGCGCCGCCTATGCGGTACTCGGACGCGAGTTTTCCAAGGACCTCCTGGATGTGGAAGGGGAAACCGGGCTGTACCGCGTCACGGGGCTCATCACGCCGCCCCGGGCCTGCCGGGCCTCCCGCAGCGCCCAGCACTTTTACGTCAACGGCCGGTACGTGAAAAACCGCACGATGATGGCCGGCCTGGAAAACGCCTACAAAGGCACGGTCATGCAGGGGCGTTTCCCCGGCGCGGTGCTCATGCTGGAAATGCCCGCCGAGCTCGTGGACGTCAATGTCCACCCGGCCAAGACCGAGATCCGCTTCGCGCGGGAAAGCGACGTGTTCGACGCGGTCTACCGTGCCGTGCGCACGGCCCTGACCACGCCGGGCAGCGGCGAGTGTCGCTTTGATCTGGGGCATACCGTCGAATCGGAGGAACCGGCCCAAGCGCCTGTCGCGCCGCCTCGCCCCGCCGCCTTGCCCAAGACCCAGGCCCCTGCGCCCGGCAGCCGTTTTACCACTCTGAGCGCCCAGCAGTACCGGGCCATGCAGCGCCTGACCGACCCGGTCCCGGCGCGGCCCTTGCCCGGCGGGAACCCCGCGGCACACCTGGCGGCGTCTGTACCCGAACAGATCGAGCTGGCCTCGGCCCCGGCAAACGCAGAACGGGAACTGGACATTTTGCCGGATCTTCCGTCCGCGCCCGCTGCGGCGGCTGTCCCCGTGCGGGAACCGGCGCCGGTCATGCCGGATGCGCCCGCTGCGCCTGTCGAGCCGGCGGAAAACGACGAGACGGTCGGCGCAGGCGGTCTCAGCGCATTGCCGGCGAACTCCGCGCCCGAGCAGACGACCATGGAGCCTGCCCCTGCTGTGGCTCCGCTGCGCCTGGTGGGCGAAGTGTTTCGCACCTACATCATCACCGAGCGGGAAGGGGAGCTGTGCCTGATCGACAAGCACGCCGCCCACGAACGCATCCTGTTTGAAAAGTTGTCTGCCAGCTACGGCGACGTGCCGGCCCAGATGCTGTTGATGCCTGTGCAGGTCAATCTGAGCGCAGCCGAAAAACTGGCCGTGATGAGCAACCTGGACCTGCTGGCAAGCGTCGGCATCGAAGCTGAAGATTACGGCGGGGCCACCGTGGCCGTGAGGGCTGTGCCCGCCGACGTGCCGGTGGAGGACGTGGAGGACATGCTGCTGGAACTGGCAGACCGCTTACAAAACGGCGGCCGGGACGCCCTGCGGGAGAAAACCGAGTGGGTGCTTCACTCCATCGCCTGCCGCGCCGCCGTTAAGGCAGGGGACCGCACCAACACCGAGGAGATGCTGGCCCTGGCGCAGAAGATCCTGGACGGCTCGGTCCCGCCGTTTTGCCCCCACGGGCGCCCCTGCGTGCTCAAGATCACACGGAAGGAGCTGGAGAAGCAGTTTGGCCGCCTTGTCTGATTCTGTAAAGACCGTCGTCGTCGCCGTCGGCGGCCCCACGGCCACCGGCAAGACCGCGCTGGCCGTGTCTTTGGCGCAGCGGTTTAAGGGGGAAGTCGTCAGCGCTGACTCGATGCAGCTGTACCGAGGCCTTGATGTGGGCACGGCCAAGGTGACTCCGCAGGAGACCCGGGGCATTCCCCATCATCTGATCGATATTCTTTCGCCCGAGACCTCCTTCAGCGTCGCCGACTATGTCTTGGCGGCCAAGAACTGCATCGCCGACATCGTCGGGCGCGGGGCGCTGCCCATCGTGGCCGGCGGTACGGGGCTGTACATCACGAGTCTTCTTGGCGGTATGTCCTTTGCCCCCGAAAAGACCGACCCTGTCATCCGCGCCGAACTGGAAGCCCGGGCCAGGGCGGGGCAGAAGGAGGCGCTGTGGCAGGAACTGCGCCAAGCGGACCCGGCGTATGCCGACACCGTGCATCCCAACAACCTGCCCCGGGTCATCCGCGCCTTGGAATTGTACCGTTCCACGGGCCGGCGTATGAGCGAGCAGCGCCGGCAGGCGCTGGCGCAAGAGGAACCCTACCGTTCTTTATGCCTGTGCCTTGCCTACCGGGACCGGGCTCTTTTGTACCGCCGTATCGACGAGCGGGTGGACCGCATGCTGGAACAGGGAATCGTGAAAGAAGCGGAACTTGTCTGGAAAAACCGCGAGACCTACCGCACGGCGGCGCAGGCCATCGGATATAAAGAATTCTTTCCGTATTTTGAGGGGCAAGACGACCTTCCAACCTGTGCGGATCGCCTGAAACAGGCGTCCCGCAATTATGCCAAGCGGCAGTTGACCTGGTTTCGCCACCAGGGGCAGGTCGTCTGGCTGTATGTGGACGAGCCCGGCGCGCCGGCGTCCGAGCGTGCCGAGAAGCTGGTAGCCGATTTTTTGGGCCGGGCCTGACCGGCCGCAACCATAGGGGAGGTGAGGACGATGCTGGAACGGGAAAAGCGCCGCCGCGCAGCGATACGCGCGGCCCTGATCATGGGTGGCATCCTGTTTTTGATGGCGGCGGTGTATATCGTCGTCCAGTTGTACGTGATCCTTGGCCGCAACTATAAGACCGAGACCGCCATCGCCTACACCATGGCGGACAGCGTGACCCTGACGGGCGTGGTCATGTACGATACCATCGACGTGCCGGGGGAAGGAAATCTGGGGTATCTGGTGGAAGACGGCGAACGGGTGAGCGAAGGCAACGTTCTGGCCGAGATCTATACCGACGAATCCCAGGGCGTGGCCCGGGAGCGCCTGATCCGCCTGGACAGTGACATTGATCTGTTGACCAAATCTCAGAACGCGGTGGGCAGCGACCTGACGCTGCTGACCACCCAGACCCGCACCGCGCTGCTGAATCTGCTGGACCAGCTGGATACGGCTTCCTACAGCGGTATGAGCGACGCCACCGACGAATTTTTGCTGGCGCAGAACCGCATGCAGGTGTCCACGGGGCAGACATCGGGGTTTGACTCGGCGATTGCCAGCCTGCAAGCCGAGCGGGCGGAAGTGGCGGCCAGCCTGGAAGGTCTTGCCACCATCACGGCCCAGGGCAACGGGTACTTTATCTCGTCGGCGTCCTCGATGCCGCTGGACATCGACGAGCAGACCCTGATCGACGATACGCCTGCCGCGCTGCAGGACCGCCTGAAGCAGGGCATTCCCGAGAGCACCGAGGCTTTGGCCGGCCGCATCGCCGAAGGATTCTCCTGGCGGTTTTACACGGTGTGCGATCTGGAAACGGCAGCCCGCTTTGACGGGGTGAGCAAGGTGTACATCAGCGTGCCCGGCAAACAGGACACGCCGCTTTCGGCGAAGGTTTCCTCCGTCACGCCGGACGAGGATGCCGGCCTTGCCAAGGTGATCATTGAATGCCAGACCATCAATGCGGACGTACTGCGCTTCGGCATTGAGGACGCCCAGATCGATCTGTATACCTACGAAGGCATTCGCATCGACAAGCAGGCCCTGCACATCGTGGACGGCGAGAAAGGCGTGTATGTCAAATACGGCAATCTGCAGCGCTTCCGCAAGATCACCATTTTGTACGAAGACGAAAACTATCTGCTGGTGCCCGATGACGGCAAGGTCGGAACCGACAACGAGGTGCGCTTGTACGACGAGATCATCGTTGAAGGCTTTAACCTGCAGGACGGCGGGCTGATCTAGCCTTGGCGCACATCTGCATTTTTGGCAAAGCAACGGGCAATTTGTCGACATCATATTGACATTTGCACAGAAAAAGGCGATAATAGTTTATGTGTATCGCCGGGTTTATTGTCCGTCCGGCGCTGCGCGGCTACCTGATATAGTATATATCGTGATTTTACACAATGTAGAGGAGAGTCCATCATGTCGATGTTTGACGGTTTGAAAAACGCCCTGGGCATCAACCAGGATCCCGACGGGGATGCCTACGTGGATGACACCGAGGACGAGATCTTTGCCGGCGGCCAGGGGGCGTCTGCCGCTTCCGATAATTACGGCCAGCCCGAGCCCGCGCCCCAGCGCAACAAGGTGGTCAACATCAACGCCACCACCCAGCTGCAGGTGGTCCTGGTCAAGCCCGAGCGCTTTGACGACGCGTCCACCATTGCCGACCAGCTCAACGCCAAGCGCACGGTGGTGCTGAACCTGGAATCCACCAGCAAGGAAGTGTCCCGCCGCCTGATCGATTTTCTGTCCGGCGTGGCGTATGCCAACAACGGCGATATGAAGCGCGTGGCTACCAGCACCTTCATCATCACCCCGTACAATGTGGATATCATGGGTGACTTGATCGACGAACTGGAGAACAATGGCGTCTTCTTCTGAGCACGGCGAACGGGGCTACATCCCGCCGCAAAGTGACGAAGAACGCCTGCTCATGCGCCGGGTGGAAGAACTGTGCCGCCTGGCCGACGCCCGGGGCATCCCGCGCGCAACGGGCTTCTTGTCCGACCGGGAACAGGCGCTGGCTGCCGCGGCCATGAACCGGGCCGGGTGCGATTTCGGCCGCTTTTGGGGCGGCTGGGACGCGGCGGAGCGCAAAGTCCTTTGTGTGGAACCGCCCGACACCTGGGTGCTGGAACCTGTTGCGGTCCTGCGCCTTTCGGCTTTCGGAGCACAGGCGGGCAAGGCGCCCGGGCACCGCGAATATCTGGGCGCGCTGCTGAACCTTGGCATCGAGCGCGCCTGCGTGGGCGATCTTTTGCCAGACCCGCAAACGCCGGGGCAGATGTATGCTTTTGTGCTGCAAGGCAAGGCGGATTTTCTGGCTGCGGAACTCAGCCGTGCCGGGGCGTGGACCGTTCGCGCACAGCTCTGCGAGCAAGTGCCCGACCGGGTCCTGGCCGAGCCGGACCGCACCTTGTACGAGGCCAGTGTGGCCAGCCTGCGGGCGGACGCGGTGCTGGCAAGCATGATGCACACATCCCGCGCCAACGCGGCCCAGGCCATCGCGGCCGGGCGGGTGGAACTCAACCATCTGCCGCTGCGCACGACCCATGAGCCGGTGTATGCCAACGATCTTTTTACGGTGCGCGGCGCAGGGCGCTGGCGCCTGCAAAGCATCGGCGCGCCCACGCGCAAAGGCCGGATCTTTGTTACCTATTTCCAATATTGACCAGGACCAAAAAAATCGGGGCTTTGGCCCACACAGGAGGAGTTACGGATGATTGCTTCGGAGGATGTCCGCCGCGTGACTTTTGAGCGCGCGATGCGCGGTTATCGCTGCGAGGATGTGGACGATTATCTCAAGCAGGTCGCGGACAGCATGGACGCGCTCAGCGCCGAAAACGAGGACCTGCAAAAGAAGCTGGTCGTCCTGGCCCAGCGCATCGATCAGTACCGCGCCGAGGAAGATACCCTGCGCACCACCATGATCAATGCCCAGCGTCTGGGTGAAAATGTGATCCGGGAAGCCAAACAGAAGGCGGCCGAGATCATCCGTGCAGCCAACATCAAGTCGGAAGACCGTGAGCAGCATGCCAGGGATGAGGTCGAACTGGCTCACCAGGAACTCATTACCCTGAAAAAAGAGGCCGACAGCTTCAAAAAGACGCTCATGGGAATGTACCGCGAGCACATCGAGGTCCTGAGCAAGATCCCCGAATATCACGGCGAGGCGCCCGCCCCGCAGCAGGACGACGACACGGCCGTTTACCAGCAGCCTGCCCCGGTCGAACCCGAAGAACAGGCGCCCGTATACGAGGAACCCACCTATCAGGAACCTGTGGCGGAAATGTACGAGGAACCCGCGCCCGAGCCGGAATCGGAAGAAGAACAGCCGGCCGACTTTGAGCAGGATGCGTACCAGACCACCGGGTATGAGGATACCGAATTCTATCAACCCGAGGAAAAGCCCGTACAGGAAGGCAAGGTCGACACCGTTGAATTTGCCTTTGCCCCCAAGCCGGAAGAAGCCGAGTACCCGGTGCAGTCCGAACCCGAGGAGGACGAGGACCTGCCCGATGCCTCTGCCCTGTTTGCGGAACCCGCGTCTGCGGCGGGCAAAAAGCCGGCTTCCCGCCAGCGCGGCGCAGCCAAAAAACCGGCCCGCAAGTCTCGGGCGCAGTCCAAGGCCCAGGACAATCTGCCTTCCGGGTTCGATTCGTTCCAGGGCGTTGATTATAACGATTGACCCCGCCAAGGCGGCGTGACCCGCCGCCGCGCTTTTGCGGCGCGAGCCGCCAATATACAGCATAGAGGGAGAGTTGGAGACTTTGGCGCAAAACTACAATGACACCATCCACAAGATGGCCACCCCGTTCGAGATGCGGGCCGGCCTGCCCAAAAAAGAGCCGAAAATGCTCGAGGACTGGGAGAAAAACCATGTCTATGAGCAGATGATCGCCGAAAACGAGGGCTGCCCGGATTTCATTTTGCACGACGGCCCGCCGTATGCCAACGGCAGCATCCACATGGGCACCGCGCTCAACAAGATCATCAAGGACATCATCATCCGCTACAAGAATATGGCGGGCTTCCGCGCGCCCTATGTTCCCGGCTACGACACCCATGGCCTGCCCATCGAACTCAAAGCGCTGGGGTCTTTGGGGGACAAAAAGGCCGGCATTTCCAAGCTGGAACTGCGCCGCATCTGCCGCGAATTCGCCACCGAGCACATCGACGTGATGAACAACCAGTTCAAGCGCCTGGGCGTGCAGGGAGATTTCGAGAACCCCTACCTGACCCTGCGCCCCGAATTTGAGGCCCGCCAGGTGGAGATCTTCGGCAAAATGGCCGAGAAGGGGTACATCTACAAGGGCAAGCGCGTGGTGTACTGGTGCCCCGAGGACCAGACCGCCCTGGCCGAAGCCGAGATCGAATACGGCGAGGACGAGTGCGATTCTCTGTACGTGCGTTTCAAGCTCACCGCCGACCCCAAGGGCGTGCTGGCCAAGGCCGGCGTGCCGCTGGACAAGGCCTGGGTCGTGATCTGGACCACCACCACCTGGACGCTGCCCGCCAACGTGGCCACCTGCCTGCACCCGGACTTTGAGTATGCCTTTGTCAAGATCGGCGAAGATTATCACATCATGGCGGCCGACCGTGTGGACGTTGCCATGAAAGCCTGCGGCATCACCGATTACACCGTGCTGGACGTGCGCGTGCCTGGCCGCGATCTGGAACTTCTGGAGTACAAGCACCCCTTCCTGGACCGCACGGGCCTTGTGATCCTGGGCAACCATGTCACGCTGGACAGCGGCACCGGCTGCGTGCATACCGCTCCCGGCCACGGCGCCGAGGACTTTGAGGCCTGTGTGGGCCACTATCCCCAGCTGCCCATCGTCATGCCGGTGGACCCCGCCGGCTGCCTGACCGAGGAAGCCGGCAAGGAATTTGCCGGGCTCAAGGTCTGGACTGCCAACAAGGTCATTCTTGAGCATATCCGCGAAAGCGGCCACCTGTTGGGCGTGGAACACATCGTTCACCAGTATCCGCACTGCTGGCGCTGCCACCATCCCATCATCTATCGTGCCACCGAGCAGTGGTTCTGCTCCATCGACGCCTTCAAGGACGATGTCTACAAGGCCATCGACGGCGTCAAATGGCAGCCCGCCTGGGGCCATGACCGCATGACCGGCATGGTGCGCGACCGCAGCGACTGGTGCATTTCCCGCCAGCGCGTGTGGGGTGTGCCCATCCCCGCCTTCTACTGCAAGAAATGCGGAAAATATCATATCACTGACACTTCCATCAAGGCCGTGAGCGATTTGTTCCGCAAAGAGGGCAGCGATGCCTGGTACAAGTACGACGCCAACGACATCATGCCCAAGGGCGAGGTGTGCGAGTGCGGAGCCGCCGACTGGGAAAAAGACGGCGACATCATGGACGTCTGGTTCGACTCTGGCTCCACCTGGAGCGCCGTGTGCCGTGAGCGCGAAGAACTGCGCTGGCCCGTGGACCTGTATATGGAAGGCGCCGACCAGTTCCGCGGCTGGTTCCAGTCCAGCCTGCTGACCAGCGTCGCCACCGAGGGCGTGGCCCCCTACAAGGGCGTTTTGTGCCACGGCTGGGTCGTGGACGCCCAGGGCAAGCAGATGCACAAGTCTGCCGGCAACGGCATGGAACCGGCCGAGATCATCCGGGATTACGGCGCCGACATCATCCGCCTGTGGGTCGCCTCCAGCGATTACACCGTGGACGTGCGCGCCGGCAAGGAGATCTTCAAGCAGCTGTCCGAAGCCTACCGCAAAATGCGCAACACCGCCCGGTTCATGCTGGGCAACCTGGGCGATTTTGACCCTGCCAAGGATATGGTGGCCGACGACCAGCTGTTCGAGATCGACCGCTGGGCCCTGGAAGCCGTGGCCGAACTGACCCGCACCATGCGCGCGGCCTACGACGATTACGACTTCTCCCGCGCGTACCATGCCATCTACAACTTCTGCGTCATCGACATGTCCAACTTCTATATGGACGTGATCAAGGATCGCCTGTACTGCGCCGACGACCATGCCCGGCGCTGCGCCCAGACGGCTTTGTACCGCATCCTTGTGGACTTCACCAAGCTGCTGGCCCCGATCCTGTGCTTCACCAGCCAGGAGATCTGGAGCTATGTGCCCAAGATGCCCGGCATGAAGGATTATGTGGTGTTTGAAAAAATGCCCGAACCCAAGCCGGCGGCCGACGAAGCCTTCGGGGCCAAGTGGGCCCGCATTATGGCCGTGCGCGACGATGTCAAGAAGGTGCTGGAGCAGGCCCGTGCCGACAAGGTCATCGGTTCTTCGCTGGAAGCTGCGCTGACGTTGTATTGCGGCGGCGACTTGTACGACTTCCTCAACGCCATCCCCATGGATGAGCTGGCCGACCTGATGATCGTTTCTCAGGTCAAACTCGAACAGGGGGAAGGCGGCGTTAAAGGCGCGCTGGAAGACCTGGGCGTCAGCGCGGCTCACGCTGCGGGCAACAAGTGCCTGCGCTGCTGGAAGTTCGATTCCGCAGTGTCTGACGACGGTTTGTGCCCGCGCTGCGCCAAGGTGCTGGGCCGCGCATAAGGCAGGCCCGGCAACGGTCCTGATTTTCTGCGGGCGGTGCTCTGCCTTTTTGCAAAGCACCGCCCTTTGTAACACATACGATTCCCGGGCGGCCGCAGCTTGCCCGGGTACGGAGGTATCTTCCGAATGCTGTATGGCATTGCTTCGCTTCTGACGGCGGCCGTTCTGGTCGGCGTGGATCAGTGGCTCAAGATCTGGGCCACCAACGCGCTCAAGCCGCTGGGCAGCGCGCCGCTTTGGCCTGGCGTTGTGGAACTGCGCTATGTGCTCAACGACGGTATGGCCTTTTCC
Source organism: Faecalibacterium sp. UBA1360 (assembly GCA_002306375.1). Classification (GTDB taxonomy): domain Bacteria; phylum Bacillota; class Clostridia; order Oscillospirales; family Ruminococcaceae; genus Gemmiger. The sequence goes on from DBRU01000041.1 coordinate 14,662, forward strand.
ATGCTCAGCGGCCAGCGTTGGCTGCTTATCGGCATCACGGGCGTCGTGCTCGTGGTGGTGGCCGGTGTTCTGCTGCTGCGCCCGCTTCCGCGCCTGGAACGCCTGGCCTGGACGCTGGTTCTGGGCGGCGGCGCGGGCAACCTCGTCGACCGCATCGCCAGCGGCCTGGTGGTGGACTATCTCAACTTTCAATTCATCCAATTCCCGGTGTTTAATTTTGCGGACATCTGCGTGACGACCGGCGTTGGTGTGCTGATCCTGGCCTTCCTGCTTGAGTATGCCGCCGAGCGCCGCAAAGCCCGCGCCCGGAGCCCCGAAACCCCCGATGCAGACGCTTGAATGGATCGCTGACGCTTCGGACACCGGGTTGCGCCTGGATCGGTTTCTTGCGCAGCGTCACCCGGAATTGTCCCGCAGCGCCTGGCAGTCATTGCTGGAAGAGGGGCTTGTGGAACGCGGCGGCGTGCCTGCCAACAAAAAGGACAAGATCGCGCCGGGGGACCGCATCACGGTGTGCCTGCCCGACCCGCAGCCCATTGAAGCGCAGCCGCAGGACATACCGCTGGACATCGTGTATGAGGACGAGCACCTGCTGGTGGTCAACAAGCCCAAGGGGATGGTCGTGCATCCTGCGCCCGGCAACCCTGACGGCACGCTGGTCAACGCCCTTTTGTACCATTGCCGGGGCAATTTGTCGGGCATTGGCGGGGCGATCCGCCCGGGTATTGTGCATCGCATCGACAAGGACACCAGCGGCCTTTTGGTCGTGGCCAAGACGGACGCCGCCCACAAAGGTCTCTGCGAGCAGATGGCTGTGCACGACATCCACCGGGTGTATCATGCCGTTGTGTACGGCAATCTCAAAGAGGATGAGGGGACCGTGGACGCCCCCATCGGCCGCGATCCCCGCGACCGCAAAAAGATGGCGGTGACCCAGACCAACAGCAAGCAGGCCGTGACCCACTGGCATGTGCTGGAGCGGTTCGGCCGGTTTACCTACATAGCCTGCCGGCTCGAGACCGGCCGTACCCATCAGATCCGGGTGCACATGGCGCACATCGGTCATCCTTTGGCCGGGGACCCCGTGTACGGGCCCCGCGCCGTCATCAAGACCCTGGAAGGGCAATGTCTGCACGCCAAGGAACTTGGCTTTGTTCACCCTGTGACCGGGCAGGCGCTTCGATTTGACAGCGAACTGCCGCCGTATTTTCAGGAGTATCTGACTCGGCTCAGAAAGGAATGTCGCAAATGAAACGCAATCTGCACGACTACCTGGTCTTTTGCGATATGGACAACACGCTGCTGACGGCCAAAGAGGGCGTTCCCGAATGCAACCGCGCCGTCATCAGGCTGTTTCTCCAGTTGGGCGGGCGCTTTACGGTGGCGTCCGGCCGCCCGCCGGAGTCCGTGCGCGCGGCGCTGGGGGACATTGTCCCCACGCTGCCGGCCATTTGCTGCAACGGGTCGCTGCTGTATGACTTTTCCGCCGACCGTGTGCTGCGCCACGCCGCGCTGCACCGTGAGCAGGCCTCGGCGGCCATTGCGGACGTGATGAACAAGTTCCCGCATGCCGGCGTGGAAGTTATGGCCGGGGCGGGGGAGATGTATGTGGTGCGTGCGAACCCCTACACCCATGCCCACCAGGTGGACGAAAAGCTGTCCGGCGTGGCTTGTCCGTTGGACAATGTGCCGGACGGATGGGTCAAGGCCGTGTTTGCCGCCGACCCCGAGACCATCCGCCGGATCGGGCAGTATGTCAAGGGGCGGTATTACGGCCGCGAAAACTACTTCCTTGCCACCAACAGCATCTATTTTGAGATCATGCCCGCCGGCGTGGGCAAGGCTTCCGGCATGCGGGATCTGTGTACCCTTTTGGGCGAGCCGATCCAGAACACGCTGGTCATCGGCGACTATTACAACGACCTGGAAATGATGCAGCAGGCCGGCTACTCGGTGGCGGTGGCCAACGCCCCCGCCGAAGTCAAGGCGGCAGCCGACGAGGTGACGGTGTGCACCTGTTCGGACGGTGCAGTGGGCGAGTATCTGTACAAGCTCATCGGAGAAGTGGCCGACTGAAGCCGAAGGAGGGACCCTATGCGGGTAAGCGACCTTTTGAATCGTGACAGCGTCCTTTTGCACGCCGATATCAGCGACGTTGGCGACGCGCTGGGCGTTCTTGTGGAATTGCAGGAATCCAACGGCGTCATCACCAACGGCACGGCCTATTACAACGCCGTGTGCGAGCGGGAACGCTCGGGCGGCAGCACGGCCATCGGGGAGGGGATCGCCTTGCCCCATGCCTGCAATGCGGGCGTGGCCGCGCCCGGTATAGCCGCGTTGACGCTGCGGCGCGGGATCGACTGGGGAGCCCCGGACGAAAAGCCCGTGGACCTTGCTTTTATGATCGCGGTGCCCACAAACGTGCAAAGCGACCATCTGCTGATTTTGGCGCGGCTGGTGAATCTTTTGTCCGAACCGAAACTGGTCAGGGAATTGCGCGCCTGCGTTTCCCGTGAAGATTTCATTATGCGTCTGGCCCGGGCCGAGGCATCCCGTTTCGCCTGAGCGCTTCCGCCGTAACCAAAGGCCGATTGGCGCCCCATCAACAGCGATGCCCTTCCGCAAAGTCCAAACTGCGGAGGGCGTTTTTGTTTTTGCCGGCAGATTCGGCCCGGAAAAGGAAGAAAAAAGGCAAAAACTTGTGCAAAACGCACAATAAAGACCTCGCAGCGATCAAATGTTTTGTTAATGTGCGCCTTGCACAGCCGCGATGCCTGTGATATACTTTAAAGCACTAAATCGCAAGAGGGCGAACGCGCCGCGGCGCGTTCGGTGCAAGGAAACTGTTTGGGAGGAAACATCATGAAAAAGCGCGTTCTTTCTCTTTTGACGGCGGGCTGTCTGCTCTTGTCCCTGGCTGCCTGCTCCGGCAACACTGATTCCGGCTCTTCGCAGGCGTCTGATACCGGCACCGATTCCACGGCTGCCGATCAGAGCGAAGCCGCCGCGGACGACGCTCAGGAAGCCGAGACCACGGGCGAGACCTATACCATCGGCATTTGCCAGCTCGTGCAGCACGACGCGCTGGATGCCGCGACCCAGGGCTTCAAGGACGCCATTGTGGAAGCGCTGGGCGAGGACGCCGTCACCTTTGACGAAAAGAACGCCCAGAACGACAGCAACACCTGCGCCACTATCATCACCAACTTTGTGGCGGCTGACGTGGACCTGATCCTGGCCAATGCGACCCCCGCTTTGCAGGCGGCCCAGGCCGGCACCGACACGATCCCCGTTCTGGGCACCTCTGTCACCGAATATGGCGTGGCTTTGGGGATCGAGGACTTTGACGGTCTTGTCGGCACCAATGTGTCCGGCACCAGCGACCTGGCCCCGCTGGACGAGCAGGCGGCCATGATCCAGGAACTGTTCCCCGACGCCGAAAAGGTCGGCCTGCTGTATTGCAGCGCCGAGGCCAACAGCCAGTATCAGGTCGACACCGTAAAGGCCTATCTGGAAGAGATGGGGTACACCTGTGAGCTGTACGCTTTCAGCGATTCCAACGACATTGCCACCGTCTGCCAGAACGCGGCGGATGCCAGCGACGTTCTGTACATCCCCACCGATAACACCGCCGCCAACAACACCGAACTCATCAACAACATCTGCTACGGCAAGATCCCCGTTGTGGCGGGCGAAGAGGGCATCTGCTCCGGCTGCGGCGTGGCCACGTTGTCCATTAGCTACTATGACCTGGGCGTTGCCACCGGCAACATGGCGGTCAAGATCCTCACCGGCGAGAGCAAGGTCGAGGAAATGCCCATCGAGTATGCGCCCCAGTTCACCAAGAAGTACAACGCCGCCAACGCTGAGGCGCTGAACATCACGATCCCCGAGGATTACGTGGCCATCGAGGGCTGATCCTCCTGCCAAGTGCGGCATACGCCGCATTTTGACCCTGATTTTCAAAAATCCGCGAAAAGGGCTTTCCTTTTTCGCGGATTTTTGCTATACTTTCATGGACTATACTTTTACTGGGGGAGATCGTTTCCGTGGAAATCTCAACGCTTATGAACGCCATGCCCGGCGCGTTTTCGCAGGGCCTGATCTGGGCCGTGATGGCCATTGGCGTGTATATCACCTTCCGCATCCTGGACTTTGCCGACCTGACTGTGGACGGCACCCTGGGCCTTGGCGGCGCGGTGTGCATCATGTGCATGCTGGGCGGGCTCAATGTCTGGGCGTCCATGGCCATTGCCTTTGCGGCCGGCGTGCTGGCCGGGCTTGTGACCGGGCTGTTCCACACGCTCATGGGCATTCCGGCAATTTTGGCCGGCATTCTGACCCAGCTTTCACTGTACACCGTCAACCTCAAGGTGATGGGCAAGGCCAACCAGGCCATCAACGTGGACAAATATGATCTTTTGATCTCGCTGCGCTATGTCAAAGACGTGCCATTCTGGCAGAACACCATCGTGGTGGTGGCGCTGATCGTTGTGCTGCTCATTGCCATTTTGTACTGGTTCTTCGGCACCGAGCTGGGCTGCTCGGTGCGCGCCACCGGCTGCAACGGCAACATGGCCCGGGCTCAGGGCATCAACACCAGCTTCACCACCGTGCTGGGGCTCATGATCTCCAACGGTCTGGTGGCCTTCTCCGGATCGCTGCTGTGCCAGTACCAGGGCTTTGCCGATGTCTCCATGGGCCGTGGCGCCATCGTTATCGGCCTGGCGGCGGTGGTCATCGGTGAGACGCTGTTCAGCAAGATCTTCCGCAATTTCGCCCTTAAGCTGCTCAGCGTGGCCATCGGCAGCATCGTGTATTACCTGGTCATGCAGGTGTGCATCTGGTTCCGTATCGACACCGACCTGCTCAAGATGCTCAGCGCCATCGTGGTCGCGGTGTTCCTGGCGATCCCGTATTGGAAAGGGAAGTACTTCACCCGGGTCAATGTCCGCAAGGGAGGCAAGAGCAATGCTTGAACTGAAAAACGTACGCAAGACCTTCAATGTGGGCACCGTCAATGAAAAGGTGGCCCTCAACGGCGTGGACCTGAAGCTGGAGGACGGGGACTTCGTCACCGTCATCGGCGGCAACGGCGCGGGCAAATCCACCATGCTCAATGCGGTGGCCGGGGTGTGGCCCATCGATATGGGCAAGATCCTCATCGACGGCAAGGACATCACCCGTTTGCCCGAGCATAAGCGCGCCAAGTACATCGGCCGCGTGTTCCAGGACCCGATGATGGGCACTGCCGCCACCATGGGCATTGACGAGAACCTGGCCCTGGCCGCCCGCCGCGGGCTCAGCCGCACCCTGCGCGCCGGCATCAGCAAAAAAGAGCGGGAAAGCTACCGCGAACATCTCAAAGGTCTGGGCCTGGGGCTTGAGGATCGCATGACCAGCAAGGTCGGCCTTTTGTCCGGCGGCCAGCGCCAGGCCATCACCCTGCTGATGGCCACGCTGAAAAGCCCCAAGCTGCTGCTTTTGGACGAGCACACCGCCGCATTGGACCCCAAAACGGCGGACAAGGTGCTGCATCTGTCCGAGAAGATCGTGCAGGAAAACCATCTGACCACCCTGATGATCACCCACAACATGAAGGATGCCATCAAATACGGCAACCGCCTGATCATGATGTACGAAGGTCGCGTGATCTATGACGTGCGCGGTAAAGAGAAAGCGGCCTTGCAGGTGTCCGACCTGCTGGCCCGTTTTGAGCAGATCAGCGGCGACGGAATGGCCAACGACCGCATGCTTTTGTCCTGAATCCGCGGGCGGCGTTTGGCCGCGATACGGGGCGCCGGCGTTTTGCCGGCGCCCTTTTCGTTTGGGGCAGTCTTCACAAAAGGGTGTCAAAATTTGTTCAGGTGATTCTCAAAGAAGGAAATCTGTGCTATAATATACATCACCATTATGCCCGCCGCGGGTTTTGCGGCGGACATTGTGGCGGCTCAAAGGATAGGGGGATGCACCGTGGCAATGTATCAAGCGGTTTTGTTTGATGTGGATGGGACCATCGTCCACTCTCGACCGGGGATCCTTCACTCCTTTGCCCACACCTTCCGCGCCATGGGCCTTGACCCGGACGCCATTGATCTGAGCGCCTATCTGGGCCCGCCGCTGCGCCGCAGCTTTGCCGAGCACTTTGAGCGGGAAAGCGATGTGGAGCGCGCCGTGTCCATCTACCGCCAATGGTATGCCGAGCGCGGCATGCACGAGTGCAGCGTATTTGACGGGGTGCGGCCCATGCTGGCAAGCCTGCGTCAGGCGGGGGTCTTTCTGGCCACGGCCACGTCCAAGCCCACCCAGGTCGTGCGCCCCATTCTGGAGGAGCTGGGCCTGTTGGACAGCTTCGACCTTGTGTGCGGCGCCAGTATGGACAAAAGCGTGGACACCAAGACTGCCGTTATCCGCCAGGCGTTGGCGGACGAGCGCATGGCTGGCAAACGCATTTTGATGGTGGGGGATCGTCGGGATGATATGCAGGGGGCGGCCGACTGCGGCCTGCCGGCTGCCGGCGTGCTGTACGGGTATGGCACGCGCGAGGAACTGGAGGCATGGCGCCCTGTCTTTCTTGCCCCCGACTGTGAAAGTCTGACACAATACATTCTCAACGGCTGCGGGAACGCCCCGGCCGGATCCCATTGAACGGAGGTATGCTTAGCCATGAGCCGTAATCCTTCCCGCGGAATCTCTTTCAGCCCCGTCCAGCGCCGCGCCTGCATTGTGCTGGTGCTGTGCGTTTTGGCTGTGATCCTGACTTTTGTGGGGGCCTGGATCGTGCCTGGAATGTTGGGCGGCGACACTTCGCAGAATTCGGAGTATGACAGCAGTCTGTATCCCATCGATACCACGCTGGAGGCCGTTTTGCCCGAAGCGGCGGCGTCGGACTCGTCCTATGCCACCTCCACCGTGTATGTGGGCGACAAGTTTACGGCGTCCATGCGTACCGCCGGCCAGATCACCCTGGATCAGTATCTTGGCAGCGAGTCCTATTCGGTGAACAACGCCTTGCAGGAATACTGCGTCTATTTCGAGGATGACTCCAACTCCTATACCGTGCCCCAGGCGTTGGCAAAAATGAAGCCCCGCCGCATCGTGGTGACTCTTGGCAGCAACGACCTCGCAAGCGATCTGTCGGTGGATTCTTTCATTCAGGACTATAAGCACGTGCTGGACGGCTTTGCCACGGCCTATTCCTATTGCGACATCATCGTCAACACCATCCCGCCGGTGAGCGCCGACTCTGAAAATGCGGCCCAGAACCAATTGCTGATCGACCAGCTCAACCAGGCCCTGGCTGTCATGTGCAATGACGCGGGCTACAAGCTGCTCAACAGCGCGGAGGTGTTCAAGGATACCGACGGCTTTGCAGACTCTGCGTATATCAGCAATGGCGCGTTTACCACCGAAGGCGCCAAAAAGATGGTCAACTATGTCACCGGGCACGCCTACGAAACCGAGGACCGCCGCCCGGATACCAGCGACGTACCCAAACGGGCCGAGTCGGCATCCTCTTCGTCGTCGGAGGAATCCGAGGCCACGCCCACCGCAACGCCCACCATGCACACGGTTGTGTTTGAGATCGAGGACGGCAAGGGCACGCTGAACGGCAACGACAAGACCGGCGTGACCAAGCTGGAATTTGAGGTGGAGGACGGCGAAACCGTGACGGTGGAAGCGGTCGCGGCCGAAGGGTATACCTTCTTTGGCTGGAGCGACGGCATCAAGAACGCTGTGTGGTCCCGCAAGGTCACGCAGGACGTTTCGGTCACAGCCATGTTCAACAAGAAAACCACCGCTGTGCTGACCATCGATGAAGGTAACCAGACCATGCGGGTGGGGGACAGCTGCACCTTCCATGCCAGCCTCAAGGTCAACGATCAGGCTGCCAGCACCGATACGGTCCAGTGGGCCGTTGACGGCGAACTGCAAAAGAATGGATACAGCTTTACCTTCAGCCCCAAGGCTGCCGGCACCTATACCATCAAGGCGGGTGTGGAGATCGACGGCGTGTATGCCTCCCAGGAGATCAAAGTCACGGTGGAGGCCGCGCCGACCACCATCTCCATCAGCTGCGACAAGTCCAGCGTACAGGCCGGCGGTTCCGTAACGCTGACCGCCACGGTGGAGAATAAGTCCGGCGATATTGTCTGGTCTTGCCCGCAGGTGCCCAGCTGGTCGGCCACAGGCTCCAGCGTGCAGTTCACCGCGCCGTCCACCATGGGCGAGTGCACGATCCGCGCCACCAACAACGGCGTGACGGGGGAGTTCAAGCTCACCGTGACCGCCGCGCCCACACCTACGCCGACGGCGACCAAAAAGCCGGATGACAGTTCGGACGAAAGCAAACACGACGACTGACCTTGACAGGAGCAGATCTATGGCCTATTACACATGCCTTTTGCTGGACGCGGACAACACGCTGCTTGATTTCGACGCAGCCGAGCGCCTGGCTTTGACCGATACCCTGATCCGATACGAATTGCCTCACGATGAGCAGGCGCTGGAGACCTACCACCGGGTCAACCGCCAGTTGTGGGACCGTTTGGCTAAGGGGGAGCTGAACAAGAACAAGCTGTTTGCCATCCGCTTCGGCCAGTACCTCAAGGCTTGCGGCCTGCCTGACAACGGCAAAGGCCGCGAGATGAACGATTACTATGAAGAACAGCTTTCCACCCATGCCGACGTTTTGCCCGGCGCGCTGAACGCCTTGTATGAATTGGCCGAGGTGGCCACCCTGGCCATCGTGTCCAACGGCGCATACAGCGTGCAGAAACCCCGCATTGAGGCGTCCGGCGTCATGCCGTTTATCGACGGGGTCTACATTTCCGAAAAGGTGGGCGCGTCCAAGCCCAACCCCAAGATCTTTGACGCGGCGCTGCGGGACCTCGGCGTTACCAATCGCTCCCGCGTGCTGGTGGTGGGGGACGATCTGCTGGCCGACATCCGCGGCGGTCTGAACGCCGGGCTGGATACCTGTTGGGTGAATTTCTCGAACGTCGAAAACGAGACCGGCGTTGAGCCCAAATATACCGTTGATAGTTTTGAAGCGCTGTTCCGCCTGGTCATGGAGCCGGAAGAACTGGAAAACGTGGGCGTGCGCAACCGCCGCCACATGAACGACTGACACAAACGGGATGCCGCTGCTTTTGTGGGCAGCGGCATCTTTTGGTGCGGGGCGCTGCATCCCGCAAGAACAACGAAAGGTGATAACGGATCATGTTGATCGAATTGCAGGACCTGGGCAAGAGCTTTGGCGAGCACGAGGTCCTGGCCGGCGTGACGGCCGGCGTGGAAAAAGGGGATCGCATCGGCATCATCGGGGCCAACGGTACGGGCAAGACCACGCTGCTGCGAATTCTGTGCGGCGAGAGTCAGCCCGATACCGGCGACGCCGCCTTTGCCGCCGGGGTCACGGTGGGCTACCTGGAACAGTCCGCCCGCCTGGACCCGGACCTGGATGTGTACGAGACCATGCGCAAGACGTTTTCGCCCGCTTTGCAGGCCATGGACCGCATGCAGGCGCTGCAAAAGCAGCTGGTCGGCGACCCCGGGGTGGAGGACGAGATCACTCGCTGTATGGCCGTCATCGACGCCATGGACGCTTATAATATGGACACCCAGATCAAAAAGGTGCTCAACGGCATGGGGTTCCCGGCCGCGACCTGGCAAAAGCGGGCGGGGGTCCTTTCGGGCGGCGAGCAGACCCGCCTGCGGCTGGCCCGGTTGCTGCTGGAACGCCCCGATATCCTGATCCTGGACGAACCCACCAACCACCTGGACCTGGCCACGATGCAGTGGCTGGAGAGCTACCTTAAAAGTTACCGGGGCGCGGTGCTGGTGGTCAGCCATGACCGCTATTTTCTGGACGCCGTGTGCACCCGCATCTGGGAACTGGCCGGCAAGACCATCCTGACCTACAAGGGCAACTACTCGGCCTATCTGCCTCAGCGCGAAGCCGCTGACGAGCGCCTGCAAAAGCAGCATGACGCCGCCGTGGAAAAAGCCGCCAAGTTGCAGGATTACATTGACCGCAACCTGGTGCGGGCCTCCACCACCAAAATGGCCCAGAGCCGCCGCAAGCAGCTGGAAAAGCTGGAGATCGTGGAGGCCCCCCAGCGCCAGGGCCAGGACCTGAATTTCCGCTTCGAGTATGACATCGAGCCCTATGACGAACTGGTGATCATGAAGGGCCTGGGCGTTCAAATCGGAGAGCGCACCCTGCTGGAACCCTTCGACTATGTGGTGCACCGGGGCGATAAACTGGTCATAGCCGGGCCCAACGGCGCGGGCAAATCCACCTTGCTGCAAGTGCTGGACGGCAAGCGTCGCCCCTCTCAGGGGATGGTGCGTCTGGGCACCGGGGCCAAGGCGGGAATTTTTACCCAGCAGCAGGCGCGCCGTATCGGCCGTGTGATCGACGCCATCTGGAATCAGTATCCCCGCTTTACCGAGTTGGAAGTGCGCAGTCACCTGGCCCGGTTCGGTTTCCGCGGCGAGGAAGTGTTCAAGGACTGTTCGACCTTGTCCGGCGGCGAACTGGCCCGCCTCCGCTTTGCCGAACTGGCGTTGGAACGCCCCAACCTGATGTTTTTGGACGAGCCCACCAACCACCTGGACATCTACATGCGCGAAAGCCTGACCCGCGCCCTGGCTGCCTATACGGGCACGCTGGTCCTGGTGACCCATGACCGCTACCTCATGCAGACCCTGGGCTGCCCGATTTTGCACATCGAGGACGGCAAGGCCGTGGTCTTCCGCGATTTGCAGGCGCTTTTGGACCATGATACCCAGCCTGCCCGCGTGCCGGTGCGCGCCGAAGAACGTGCGGCGCGGCCCTCTTACGGCAAAGAAGAACGCCGCCGCCGTGCCGAACTGCGCGCCCGGCTCAAGGCAGTGGAGGATGAGATCGAATCCATCGGCGCGCGCATCGTGGAGCTGGAAAACACCCTCAACGACCCTGAAGTGCTGCGGGATCACCTGGCCGTGCGGGACGCCTGCGACGAGCTGGACGACGCGCGCTTCCACCAGCAGGAGCTGTTTGACGAATGGGAGCGCCTGGCCGAAGAACAGGAAAAGATCGAGGCCGAGGACGCGGCCCAGTGACAGTGCGGGGGAACCGCGCTGTGCCGCCAAGAACCTTTACCCATCTGTAACTTGCTTTCCTGTGAAAACGCGGTATACTTATTAGAAATACTGCTATCGAACGCGCTTTGAAAAATCAAAGCGCACTTCACAACAAGCCGACGCGGGCTGTGTCTCGCGTCTCGTACGCAAAAGCGGGGAAGACCTTGGAAACAAAGATCATCATTGCCACGCATAAACCGTACTGGATCCCGGAGGACGATATGTACCTGCCGGTGCAGATGGGCCATGCCATCCACCCGGACATCGGCTATATCGGGGACGACACCGGCGAGAACATCTCGGAGCGCAACTGGAACTTCTGCGAGCTGACGGGGCTGTACTGGGCCTGGAAAAACCTGGACGCAGACTACATCGGCATCGTTCATTACCGCCGGTACTTTGCCAGCCGCAAAGTGCGGAGCCTTGATAAAAAGCGGCGGGTCATCGGGCACGAGGAACTCAACACGATCCTGGCCACCACCAATGTGATCCTGCCCCGGGAACGCCACTACTATATCGAGACCAACTACACCCAGTACATCCATGCCCACCACAAGCAGGACCTGGAAGTGACCCGAGCCATCATCGAGCGCAAATGCCCCGAGTATCTGCCCGCCTACGATCTGTATATGTCCAAGACCCACGGGCATCATTTCAACATGTTCGTGATGAAGCGCGAACTGCTGGGGCATTACTGCTCCTGGCTGTTCGACATCCTGTTTGAACTGGAAAAGGAACTGGACATCTCCCATTACTCTGCCAACGACAAGCGGGTCTTTGGTTTTGTGAGCGAACGTCTGCTGGACGCCTGGCTCATTACCAACAACATCTCCTACGAGGAACTGGACGTCCTGCACATGGAAAGTCAGCGCTGGCTGCGCAAAGGAACGGCGTTCCTGCTGCGCAAACTTTTCCCCAAAAAGGATTGATTTTATTGCAACGATCACGTGTGGCGGCGGTGGTGGTCACCTACAACCGCCTGCCTTTGCTGCGCCGGTGCCTGCAGGCCGTTTTAGATCAGCAGGGCGCGCAGGCGGACCTTTGGGTCATCGACAACGCCAGCACCGACGGTACGGGCGAGGCGCTGCGCCAATGGGCGCCGCCGCGCCTGTTTTATCAAAATACAGGCGGCAATCTGGGCGGGGCCGGCGGTTTTGCCTACGGCGTTCGCGCGGCGGCCCGGGCCGGGTATGACTACCTGTGGCTGATGGACGACGATACGATCCCGGAACCCGGGGCCCTGGCCGCGCTGCTGGACGCCGACCGGGAACTGGGCGGGCGATACGGCTGGCTTTCCTCCCGGGCGTTGACGCCGGAAGGCGCCGACCAGCCCATGAACCGCCAGCGCCGTACCCCGTACAAGGACATTGCCGGATACGAGGGAACATACATCCCTTCCCAGATGGCCAGCTTTGTGTCGCTGTTTGTGCGTGGGCAGACGGTGCGAGACTATGGGCTGCCCATCGCCGAATTTTTTATCTGGTCGGACGACTGGGAGTATACGCGCCGCATTTCCCGCCGTGTGACCTGCTATACCGTTCCGGCCAGCCGGGTCATGCACGCCATGAAAAGCAATACGGTGGTCAACATCGCGGCCGACGCCCCCGCCCGGTGGGAGCGCTACCGCTATTTTTACCGCAACGACGTATATCTTTACCGGCGGGAAGGCATAATCGGCTGGCTGTGGCTGGTATGCAAGTTTGCCTGGCACAGCGTGCAGGTGCTGCGCAGCCCTGCCGGACGCCGCCTGTATCGTCTGGGCGTGATCTGGAAAGGGTTTGTCGCGGGCATCGGGTTCGATCCGCCGGTGCGCGGTGTGGAAGAATGAGACGGACGGGATGAAACGCCATGCAGCAATGGGACAAAAAACTGATCAGGGCCGCCGGCAAATGCCGTGCGGTCGCTTTTGATGTCTTTGACACGCTGCTGATGCGGGACGTGGCCCGGCCGCAGGATTTGTTTGCCCTGATGGAAGAGACCTGTGCGGCCGGACCCGGCTTTGCCCAAAACCGTCGTCAGGCCGAGGCGCAGGCTCGTACCCCCGGCGTCGAGACCACCCTGGCCGCGATCTATGCCCAGCCGCCTTTGCGGGGCGCAGAACCCGAGGCGGAATGCGCGGCGGAGCTGCGCGCGGTCGTGCCCCGCGCTGAATTGGTGCGTGCGGCCAAAGCCTGCCGGGAACACGGGTACAAGATCTACATCATTTCGGACATGTATTTGCCTGCGGCGCAGATCGACGCCATGCTGCGCCGCTGCGGCGTCGATTTTGCCGACGGGGTGTTCGTCTCGTCGGAATATGGGGTGCAAAAGCGCAGCGGAAAGCTGTTCCGCCTGTTTTTGCAAAAGACCGGCCTGCGCGCCCGGGACGTTCTGTTTGTGGGCAACGACCGCCGCGCGGACTGGGGCGGGGCCGCCCTGGCGGGCATCCGCTGCCTGCTGGTGCCGCCTCCGACCGCGCCTGCCCACTACGCCCCGCCGACCACGGTACAAGAAGGGGCGCTTTGGGCGTTTGTGCAAAACCGCGTGCAGGGAATGGACCCGGCGCGGTATGCGGGTTACGCCATGGCGGGACCCATGCTCACGGCCTTTGCCCGGTGGCTCCATGACCGGCGCGGCGAACGGCCCGGGTCCCGCATCGTTATGCTGGCCCGGGATATGGACCTGGTGCGGCGTGTGTATGCGGGGCTGTATCCCGACGAGCCGGAACCGGGCTATCTGCGGGTATCCCGACGCAGTCTGTGCCCGGCGCTTCTCCAGCGGCCCATGAATGAAGAAGGCCTGAACCTTCTGGCGGATGCGCTGCCAAGGCAGGTCCTGACAGCCGCCCAGGTACTGGAATACTGTTCCTTTGCCCCCGGCGCATGGCCGGGTGGTGTGGACACGCAGGAGACCGTCGACCTGCGCACAAGACCTTTGACCGCCCACACCAGGGAGTTTTTGCTGGGGATGGCGGCCTTGAGCAAGACTTCCGCGGGCATTTCCGTGCGGTGTCAGGCGGAACTGGCCCGCGCCTATCTGCACGACTTTTTCCCTCAGGATGGGCGGTCTGTGCTGCTGGTGGACATCGGCAGCGGTGGCACGACCCAGCGCGCCCTGAAAGCGTTGGGCGTGACCGGGTTATTCGGCGCCTGCCTTGCCTGTGACGGGCGGCTGCGGGAACATTTCTCCGGCGATGAGGCCGAGGCGTTTCTGTTTGAGGGGAAACCCGCTCCTCTTTGGTACTGGGTCGGGCAGCCCATGCTGGAGCGTCTGATCAGCGAACCCTGCGGCGCCACCGTGGGGTATGCGTGGCAGAGGGGCGCCGTCCAGGCCCTGATGGGGCCGTACGAGCCTTCCGATGTTGTCAAAACCGTTCAGCAGGCGGCGCTGGATTTTGCCGCCGACTGGCAGGCGGGCCCCTGGGCCGATATGGGGCTGCCGGCGGGGTACGCGGCCGGGGCGTTTCTCGAACTGGTCCGCGCGCCCCGCCTGACGGAGGCCGCGCAGTTGGGCGACCTGACGGTGGAGGACGGCGGCACCTGGCCGCTGGCCGCGCCAAAGGCCGGGCGCCACTATTTGCGCCACCCGAAGGATCTCGGCCGGGATCTGCGCACCGCGCGCTGGAAAACTGCGTTTTTGCGCCGTGCCCTGCGCCTGCCGTTGCCCTATGACCGTCTGTATGCCGCCATGTCCGCCCAGCGAAGGAGGGGGGCCGTATGAGCCAAGACCGGGACATCCCCTTTTTTTCGCTGATCGTCCCCGTATATAATGCGGCCTCCACGCTAGAAAAGGCGGTGGATAGCCTGCTGTCGCAGGCCGGCTCCTCCTTTGAGGTGCTGCTCATCGACGACGGTTCCGCCGACGGAAGCCTGGAACTGTGCAGGGAGCTGGCCGCACGGGACGGGCGCATCCGCGTGATTTCCCAGGAAAACCGCGGCATCTGCGCTGCCCGCAACCGTGGCCTGGCCGCCGCCCGGGGGGACTATGTGGGCTTTTGCGACGACGACGACGTGTACCTTCCCGGCGCGCTGCGCGCAGCGCGGGACCTGATCGAACGAACCGGCGCCGATGTGGTGCGGGGTGGGTATGAATTGTGGCGCGAAGGCGCATCCGGCCCGGTCTTGCTGCCCCATGACCCGGGGCGCGCGTGCACACTGGAATCTGTGCCGGACGGCGGGGCCTACCTGGCCTTTTTGCAAAACAGCGGTCCGCAGTTTGTGTGGAATGCTTTTTATCGACGGGCGTTTTTGGGGGCTTTGAACTTTGACGAGCGCTGCCGCCATGGGCTTGAGGACTTTGTATTCAACGCGGCCGTGTACGCCAACGCTCCCCGGGCCGCCTATGACCCCGCCCCCTGGTACCGCCACTTTGAACGGGCGGACAGCACCTCGGCGGCGGTGACGCAGGCGGTGGCGGGGCGCATTGGATCCCTGCCTCTTTGGGCGAAGTCCGAATACGAGGCCGCCAAAGCCCGCAGTACGCCGCCGCAGTGGCGCGGCGTGTGGGCTGCGCGCAAGGCCGAGTGTGTGACCTTCCTCTTGCACCAACTGCGGGACAGCCGCGCGCCGGCTGAACTGCGCCGCTATGCCTGGCGCGCGCTGCGCAAGGCCGAGGCCGACCTGGGCCCCTCGCGCCCCGCACTTGACTTTTTGCGCATGGCAGGGCACAATAGAAAAAAGCGCGCCGCTTTGTTTTTATATGCGGCGCATCTGCAAGGGCTGTATGCCTGCCTTCCCAATCAGGAAGAGAGGTTGTTGCGATGAAAACGATTCTGGTCACCGGAGCGGCCGGCTACATCGGCCGCCATGTGGTTAAGACAGCGCTGGACATGGGCCACCGTGTCATTGCGTCCGATTTTGCCTTCAAGGGCGTGGATGAGCGCGCCGAATTCTGCGATGTTCCGCTGTTCAGCGGCGACAAGGACATTTACCGCGCGCTGGGCAGCCCGGATGTGTGCATCCATCTGGCATGGCGCGACGGGTTCCGACACAATGCGTCCAGCCACATGAAGGACCTGTCCAGCCATGTGACGCTGCTCAACAATCTGGCGGCGGGCGGGCTTTGTTCCCTCAGCGTCATGGGTACCATGCACGAGGTGGGCTACTGGGAAGGCCCCATCACCGCCGATACCCCCTGCAACCCTCAAAGTCAGTACGGCGTGGCCAAAAACGCCCTGCGCCAAAGCCTGATGCTGTCTTTGCCCGCCACGGGCTGCCGGCTGCACTGGCTGCGGGCGTACTATATCACGGGGGACGAAGCTCACGGCAGTTCCATTTTTGCCAAGATCACCCAGGCCGAACTGGATGGCAAAAAGACCTTTCCGTTCACCACCGGGTGCAACAAATACGACTTCATCGATGTGGATCGTCTGGCGCTGATGATCGTGGCGGCCAGCGTACAGCAGGATGTGGACGGCATCATCAATGTGTGCACGGGGGTGCCTATGACCCTGGCCGACCGTGTGGAGCAATTCCTGCGGGACAAAAACTACCGTATCAAGCTGGAATACGGCGCCTTCCCGGACCGTCCGTACGACAGCCCCGGCGTCTGGGGCGACCCGACGCTGATCAACGGGATCCTGGCCCGGGCAGGCCTTGCCTGAGCCTGTAGGACCATTAGCGAAAGGATACGCAGAATGAAAAGACTCGGGATCTTCTTTTTCTTTGAGAAAAGAGGGTATGTGGATGACTTCATCCTGTACTATCTTGACGACCTTGTTAAAAATCTCAGCGAACTGGTCATTGTCTGCAACGGCCGTTTGAGCGAGACTGGCCGCAAAGCCTTTGAGCGCTATACCGACAAGATCATCGTGCGCGAGAATAAGGGCCTGGACGTTTGGGCCTACAAAACGGCGCTGGACAGCTACGGCTGGCAGGCTTTGGCCGAATTTGACGAGATCGTCATGACCAACTCCACCCTCATGGGGCCTGTGCGCCCTTTGCGGGAAATGTTCGACGCCATGGCTGAAAACCGGGACCTGGATTTCTGGGGCCTGAGCGTTCACCACGGGGCTGAGGGCAATCCCTTCAAGGGCAAGCACCTGTACGATTATCTGCCCGTGCACATCCAGTCCCATTTCATTGTCTACCGCCAAAAGTTCATTCGGAGTCAGGACCTGCAAAAGTACTGGGACGAAATGCCCATGATCGAAAACTATTTCGACTCGGTGCAGCGGTATGAAGCGGTGTTCACCAAGCTCTTTGCCGACAAGGGGTACCGCTGGGATGTCTATGTCAGGACCGACGACCTGAAAGACTTTACCGACTACCCGCTGCTGGTGTGTCCGGCGCGGCTTCTGCGGGACAAAAAATGCCCGCTGTTCAAGCGCCGCAGCTTCATGCACGAGCTGGAAGCCTATCTCAATGATACCGCCGGCGAGCCGGTGAGGGAGCTGTACGAGTACCTGCGGGATCATACCGACTACCCGTTGGATCTGATCTGGTCCAACATGATCCGCACCATGCACCCATACGACTTTGTGCGCAACCTGGGGCTGACCCGGCTGATCCAGCCCACTGTGCAGGACCCGGTCTGCGCCGACAAAGTGTGCGCCACGCGGCGCATCGCCCTGGCCATGCACCTGTACTTTATGGACATGTTGCCCCAGAGTATGGACTTTGCCCGCAAGTTCCCCAAGCAGACCGACGTGTTCATCTCCACCAACACCGAGGAAAAGCGCCTGCAGATCCAGCAGGCCTTTGCCGAACTGGGCATGCACAGTGTGACCGTGCTGAAGGTGGAAAACCAGGGCCGGGACGTGGGCGCGTTTTTGTGCGACCTGGCTCCGCTGCTCAAGGGGTACGACTACGCCTGCTTCATGCACGACAAAAAGGCCGTGCAGACCAAGCCGGGCAGCGTGGGCGCCAGTTTCGGCTATGTCTGCAACGAGAATGTCTGCAAAAATGCCGCACACGTGCTCAATGTGCTGTGCGAGTTTGAAAAAGACCCGCGCCTGGGCATTTTGTGCCCGCCGTTCCCCACCCATGGACTGTACTTCATGAACATGTGTTCCAGCGGCTGGGGCCCCAACTTTGACAACACCAAGGCGCTGCTCAAGACTCTTGGCATCGACGTGCCCATCTCGGGGGAGAAAATGCCCCTGGCGCCTTTCGGCAGTGTGTTCTGGTTCCGGCCCAAGGCACTGGCGCCGCTGTTTGACCATGGCTGGCAGCACGGGGATTTCCCGCCCGAACCGCTGCCCCAGGACGGCACGATCAGCCACGCCATTGAGCGGGTGTATCCCTTTGTGGCCCAAAGCGCCGGCTATTACCCGGCCCAGGTCATGAGCACCGACTTTGCGCTGCTGCGCGCCGATACCATGCAGGCCTATGCGGCCGGGCTGATCCGTCCGCTGGCGCGGGTGTTTGACTGCACCACCTTCGGCAACGCGGCCATGGCCGCCATGGCCTTTGCCCGCAAGCGTCACTTCGGGTTGTTCCAGGTGTACGGGCCTTATTCCAACACCCGCCGTCGCCGCACCCGCAACTGGCTTCGCGATCGCTTGCCGGATGGGATGTACAAGGGCATGATGCGCACCAAGCGCGCGGTGTTCGGGCCCCACGGCGTCCCTTACGAGGATTGAGGCAGAACGCATGAGCGCACGACTGATCATCTATTTTCATTATGATCCGCGGGGGCAGGCCGATTCGGCCTGCCGTTTTGCGGTTCAGGCCCTTTGCCCGCTGGCCCGGGATTTTCTGCTGGTGACAAACGGTTCCCTTGACCCGGACAGCCGGGCTTGGGCACGATCAGTGAACATCCGCGTGCTGGAACGTCCCAATACGGGCTATGATGTGGGTGCCTACCGGGACGCGCTGCTGTCTTTGGGGCGGCAGGCGCTGGATCGGTACGGGGAAGTGGTGCTGATGAACTACACCTTGGCAGGCCCCGTATGCCCGCCGGCAACGATGTTCGCCGCCATGGAAGCGCGGACCGACCTGGATTTCTGGGGTCTGAGCCGGCATTACGCCATGCGCAGCCGACGTTTCGGCGGCAAAAGAGGCCTTGTACCCGAGCACATCCAGTCTCATTTTATCGCCGTTCGTCCGCGCATGTACGAGGATTTCTGGCGGTATTGGCAAACGATGCCGCCTGTTGCCGGCTATGAGCAGTCCGTCGCCCGCCACGAGACCCGTTTTACCCGGCATTTTACCGATAAGGGCTATCGGTGGGATACCTTTATCCCCGGGGAGGACTGGCGAGGCGTGTTCCTCAACCCGATCATGGCCTGCCCGCGGGAACTGATCCGCCGGTATGCCTGCCCGTTTTTCAAACGCCGCAGCTTTTTTACGCCCTACGCCGACGAGCTGCGCCGCACCGACGGCCTGGCCGCCGTGCAATTGTACGAGTACCTGAAAAGCGAGACCGATTACCCGGTGGACGATCTCGTCGCCGCACTGCTGCCCACGCAGCCTTTGGGGCAGATGGCGCGCAACCTGCACTGGCGATATCTTTTGCCGGATACCGCCGCCATGGTCAGGCCGCTGCACCCGGACAAGAATGCCCTGGCAGCCGGCGTTTTGCTGGAGCCGGGGCGGGTGTACGCCCTGGACGTGCCTACGCTGCCCCTTGCGGGGACGACGGCGTATTATGCCCAAAGCGGAACGTGGACCCAAGAGGAACAAGAACGCGCCGCCGCTTTGTTTGAGAGCCTGGCGATTTTGGGCGTTCTTGCTCCGGCCACGCCGGCCTACGCGCCGCTGGACCGGGTGCTGTCGTCGTGCTGGCGCCGTGATTTTGCGTATGTACAAAAATGTGCCGGCGAGTTGGGTCTCAGCGTTCCGCTGGACGCGGATTGTCCGCCGCCGCTGCCGGCGGCCGGCAGTATCCTTGTGCGTGGAGAGGCCTTCCCGGCGGGGCTTCCGCCGCTTGCGCAGCGGGCCGACTGGTGGCTGATCGCATTGTGCGCCCAGCAGAATGGGTATGCTGCCGGGGTGGC
>DBRU01000041.1:34721-43190 GCA_002306375.1 Faecalibacterium sp. UBA1360
GGCCAAAATGCTGGCGCGGCGCTGCAAACACCGGCTGCTGCATCACGGGGAGGATGGACCATGAAAAAGCCGCGTCTTTTTTATCTTGACTTTATTCGGGTGGTGGCCCTGGTCTGCATTTTGATCATCCATTTCAACGCCACCGTCACCGGGTACTTCACACTGCCCCACAAGCTGTTTGCCAGCACCTTGCCCTTCGGGATCTATTTGGGGGATTTTGGCTCCTCGCTGTTTTTCATCGTGTCGGGGGCATCCCTGTTTTATACCGCGCCCGAATCCTTTTCGGCGACCGGGTTCTACAAAAAGCGGGCGCTGGCCGTGTACCCCATGTTCTGGCTGGCCTGGGCCATCTGCTTTTCGCTGCGCTTTGTGCTGCGCCCCGGGTACTATGCCGGCGCCCGCACCGCGACCCTGGTGCTGACGGCGCTGGGGCTGGATAACTTTGCCGTGGCGGCCGGTTGGGTCGGGCAGGACTTTGCCTGTGTGGGCGAGTGGTTTTTGGGCAGCATCCTGTTTTTGTATCTGCTGTTCCCGCTGTTGCTGGCGCTGTGCCGCCGCGCGCCCTTTACGGGCATGGCGCTGACCACGGCCATAGGCTTGGCCGTACACCTGACAGGGTGGGACGCCGGGCTGGTGGCCATCCATCTGCCGGAATTCTATTTCGGCATGCTGTTTGTGACGCTGGCAAAGCGGGGACGTTTGGTGTCCCTGGCAGGCGCCGCGGCGGGCCTGGCGGTCGTGTGGTGCGCCGGCGTGCGGGACGGCAAGATGCTGTGCACGCTGTTCAGTGTGGCGGCGTTCGTCTTGCTGGCCCTGGCGGCCGGGTGGATCCGCTTTGTGCCGGTGCAGCGTCTGTGCGCCCGCATCGGGACCTACTCGTACGCGGTGTTTCTTGTACACCACGTGTTGATCCTGCGCCTGGCAGAAGGGTTCGATTTGTCCCAACTGTCCCGCCGGGATACGGCCCTTTTGTTCTTTGCCTACCTGTGCCTGACCTGGCTTGCCTCCTGGGGATTGTTCCGGCTGGAAAAGTCGGTGCGCGCGGGGGTCGCGGCCATCACCGCACGGGCGTGAACAGCGCGCGCAAAGCCCTTGATTTGACGCTGCCCGCTATGTACAAAACCGCCTGGGTACGGTATAATAAGTAATAATCATGCGGCGCGCCCCGCCAAGCGCCGCGTACACGAAAGGGGAGAACAACTGTGCCGCAATTTTCCGTGACATTGGCCAAGCTGGCCGAGGAATCCAACCTGTCGGTGGCCTACACCCCCAAAGACCTGAAAGAGATCAAGGTCTTTAACGCCGAGGTCTACCGCCCCGGTATCATGCTGGCCGGCTACTACCAGTACTTTGACCGCACCCGCATCCAGATCATCGGCCTGACCGAGCTTTCCTACCTGGAAGAGCTGGAACCCTCGGTGCGCCGCACCCATCTGGAAAAACTGTTCTCCTTTGTGCCGCCGGCCGTCATCATCTCCCGCGGGATGACGCCGCCCGATGAAATGTTTGAATTTGCCAAACAGTACGGCGTGCCGCTTCTGCTCTCCAACGAGATGACCACCGTGCTGATGATCACGCTGATCACCACCCTGAACACCGAGCTGGCCCCCCGTATCACCCGCCACGGAGTATTGGTGGAAGTATACGGCGAGGGTATTCTGATTTTGGGCGATTCCGGCGTGGGCAAGAGCGAGACCGCCATTGAGCTGGTCAAGCGCGGCCACCGACTGATCGCCGACGACGCCGTGGAACTGCGCAAGGTGTCCAGCCGCAAGATCATGGGCATGGCGCCCGAGAACATCCGCCACTTCATCGAGCTTCGCGGCATCGGCATCATCAACGTTGCGCGTTTGTTCGGCGCCGGCGCCGTCAAGAACAGCGTTGAGGTGGAGATGGTCGTGGAACTCGAACCCTGGGAGCGCACCAAGAACTATGACCGCACCGGCCTTGAGCATGACAGTTATGACATTCTGGGCGTCAATGTGCCCAGCATGCTGATCCCGGTCATGCCCGGGCGCAACCTGGCGGTCATTCTTGAGACCGCCGCCATCAACAACCGCCAGAAAGAGATGGGATACAACGCCGCACAGGAACTGATGCACAGTCTGGGGCTGGAAAACGACATCGGCGGCATATAATCAAAAAGCGAGGAACCATCCGAATGCAATTGATCGCGGATCTGCACACCCACACAAACTGCGCTACCCACGCCTATGACACCGCCGACACCATGGCTGCGGCCGCGGCGGCGCTGGGGTATAAGGCCCTGGCCCTGACCGACCATGCTCCCGCCATGCCCGATGCACCCCATATCTGGCATTTTGCCAACTGGAGCGCCATGCCCCGCGTGATGCACGGCGTGGCGATGCTCTACGGCGCCGAGGTGAACGTCATGGACACCAAGGGCGGGCTGGACCTGCCCAACGAGATCCTGCGCCGGCAGGACTGGGTGGTGGCATCCATCCACAGCCCCTGCATCCCCGGGCTTCTGACCCGGCGCGAGGCGGACCGCCTGTGGCTGGCCGTGGCCGAAAATCCTTATGTGGATTGCATCGGACATTCCGAACAGCAGCATTACCGCTACGACTACGACCTTGTCACCCGGGCGTTTGCCAAAAACGACAAGGTGGTGGAACTCAACGGCAACTCCTTTCAGGTGCGCACCGACGGCATCCCCAATATGCGGGAGCTGCTCAAGTCCTGCCTGAAAAACGGATGTGCCATCGCGCTGGACACCGACGCACACAGCGTGCGCCAACTGCAAGAGAATATCACCGCGCTGTCGGCCCTGATCGAGGAGATCGACTTCCCGGATGAGCTCATCGTCAACGCCAGCAAGGAAAACCTGGTGCAGACGCTGCGCCGTCATCACAGAGCCTGCGCGGAAGAAATAGGAGGTATCCTGTTATGAGCAAATATACCATCGGCATCGACCTTGGCGGCACCACCATGACCGCCGGCGTGGTCAACGACCAGTACGAGATCGTCTCCAAGCTGACCTGGGCCACCCGCCTGCCACGCCCCGCCGCCGACCTGGAAAAGGCGCTGGCCGATCTGTGCCGCGCCGTTGCCAAACAGGCAAAAATCTCGTTTTCCGATGTGGAGTATGTGGGCATGGGTACCCCGGGCAGCGTGAACTTTACCACCGGGTTCGTGGGCTACAACACCAACTTCGGGTACTATGACTGGAACCTCGGCCCCGACATGGAGCAGCTTTTGAACTGCCGCGTCTATGTGGAGAACGACGCCAACGCCGCCGCCTTCGGCGAGTACATTGCCGGCGGCGCCAAAGGCTATACGGACGCCGTCATCATCACCCTGGGCACCGGCATCGGCAGCGGCATCATCCTGGGGGGCAAGATCTTGCGCGGCTTCAACTTTGCCGCCGGCGAGATGGGCCATACGGTCATCGTCAAGGACGGCCGCGCCTGCAACTGCGGCCGTCATGGCTGCTGGGAGCGGTATGCTTCCGCCCGTGCCTTGAGCGAGGACACCAAACAGGCCATGAAAGAAAACCCCGACACCCTCATGTGGAAGATCGCGGGGGACTTGGACCACGTCAACGCCAAGACGGCCTTTGACGCCATGGCGGCCGGGGATGCCTGCGGCAAGCGGGTGATCGACAACTGGCTGGAATACGTGGGCTGCGGCGTGGCCAACGTGGTCAACACCTTTGAGCCGGAAGTCATCTGCATCGGCGGCGGTGTGTCCAACCAGGGCGAGACCCTGCTGGCTCCCGTCCGCGCCTATGTGGAGCGCGAGACCGCCAACATCACCGGCGGGCGTGTGCCGGCCATCTGCGCCTGCGTGCTGCGCAACGACGCGGGCGTCATCGGCGCGGCGGCACTGGCCAACTCTATCTGAACATCCTTTCATCCGATTCGGCGACACGACAAAGCGAGGCAAACATGGCACCATCGGCGATCAGCCTTTTGCGGCAGGCTCTGTGCGAGCAAGGTCTGCCCTATACGGAAAACGAACCTCTGGCAAAGCACACCACTTTCCGCATCGGCGGGCCGGCCGCAGTGCTGTGCACCCCGGTTACCGTGCCGGAACTGGTGCGCACGCTGGAACTTTGCCGTGAATACGGGGTCAGGACCTATCTTTTGGGCAATGGCTCCAACACGCTGTTTGCGGATGAGGGCTTCGACGGCGCCGTCGTCTGTCTGATGGGGCTTAAGACCCGTATGGAAGCCCAGCCTATGCCTGACGGCCGCACCTGCCTTTATGCGGGGGCCGGAATGCTTTTGTCCGCCGTGTGCGGCGAAGCGTGTGAGCGGGGACTGTCCGGGCTGGAGTTTGCCTTCGGTATTCCCGGTACCGTGGGTGGCGCAGTGTATATGAACGCCGGCGCTTACGGCGGCGAGATGAAAGACGTTTTGCTGGACGCGAGCTTCCTCGACGATGAGCTGCGTCTGCGAACCCTGACGGTCGATGAACTGGAACTGGGGTATCGGACCAGCGTGTTTGAGCGCCGCAACTGGTGCGTGCTGGAAGCTCGGTTTGCCTTACAGCCGGACGATGCCGACGCCGTTCGCGCCCGCATGCAAGAGTATATGTCCCGCCGCCGGGATAAGCAGCCTTTGGACCTGCCGTCGGCGGGCAGTACCTTCAAGCGCCCGGCAGGGTGTTTTGCCGGGCAGCTCATTGAGCAGTGCGGCCTGCGCGGCTTCCGCGTGGGGGGCGCCGCCGTGAGCGAAAAACACTGCGGGTTTGTGGTGAACCTGGGCGGGGCCACCTGCGCCGACGTAGTCCGGCTGACCGACGAGGTGCGCCGCATCGTGCAGGAAAAGACAGGCCATGTTCTGGAACGGGAGATCCGCGTGGTCCGATAAACAAAAGGGAAGTGGGCAGATGAATTTTTGGGTCGTGACGGGGCTTTCCGGCGCCGGCAAATCCATGGCGGTCAACGCGCTGGAGGATATCGGTTTCTTTTGCATCGATAATATCCCGGCGGGGCTGGTGCCCCGCATCGTGGACTTTGCCCTGCAGGGCGAGAACCAGCTGGGGCGTGTGGCCGTGGTCATGGATATCCGGGGCTTGCGCTCGGTGGAGCAGGTGGAACAGGCTCTGGCTGCGCTGGATGAAAAGCAGATGGAATACGACATCCTGTTTCTGGATGCCTCCGACGCCGTCATTCGCCGCCGCTATAAAGAGACCCGCCGCGTGCACCCCATGGCCATGAATGACAAGCTGCCCATCGACGAGGCGATCCGCCGCGAGCGGGAGATTTTGCAGCCGCTGCGGGACCGCGCCAAATACATGATCGACACTTCGCAGCTTTCGGTGGCGCAAACGCGGGAACGAATCTGCGGGTTGTTTTTGGATCGCGGCCAGTGTGCCATGTCGCTGAACATCGTGTCCTTCGGCTTCAAGTATGGCCTGCCGCCTGAGGCCGACATCGTGCTGGATGTGCGCTGTCTGCCCAATCCCTTCTATGTGCCGGAGCTCAAACCCCTGACGGGCATGGATCAGCCGGTGGTGGACTATGTGATGGCCGCGCCCGAATCCCAGGAGCTTTTGCGCCGGTATGAGAGTATGCTGGAATATTCTCTGCCGCTCTACGTCAAGGAAGGCAAAAGTCAGCTGGTTGTGGCGGTGGGGTGTACCGGCGGCAAACATCGCTCCATTACCTTTGCCCGCAAATTGGCCGACTATTGCCGTAGCCTTGGCTATACACCCAGCGTTTTGCATCGCGACGCCAAACGCACGATGTGAGCGCGCCGATTTATTGATAGAAGGACCCGTTGCATGAGTTTTTCTCAGGATGTCAAGGCCGAGATTCTGCGCCGCAAGGTGACGCGGCCCTGCTGCTGTGCATCGGCCGCCTATGCAGTGGCCTGCTTTGGCAAGTACTTTGATGACCGCGGTATCGTGCTGCAGACCGAGACCGAGGGCGTGGCCGCCTTTGCCATGAAAATGTATGCCCGCTGCGGCATCAACGGACAGATCCTGCGCAAAGAGCGCCCGGCCGGGCCGATGTTTGAATTCAGCGTCAAAGAGCCTGCCGAGGTGCAGAAGCTGCTGGATCTGTTCGGGCATACGGGGCGTGAGCCCGCGTTGCGCATCCGCCCCGGCGGCTTCAAATGCCAGAACTGTGTGTCGTTTTTCATCTCCACCGCATTTTTGTGCTGCGGAACGGCCACTGACCCGGAAAAAGGATATAACATCGAGTTTTTGTCCACCCGGTATCAGCTGTCTCAACAGCTGGAGGCCATGCTGGCCGAACACGAATTTCATCCCCATCGTGCTTTGCGCAAGGGCGCCAACACGATCTACATCAAGGCAGGGGACCACATCGAGGACCTGCTGACCTTTATGGGGGCCGGCAACGCGGCCATGCGCATCATGGAACAGCGCATGTACAACGAAATGCGCAACAAGACCAACCGCCTGTCCAACTGCGAGACCGCGAACATGGGCAAAAGCGTGCAGGCGGCGGTGCAGGTGCAAAAGGCCATCCGCCAGCTGGAAGAGGCCGGCGCCCTGGACACGCTGCCCGCCCCATTGCCCGAGACGGCCCGGCTGCGCATGGCCTACCCGGACCTGCCCCTGGCCCGCCTGGCGGAAAAATTTGACCCGCCGGTGAGCAAGGCCGGACTATCCCACCGCTTCAAACGCATCCAGCAGGCAGCCCAGCGCCTGAGCAGGCCCACGCCCGCCGATGGAAAGGAAAACAATGCCTGAACGATCCGAACGTCAATTCACACACCTGCACCTGCACACCGAATACAGTCTGCTGGACGGCGCGTGCCGCATCGACAGGCTGTTCGAGCGCGTCAAGGAGCTGGGCCAGACCGCCGTGGCCATCACCGACCACGGCGTTATGTACGGCTGCATCCAGTTCTACGACGCCGCCGTGGCGGCCGGTATTCAGCCCATCATCGGGTGCGAAGTGTACGTGGCCACCCGTACGCGGTACGATAAAGTCAACCGCATCGACGGCAACAACCATCTGGTCCTGCTGTGCAAAAACGAGACCGGCTACAAAAACCTGATCAAGATGGTCAGCGCCGGCTTTCTCGAAGGTTTTTACTCCAAGCCCCGCGTCGACAAGGACCTGCTGGAACAGCACCACGAAGGCCTGATCTGCTTGTCTGCCTGTCTGGCGGGGGAGGTGCCCCAGGCCATCCTGGCCGGGGACTATGAGCGGGCAAAAAGCGTCGCTTTGTACTATCAGGACCTGTTTGGCGAGGGCAACTATTACATCGAGCTTCAGGACCACGGTCTGGAAGAGGACAATGTGGTCCTGCCGCAATTGATCCGCCTTTCCCGCGAGACCGGCATCCCGCTGGTGGCGACCAACGACGCGCATTATCTTACCCGCGAGGACGCCAAGATGCAAAGCATTCTGCTGTGCATCCAGACCGGCAAGACCATCGCCGACGCCGACCGCATGGAGTTCCGCACCGACGAATTCTACGTCAAGAGCACCGACGAGATGTACGACCTGTTTTCGATGGTGCCCGAAGCCTGCGAGAACACCAACCGCATTGCCGAGCAATGCCATTTCGATTTCCATTACGGCGAGACGAAGCTCCCGTATTTCAAGGCGCCCGATGGCATGGAAAACCAGGCCTACTTTGAAAAGATTTGCCGCGAAGGGCTCCAGCGCCGGTATCCGGGCAAGGTGACGGAGGAACTGCGGGAACGCCTGGATTATGAGATCGGCGTCATTGCCAAGATGGGGTATACCAACTACTACCTCATCGTCTACGACTTCATCAACTACGCCAAAAACCGCGGCATCCCCGTGGGCCCCGGGCGCGGGTCCGGCGCGGGTAGCCTGGCGGCCTATTGCGTTGGCATCACCGACATTGATCCCATCCGTTACAATCTGATCTTCGAACGGTTCTTGAACCCCGAGCGTGTGTCCATGCCGGACTTTGACGTGGACTTTTGCTACGAGCGTCGGCAGGAGGTCATCGACTACGTCAACGAAAAGTATGGCCGGGACCATGTGGCCCAGATCGTGACCTTTGGCACTATGGCCGCCCGCGCCGCCGTGCGCGACGTGGGGCGGGTGATGGGCATGCCCTACCAGGACGTGGATAAGGTGGCCAAGCTCATCCCTATGGAGCAGAAAATGACGCTGCGTCACGCGCTGGAAGTATCCGCCGACCTCAAGGGCCTGTATGAGGCCGATCCGCAGGTGCACGAGCTCATCGATACTTCGCTGAAAGTGGAAGGCATGCCCCGGCATGCATCTACCCATGCGGCCGGTGTGGTCATCACGCGGGAGGCGGCCACCGAATATGTGCCCCTGTCTACCAACGACGGCTTGCCGGTGACCCAGTTCAACATGACTGAGATCGAGCGCCTGGGCCTTTTGAAGATGGATTTTCTTGGCCTGCGGACGCTGACCGTCATCCACGACACCGAGGCCGAGATCCAGCGCCGGGACCCGAGCTTTACCCACGAGAGCATCGACTATGACGACGCGGCCACCTATGCCATGCTCACGAACGG
>DBRU01000041.1:43359-47690 GCA_002306375.1 Faecalibacterium sp. UBA1360
GGCCAGGCCGACAATGTGCGCCGGGCCATGAGCAAGAAAAAGCACAAGGTCATGGAGGCCGAGCGCGCTCATTTTGTCTACGGCTGCACCGACCCCGGCATGGAATGCCCCGGCTGTATCCGCAACGGCATCTCGGAGCAGGCCGCCAATGCGATCTACGACGACATGAGCAGCTTTGCCTCCTATGCTTTCAACAAATCTCATGCGGCCTGCTATGCCTATGTGGCCTTCCAGACTGCCTATCTCAAATGCCATTACCCCCAGGAATTCATGGCCGCGCTGCTGACCAGTGTGCTGGACAACACCTCCAAGGTCATCGAGTATTCCTCCGAATGTCAGCGCCTGGGCATCAAGGTGCTGCCTCCGGACATCAATGTGTCCCGCGGCGGCTTTACGGCGGACGGCAAACGCATTCGTTTCGGGCTCAACGCCGTCAAAAGCGTGGGGCGCAACCTGATCGAAGCCGTGATCCGGGAAAGGGAAGAACGCCCCTTCCGCGGGTTGTACGATTTCTGCAAGCGAATGCGCGGGGCTGAACTCAACCGCCGCGCGCTGGAAAGCCTGATCCGTGCCGGCGCCTTTGACGGGCTGGAACCCAGCCGTCACGGCATGCTGCAAAGTGTGGAAGGCATCCTGAAAAGTGTCGAGACCGACGCGCGCCAGAACTTGGAAGGACAGCTGGACCTGTTCAGCGCCCTGGCGGCCTCGGGCGCGGACACGGCCGCGGATGACTACAAGGTGCCCAATTTGCCCGAGTACCCGGCAGCCGAACTGCTGAAGATGGAAAAGGAAGTATCCGGGCTGTATCTGTCGGGACATCCTCTGGACGCTTACCGTGAGCAGATCGCCCGCATCTCCACCTGCACCATTGCGTCTTTGTCCACCGATGAAGCCAAAGAACCGGACAATAAGACGGTCACGATCCTTTGCACGGTGGTCAAAAACAAGGTCATGACCACCAAGTCCAATACCCTTATGTCCTTCACCACCGTCGAAGACCTGACGGGTACGATGGAATTCCTTGTATTCCCCAAGGTGTACGCCAACTGTCGTGCCTATTTGCAGGAAAATGCCGTCATCGTGGCCATGGGCCGCGTCTCTTATAAAGAAGAAGAGGGGACGCGCCTGTTGGTGGAGCAGGTGGTGCCGGTGGCAGAGTACGACCCTGCCCGTGGTTTTGCGCCTGCCCCGCACACAGAAAAGAAAACGACGGCGCTGTGGCTGCGGGTACCCTCCCAGCACTGCGACCAGATGCGCCGCATCGATAATTTGTTGCGCAATATCTTTGACGGCCCCACACCTGTGTACTTCAAATTTGAGGATACCGGCCAGCGCGCCCGTGCGCCCCAAAGCCTTTGGGCCAACGACGATCCGCTGCTTCGGGCTGAACTTGTCCGCATTCTGGGCAAGGATAACGTCTATGCTCAGCAGGAAAAATAAATCCATATCATTTGCGCGATTTATCCATAATTGCGCAAGGTGTTGTATGGTATAATACCTTCGAGGAGGTTTGTTATTGCTTTAACAGACCGCCCGCCGGCGGCTTGGCCGCCAGCGATTGGGGAGAAAGAACGCCAAACCTTTTTAGCAGGAGGGACTTTTATGGCGAAGGAAATCAAAACCATTGGTGTACTGACCAGCGGCGGCGACGCGCCGGGCATGAACGCGGCGGTGCGTGCGATTGTGCGCGCGGGTATCACCAAGGGCTACCGCATGATGGGCATCCAGCGCGGTTACAACGGCCTGATCAACGGCGAATGCTACGAGATGAACGTCCGTAGCGTGTCTGAGATCATTCACCGCGGCGGCACCATCCTGTACACGGCCCGCTGCCTGGAATTCAAGACCAAGGAAGGCCAGGCCAAGGGCCTTGCCCGCTGCAAAGAATTGGGCATCGACGCGCTGGTGGTCATCGGCGGCGACGGTTCGTTCATGGGTGCTCGTGCACTGGCCAACCAGGGAATTCCCTGTGTGGGTATCCCCGGCACCATCGACAACGACATCGCTTGCAGCGAGTACACCATCGGCTATGACACGGCCATGAACACGGCGGTGGAAGCCATCGATAAACTGCGCGACACCACCCAGAGCCATGACCGCTGCAGCGTTGTGGAGGTCATGGGTCACCATGCGGGGTACATCGCCCTGAACGTGGGTATCGCCACCGGCGCCCTGACTGTGCTTTTGCCCGAACGCCCCTTTGATTTTGAGCGCGACATCCTGCAGCGCATGCGCCAGACCCAGGTCACCGGTAAAAAGCACTTTATCATCATCGTGTCCGAGGGTGTGGTGGACGCCCAGGAACTGGCCAACCAGATCCAGGCTGCCACTGGCGTGGATTCCCGCGCCACGGTGCTGGGCCATATTCAGCGCGGCGGTTCGCCCACTGTGCGGGACCGCGTCAATGCTTCTCTCATGGGCTATCACGCCATCGACTTGCTGGACAAGGGCATCTACAACCGTGTGGTGGCCGTCTCGGCCGGCAAGATCGTGGACTACGACGTCAATGTGGCGCTGTCCATGCACAAGACCATCGATCCTTCCGAGATCGAAGTGGCCAACTCCATCTCCATCTGAGCTGCCTTTTCCTCAACTTGCCCCGCGCGGCCGCACCTTTTGCGTGCGGCCGCGCGGTTTTGTGTGCTCTGTGTGCTCCGCTGTGTGCTCCGCCGGTAAATTGTCAAGTGATATGTCACAGTTAGATCAAAAACTGTTCAACCCCCAGGACAGCGGGCTCGCGGGCGAATAAGTCCACCGGGCGCTGCCAGCCCAGAGCCTTTCTGGGATAATGGTTCATCCATAGTTGCAGACACTCCACGTCTGAATCTGTAAGCTGATTCATGGATTTTCCTTTGAGGACAAATCTGTGGATCAGCTTATTTTGGTTCTCGTTGGAGCCGCGTTCCCAGGATGAATAAGGGTGGCAGAAATAAGTGGGGGCAAACTGCTCCAGCAGCGCTGCGTCTGAAAATTCGGAGCCGTTGTCACAGGTCAGGCTCTTAAATACCAAGGACGTGGCGTCACCGTTGGCAGAAGTGATGCCTGACAAGGAGCGATGCACGGCGCGCATCGTTTTCCGATCAAGCAGCCGGAGCACTTCAAAACGAGTCTTTCGTTCCGTCAAAACACACAGGCATTTTCCCGTGCCGGTACGACGTCCGACGACGGTATCGATCTCCCAGTGACCAAAGGTCTGCCGATTAGACGCTGCTTCGGGTCGGTCTGATATAGAACGATCAGACAGGTGACGCTTCGACACATAGAGGCTGCGCTTTGTGTACACTTTCTTTTTCCGATAATACCCGACCGGCAGATCGCTGCCCTTAATTGGCAGGATGCCGTGATGGATGCCCCGATAGATGGTATTGGCGCATACAGTGCAGGCAATGCCCTGCAAACGGAGCTCCTGGATAGCCGCAGCGGGGGAGTAGTGGCCGCGCTTGATCAAGTAACAAAGCATTTCGGCGAGCGCGGGATCAGCGAGCAGCTTTGGCTTAGGGCCGCTGCTATGGCGTGTTGCCGTTGTTTGGGCCAGGTCGGCAGAGTAGCCGGTGATGGTTTTGTACGTTCCGCCTTGCAGAACTTCACACCGGCCACGCCGGAGCTCGCGGTAAATGGTGCGCACACTGCAACCAATCTCGGCCGCAATTTCAGCCGGACGCATTTTCCCCTTCAGCATTCCCTGTATCTCCAAACGCAATTTCAAAGTCAGATGCTTGCCCATAATATGTACCTTCCTGCATCATCATTTGCTGTTCGATCAGCGCTATTTGCTTTGTGTTCAACCTGCTGATGGAGACCTGGCGCAGCATTTCATCCAGTTCACCGCCCATGATCGTGAGATACGTGCGCAGCGACGCTCCGGCTTGGTGAAAGATATAATGCTTGAGACTTTCGAAGTTGTATTCCTTGCCGCCGGTGTAGCTCATCTTTACCTGCTCGGCGTCTCCCAGCAGTTTGGCCCACCAGGGAGCCAGCACGGC
The DNA here is from genome assembly GCA_002306375.1 of Faecalibacterium sp. UBA1360. GTDB lineage: Bacteria > Bacillota > Clostridia > Oscillospirales > Ruminococcaceae > Gemmiger. The sequence continues at coordinate 47,343 of DBRU01000041.1, forward strand.
CCGGTCACGATTTTTGCCGTCATACTGGGAACAGTATAGAAGCTGATTTTTGAGCATTCCCAGAAATGTGGTGCCGATGCTGCCTGAATTTAGCCAGGTACGAATAAAACTGGCAGCGCTGTCATTGCGGAGCTGAAACTCACAGCGTACCCAGCCTTTGGGAATGTCGGCAGGGTCTACCCAGGACTTGACTTGCCGCTCCAGCGTTTTGTCATAGATACGGCAGCGGAAGTCTGACTTCGCCGACCCCCATATAACGGACTGTTCGACCGTGCCGCTTTGGATCAAATAAGTTCTCCAGCGGGATATATATTTTTCCGCTTTCGTGTAACGCTGGATCTTTGGCAG
>DBRU01000041.1:47717-49460 GCA_002306375.1 Faecalibacterium sp. UBA1360
CCCGGGTGCAGGCTCTCCCAGGTTCGGCAGCCGGTGCCGGACATCTGGCAGTATACGGTGGTGCAGCCGCCCCAGGCCAGGATAATACCGTCATAGTACAGAGCCTTTTCATACCCGTACATTCCCTTGCGTTCTTCCCAGCACAAACCTTCAAGCCAAAACTTCGATTGCATCCGATCACCGAGATGGTGCTTTTTGCGGTCATCGAAGTCGCAAAAAGCATCGATCCCGATGGAAAAACAAAAGTAGTCTACCAGTATTTTTGTTGCAGAATGAGGGGAAGAAAACTTTTTGACCGTCTTTGACATTCTCGTGACCCCATTAACATCATATTACCGCAGGATTTTTGGCGGCAGGCAAGGGAAGGCCGTGGACTTGTACCCCCGTGCTACATCACGGGGGTTCGGGCCGCTGCTTGCTGGACTTTTTGCCCAGAAACAGCAACCAAAACCGTCCCGTTGGCTGGATAAGCGCAATAGCTTGCCAATACCGAAAAGCCCTGCTCTGCCGCGCGGGCCGGAAAACAGCAGACAAGGCAAGGCCATACGGCCCGCTTGCCGCTGATCCTGGGGCTCGTCGCCCCAGCCCCCGCAGCTGCGGTCAGTTCCGGCGGATTTTTTTCAACTTCCGGCTTGGGCGGGTCACCAGGTCCAGATCGGCGGTGGCAGGAGCCTGGTTGGCCAGGATCTCGGCCTCGGTGAGCATATCCCCCTGATCGAAGCTCTTTTTCAGATTGCCGACAACTGCAAGGGTATCATAGGCTGCATAGTCCTCGTTGCAAACGAACCAGGCGCCCAGCTTGACTGGCTGCACCAGCTCCGGGTTTTGCGCGTTCTCCAACTGCCAGGCATCGTACCAAAGCAGCACCTGCAGCCGCCACAACTTGCGACACTGAATGACTGAGTGCGTCACATCCCGCAGCAGCTTGTCACAGTGTGCGAAGCGCTGCGCGGTACCGTAGAAGCTGATATGATAGTGACGACAGCAAAGCAGGGTGTTCAAGAAATAACCGTTGAAGTTGCTTTTGAATTCACGGCTGTTCATCTGCACCGACAGCTCATCCATGAGCACGATGGTCACGGTCAGTGTCGCATGGTCATCGTCATAAGCGGCGTTGCCGGTGCCGGCGGCCACGACCTGCGACAGGCTCGTCAATGGCACATACGGCACTGTCAGGCTTACATTGGACAGGATCAGCACGCGCTGGCGGACAAACTTGCGTTGCCGCCGGTCCCAGACAACCCGGCCATGATACCGGCGATAGAGGCCCACCACCTTATGTACCGCAGACAATGTTTTTCCGCTGCCGAAGTAGCCGCAATAGATATCCAGCGCGCCGGTGGGACAGAGGTTATAGTATTTCTTGCGGAAATACTCGACAAGGTCCAGCGCGGCATATCGGATGCACTGTATCGGATGCTGGACCCCGCAGCGGAAAGCGGGAAATACCAGGTAGGCCATCGCCAGAACAAACAAGATCACATAGATCACAGGATCACCACCGTTCTGAGCGTTGGATACCGGCCACCAGGGACTTGATCATGCCGAACAGGTACAGGAACAGCCCCAGGGAGATCAACACCTGGAAGAACCACGGCACAAACTCGGAGAAGCAAGTCGGTGCGCTGGTCACACCAAAGAAAGCGAAAAGTTCGGAAACAACAACCGCCATCACAATACCCCCTTGCGGAAAATGCGATAGAAAACACAGAGCACAGCCAGAACAAACAGCAGGAACAGATA
>DBRU01000042.1:0-807 GCA_002306375.1 Faecalibacterium sp. UBA1360
CGGCGGCGCTGGGCGTGGCCGCTGCCGCCGTCATGGCGGTGTTCGCCTGGCGGGGCGTGCCCACCGCGGCCTTCTGGTCGGGGGCGGACAGCCTGTACACCCTGCGTGCCGATGTCAAGACCCGGGCCCAAGCCATGAACGAGGTGCTGGACTGGAACGACCGTGTGCTGGTCATCAGCCAGGGGGACGACGCCACCCGCTGGTATTATTATAAGTACGAACTCACGACCAAGGTGGTCAACGGCTACGGCGGCGTGTGGTGGGGGGACGGCGACTACTCCAACCGGTGGGACTCCGACTTCATGAACCTGGTGGAAAGCCTGAACTGGACCCTGTACGAGCACGAGGCTGTCTGCTCGGTGACTTCGCTGGAGGCCTATATGGAAGAGAAATCCTGCACCTATCTGGTGCTGGACCGGGCCGACGATTACCTGGCCCGGGATTTCAGCGACCGGTTCGAGGGCGGCCTGACCGCCGACCAGCCTGCGACGCTCTACCGCTTTGCGGGCCGTGACGCCGAATACGCCTTTGTGCCGGTGGTCACGGTGGAAAGCGGGGTGAGGGGATGACTTCGCGCAAAGCCTGTTCCCGCGTTGACTCCCTGTTCACCCCCCGCCGCCTGGTGGGCCTGTGCTATGTTCTGGCCCTTGCCCTGTGGCTGGCCTGGGTGGTGGTGGGCAGCGCTTTGATGCTCAACTACAAAAGCGGCGGCCGTATGCCCGTGGGGGATATCCCTCTGGACGAACTGACCTTCGAGAGTTTTGTCAACTATAACGACGACCCCTGGTCCACCGCCCCCGGCGAAGG
>DBRU01000042.1:877-7618 GCA_002306375.1 Faecalibacterium sp. UBA1360
CTGTACTACCTGACCGAAGGCCAGACCGACTACCGCGAGACCCAGCGGGTCTATGCCCGCATCGCCTCCGACGGCAGCTATGTGTTCGACCTGGGCGGGGTGTACGTCACGGGGCTGCGCATCGACCCGGACAGTGTGGGCGGCGTGCCCACCCGGCTTATGGGCATCGAACTCAACGCCCCCCGGCCCTGGTACCTGCGCCTTTTGCCGGACGGCGGCCAGTGGCTGCTGTTGCTGTTTGCCCCGCCCGTGGCCGCGGCCTTTGCCGCCCTTGTGCGCCGGGTGGCCAAGGGGGACTGAACGCCGGCGTAACCGGGAACCAAAAACAACCAAGAGGACCGCGCGCCAAGCGCGGCCCTTTTGTTTTTTGGCGGACCCTGTAACATTCCGCGCCCCGGTGCGACACATAGGCAAGAAAGTCAGGGACGGGAAAGGAGGCGACGGACGCCGTGTCCATGATCGAAACACTGTACACCGCTTACCGCGACGACGTCTACCGCTACCTCCTCAGCCTGACCCACAACGCCGCTTTGGCCGAGGACCTTCTGGGCGAGACCTTTTTGCAGGCCCTGCAAAGCATCGATCGGTTCGAGGCCCGCTCGGGGGAAAAGACCTGGCTGTTCGGCATTGCCCGGCACCTGTGGCTGCAAGACCTGCGCAGGCGGCGCCCCACGGTCTGTTACGATGACCTGCTGGGCTTGTATGTGGAGGATACCCTGCCCGACACGGCCGTGCAGCGGGAACTGCTGGCGCGCATCCGGGCGCTTCTGGCCCAGAAGGACGAGCGCACCCGGCGGGTGGTGGCGCTGCGGGTGCAGGGCATCCCTTATGACCGCATCGCCGCCGAGCTGGGCATCAGTCCGGGTTCGGCCCGGGTCATCGACTGCCGGACCCGCCACTGGCTCAAGGAAACCTTGCGAAAGGAGGGGGTGCTGTGACCCGCGAACATGACCTGCCCTGTGACATCTGCCGCGACCTGATGCCCCTGGTACGGGACGGCGTGGCCAGCGAGGCATCCCGCCGGGCGGTGGAGGAACACGTGGCCCACTGCGAGGCCTGCCGCCGACTCTGGGGCGAGGAAGCCCCGCCCCCGGCGCCCGATCCGGGTGTGTTGGGGCGCATCCGCCGCCGTCTGTACGCCTGGCAGGGCGCCATGACCGCCGCCGGGCTGATCCTGGGCATGGCGTTGGCTTCTACCGGCGAGCGGGCGGGCTACAACATTCTGCTGCTGCCGGTGCTGGGGGCTGCGGTACAGTGGCTTTCGCCCCGGCGGGCGCGCTGGCTGCCGCTGCTGGTCTGGGGGCTGATGATGGGGGTGTCGCTGGCGCCTTCGGCCCGGTTTTTGCTCACCCGACTGGCGCAGGGCGATGGGAACACCGTGTTTGACGCCCTGATCGCTGAGGGGCTTTGGTGCCTGCTGTACGCTGTTTTGTGCGCACTGGGAATGCTGGCCGCCGCCCTGTTCCGCTATGCGCTGAGAAAGGAGGAACCCCATGATCCCCTGGAAGAAGACATCTGTCAAGACCACTGAACGCCCCCGCACCAAGGGCCGCCGCGCCGCGGCCCTGGCAGGCGGGATCCTCATCGTGCTGCTGCTTCTGTTTGCCGCCGGTTATGTGCTGGGGGACCCGGTCAGCCTGGCCTGGGCCCGGCACCATGCCATGGAATACGCCAACGAACAGTGGCCGGGAAACAACTTTACCGCCGTCTATGCTTATAACGAGATGGGGTACTGCTATCGGGTGCGGGTGCAGTCCATGACCAGCCAGGATACCAGCTTTGACGTGTACCTTTCCTGGGGTGTGGTGCGCAGCACCACCTACGAGGAGGAGGTGCCCAGCCTGAACAACACCCGCCTGCGCATCACCGAAGCCGCCCGGCAGGACATGACCACGGCGCTGCAAAACGCCGGTATGAACCCGAATTTGTTGGATGTACTGCCCGGCAAAGACGGGCAGGGCACGCCGGAGGATTGGGGCTTCACACTGGACATGCCTTATGATCCCGGCAATCTGCCGACTTTGACCGTACGGGTTTACCTGATTTACACAGACCGCCTGCCCACCGAAGCCGACGCCAACGCCCTGCTCAAAAATGCCAAGGCTGCCTTTGAAGCCGCAGGACTGGACATTGCCTATTACAGAGTGGACCTGATGTATCCCAATGGAGAAAAGTACGAAAGTGACATCAGCCTGGGCCCACTGACCGCCGCCGAGGTGGCCGCCCTGCCCTGAACATACCAAAAGCCCTTCGCCAAAACGGCGAAGGGCTTTGCTCTTGCTTTCTTATTCCCCTTCTTCCTCGTCGGAGGGCAGGCTCACGGGCACGCCCCGGTGTTCCACCGGGGTGGAGAAGACGATCTGGGTGCGGGTGCGCCCGAACTGCTGCAAGTGGTTGATGAAGGTGTCCAGCTCCTGGGTGGTGGCGAACAATACCTCGATGAGCATGCTGTAATCCCCGGTCACGCAGCAGCATTCCACCACCTGGGGGCAGCTTTGGATGTAGGGGTAAAATTCCGGCTTGCGCTGGGGGTCCATGTCCAGGTTGATGAAGGCCTTGACCAGGTACCCCAGCTTGACCGCGTCCACCTGGGCCTGGTAGCCGGTCAACAGTCCGTCCCGTTCCAGCCGGGCGATGCGGGCCGACACGGCCGGCGAGGACAAAAACACCCGGTCGGCGATCTCTTTCAGGGGCGCGCGGGCGTCGGTTTGCAGGATGTCAATGATGCGGCGGTCGATGCGGTCCATGGCAAACACCTCGAAACTTTATTCTGTTCGGTATTGTACCATGAAAACGCCGCCGGGTAAAGCGCCGGGCGTAAATAAGTTAAGGACTTCCCGCCCGGCGGGGGTTCAGTGGGGGATGTAGTTCATGGCGTTGACCCGGGTGCCGTCGATGCGCAGTTCCAGATGCAGGTGATACCCGCCGTTTTTGCCGCTGACCGCCCCCGTGTTGCCCACATACCCGATGACCTGGCCCTTGGTCACGGTCTGGCCCTGGCTGACGGCGATGGAGGACATGTGGGCGTACAGCGTGGCGTAGTTGTGCCCGTCGTCGGCGGTGCCGTGGCTGATCTGCACGCAGTTGCCGTAGCTGGACATGGCCCGGGCCGCGCTGACGATGCCGTCCGCCACGGCGTAGATGGGCGTGCCCTTGNNGCAGCTGATGGACATGCCCGGCGTCAGCGCGCAGCCAAAATCCAGGCTGCAATACAAGGTGGCGTCGGTGTATTTGTCGTTTTGCTGCCGGGCGTAGGCGTCCAGGGCGGCGGTGGCCTCCTGGTAGGCTTTCTTGGCCTCCTCGGTCACCTGGGCCTGGGCGGCGGCTTCGGCCTGCTGGCGGTCCAGGTCGGCGTTGGCGGCCATCAGGGCGTCGGCCAGGCGGTCGCCGGCGGCGTCCAATTCTTCTTCCTGGGCCTGCCAAGCGTTCCGGGCTTCCTCGGCCCGGGCGGCGGCCTCCTCGGCCTGGCGGCGCACTTCGGCCCGGGCGGCGGCCTCGGCGTCCAGCGTGCGCAGCAGCTTGTCGTTGTACGCGCTCAGATCGCCGAGCATCCGGGCAAAGTTCAGCAGCTCAAACAAATCGGTGACCTGGCTCAACAGCTCGATGCCCCCGCCGTCGTTCAGCATCTGCATGGCCGAAAGCTGTTCCCGGGCCTCGACCCACTGGGCGTCATATTCAGCCTGCTTGGCCTTTAGCGCCGCCGCGGCGGCCTCGGCCTCGCCCTGGGCGGCGTCCAGTTCGGTCTGGGCCTGCTGCAAGGCCGCGTACACCGTGCTCAGCTGGGCCGCGATGTCGGCGGCTTTGCCCTCCAGCTGGCCGATCTGGGCCTGGGTCGCCTCGGTCTGTTCGTCCAGTTCCTTCTGGGCGGCGGTGGCGTCGTCGTAGGCCTGTTTGGCGTCCTCCACCTGCTGCTGCAAGTCCTCCTTGGTGGCGGCCCGGGCGGGAAAAAGGGGAGCCATGCCCCAAAAAAGAGTACAAAAAACCAGCACCGCCGCCAAAAGGGCGGTGCCTTTGCAAGGATTCAGTTTCATAAGGTTCGTTCCTCAGTTCAGCCAGGGCTGGGGGTCCACGGCGGTGCCGTCCAGCAGCACCGCAAAATGCAGGTGCGGCCCGGTGGAGTTGCCGGTGGTGCCCACCTGCCCGATGACCTGCCCCGCGCTGATCATCTGCCCCATGAGCACGGGCGGCTCGCTGTCCATGTGGGCGTACAGCGTCATCAGCGGGCGCTCGTCGCTGTCATTGCCGTGGCCCAGCACCACGGTCCAGCCGAAAAAGGGGTGCCAGCCCGCAAACAGCACCACGCCGTCCGCCGCCGCCAGGATGTCGGTTCCCGTGGGGGCGGCCATGTCCATGCCTTCGTGGATGTCCTGTATGTAATCGCAGGAAATGCGCGTTTTGCCGGGCAAAGGATCGCTCAGCGTTTGGGGCGCCAGGCTGCCGATGGCCCGCTGGGCGATGGCGTTGGCAATGGCCGGGTCCTCCAGCATGGCGGGCAGCAGGATCTCGTCCTCGGCGGCCAGGGCGGGCACGGTCTCGGTGTAGGGCAGGTACAGGGTGGGGGCCAGCAGGGTATCGCCGCAGTGCAGCTCAAAGTGCAGGCTGTTGCCCGTGACGCTGCCTGTGTGGCCCACCGTGCCGATGATCTCCCCCTGGGCCACGGTCTGGCCCTCCTGTGCGGTCAGGTCCCGCAAATGGGCGTACAGGGTGTACCAGTGTCGGCCCTCGCTGTCGGCCCCGTGGTCGATGAGGATGAAATTGCCGTAGCTGTAATGATATTGAGCCGTGACCACGGTGCCCCCGGCGGCGGCCAGCACGGGGGTGCCCTCGGCGGCGGCCAGGTCGTCGCCCTTGTGGTAGGCGGTCATCATGCGGGAGTAGTACTCGTACTCCACCGGGACGATAAAGGCCCCCGCCGGCTCAAAGGCGCCCCGCGTGCCGTCGGTGACGGTCGGTACAGGCGCTTCCTCCGCCGGGTCCGCGGCGGCGGATTCCTCGGGAACGTCGCCATCCGCCCTAGCGGACGTGTCGGCAGCGGGTTCCGCCTGCTGCGCGGACGGGGCCGAGGCTTCGGCCTCGGGGACGCCGTCGGCCAGGGTGGGCCGGGCCAGCAGCGCCAGCGCCGCCAGCCCGGCCACGGCCACGCAGACCCCCAGCATCACCTTGCCAGGGGCGCGGTAACGCAATGCGTGCAGGATGCGCTGCCCGGCCCCCGGCGCACCGAAGGCCAGCGCCCCGCCCGGAGCCCGGGCGGCGGCATAGCGCAGCAGGCTTTCGCAGTAGGCCGTGCGCTGGGCGGGGGTGCTGCCCCGCACGGCGGCCTCGTCGCAGGCGCATTCCATGGCGTGCTCAAACCGGGCAAAGGCCACCCAGGCCAGGGGATTCCACCAGTGCAGGCAGACCACCAGGTAATACAGCGGCTTGACCAGGTTGTCCTTGCGCCGGATGTGGGTGCGCTCGTGCAGCAGCACGGCCCGGCGGGCGTCCCCCGTCAGGTCAGCGGGCAGGTAAATGCGGGGGCGCAGCACCCCCAGCGTGAAAGGCGTTTCCACCTCGGGGCAGGTATAGCAGCCGTCCGGCGTTTTGCAGGCCAGGGCCACCCTGCGGCGCAGGCGCAGCCCGGCCACGCCGGCCCGGCCCAGGCACGCCAGGGTGCCCGCCGCCCATACGCCGGCGATCAGCATGGACCAGTCAAAGGCGGGGGCGTCCTCTTCCCCCGTGTCCAGCGCCAGCCCGGCGGCGTCCAGCGCCCGGGCGGCCCGGGCCGCCGTGTCGGCGGGCAGGGTCTCGGTCACGGTCAGGGCCGCATCGGTCAGCTGGCGGATACTCTCGCTCTCGGGGCGGGGCAGGGTCACGGGCACCAGCCCGCCCGGCACCGCGAACCGCAGCCCCACCGCCAGCCACAGGGCGCACAACAGCCAACCCGGGGCGCGGGCCCGTCGCAGCAGCGCGCACACGGCCAGCGCGGCCAGTACCGCCACGCCCCCCGCCGCCCCGGCGCGCAGCAAAGCCCACAGCAGATCGGTCATGGTTCTTGCCCTCCGTTGGTGTTGGCCGCGTCCAGGATCGCCCGGATCTCGGCGGCTTCGGCGGCGCTCAAAGGCTTCTCGTTCACAAAGGCGGCCACAAACCGGGGCAGGCTGCCCCCAAAGGCCCGGTCCACCACGGCGGTGCTTTCCTGCCGCTGCACGGCGTCTCGCTTGACGATGGCCGTCACCCGGCCCCCGTCGTTTTGCAGGATGCCCCGCTCGCACAGCTTTTTCAGCACCGTGTAGGTGGTGCTTTTTTTCCAGCCCAGGGCGTCCGCCGCCAGGCGGACCAGCTGCCCGCTGGACAAGGGCTCGTTGTCCCACACAAGGGCGGCAAAGCGGTATTCGCCTTCGGCCAGGCGGGGCGTTTTTTCGGTGTTCATGGGCGGCCTCCTGCCAAAAAAATCAGATTGGTCTATTTCGATAGACCTCCATGGGATTACGATACCACGTCCGCCCGCCCTCTGTCAAGGGCTCTTTGCGCGGCGGGGCGGATGTGGTATACTTTTGTCATGACCACTTATAAAAGGAGCCTTTTTATGAAACACATCCTGCTGCTTGCCACGGGCGGCACCATCGCCAGCCAGCCCACCCGGGACGGGGGCCTGGCCCCGGCGCTGACCTCGGCCCAGCTGGTGGCCTGCGTGCCGGAACTGGCGGGCATCTGCCATATCGACGCCGTGCAGCTGTACAATCTGGACTCCACGAGCATCGG
>DBRU01000042.1:7697-8174 GCA_002306375.1 Faecalibacterium sp. UBA1360
TCCATCTACAACCGGGACACCGACGCCCGCAACAACCTGCTGCGGGCCGTTCTGTACGCCTGCCACGACGCGGCCTGGGGCGTGCAGCTGGTGTTTGACGGGCAGGTCATCCTGGGCACCCGGGCCCGCAAGACCCGCACCAAGAGCTTCAACGCCTTTTCCAGCATCGACTACCCCAACACCGCCGAATTCCGGGACCTGCGCCTGGTGCCCTTTCTGCCCTGCCCGCCGTCCTATGCCGGGGGCCCGGTCTTTTACGACNNCAATCTGGACTCCACGAGCATCGGTCCCGAACAGTGGCAGGGCATGGCCCGCGCCGTGCGGGACAACTACGATCGGTACGACGGCTTCGTCATCACCCACGGCACCGACACCATGGCCTACACGGCGGCGGCGCTCTCCTACATGATCCAGCGCAGCCCCAAGCCGGTGGTGCTCACCGGCAGCCAGAAATCCATCTACAACCGGGACACCGAC
>DBRU01000042.1:8296-9821 GCA_002306375.1 Faecalibacterium sp. UBA1360
GCCGGGGGCCCGGTCTTTTACGACCGGCTGGACCCGGCGGTGTTCGTGCTGCGCCTGGTTCCGGGCATGCGGGCGGACATCATCCCGCTGCTGGCCGACCACTGCAAGGCCCTGATCCTCGAGAGCTTCGGCGTGGGCGGGCTGCCCGGCGGCGACGACGGGGCGCTGTTTGCCGCCGTGCGGGATTGGTGCGCGGCAGGGCGCCTGGCGGTGTTCACCACCCAGGTGGCCCACGAGGGCAGCGACCTGGCCGTGTACGAGGTGGGCCGCGCCGCCAAGGCCCTGCCCGGCGTGCTGGAAGCCAGGGACATGACCCCCGAAGCCGCCGCTGTCAAGCTGATGTGGGCGCTGGGGCAGGGGGGCGGCAGGGAACAGGTGTCCCGCCTGTTTCTGACCCCCGTGCAGTTCGATATTTCCTGATTGGAGCCAAAATCAAAATCAAAAAGAACCGCCGCCGACCCAACGTGGTCGGCGGCGGTTTTTTCGACAACATCGATCCATACGGCATACCCTCACTTGGCGCGCATGGCGCTTTTGCGGTAGCGCAGGGGGCTTTGCCCCACCATGGCCGTGAACCGGGTGGAAAAATTGCTCTCGTCCCCAAAGCCCACCTTGCGGGCCACCACGCCCACGGGCAGGTCGGTGAGCACCAGCAGTTCCTTGGCCTGGGTGATGCGGTAGCACAGAAGGAAATTGTAGGGCGTGGTGCCCATGTACTGCCGGAACAGGCGCAGAAAATAACTTTTGCTGATGTGGGCGTCGGCCAGCAGCTCATCCAGGCACAAAGCCTCCGAGTAATGGCTGCGGATGTGCTCCACCGCATGCTCGATCAGGTGCCGGTTGGACGCCGCCGACTCGTTGGAAAGCTGGCGGCGGGCCATGGCGGCCAGCAGCTGGTGGATGGCCAGAGCGGTCACCACCGAACTCTCAGCGGTCTCGGCCTTGGTGCCGTTCATGATGTCCTGGAAAGGCACATGCACGTCCAGCCCGGGCAGCGGCACCGGGCACAGGCGCTTGTCCGGGCACAGCACGGGTTCCATGGCGCGCACGCCCGCGCCGTCGATGTGGGCCCAGTAATGGTGCCAGCGGTCCAGCCCCGGGGCGGTGCAGTAGCTTTGGGGGGTGCGGCAGTCCAGCAGCAGGGCTGTGCCGGGGCCCAGGGTGACCTGCATCTCGTTTTGCTCGATCAGCCCTGCGCCCTCCAGTGTGTAGAACAGGATATAACTGTCCTTGTCCGTGCGGGCGGTGGCAAATCTTGACCGGCCGTAAAACAACCCGGCTTCGGTACAATAGTACGGCTGGGCCAGGGCAGCCGCGCCCGGCGTGGTACGCAGCCATCGGCTGCGAGGCTCCACATCCATATTGTAAGTCAACATTTTCCAAACTCACTCCCTTTTGGCGCACGGGCCTGCGGCGCGCAGCGCACAGTAGAATATTCACAAAAAACAGAAGAATTCCCGCTATGGAAACCCACTGCCTGCACCCGTATACTGGTATTCGAAAGGAAACCTTTGGAAAAGTCCGG
>DBRU01000073.1 GCA_002306375.1 Faecalibacterium sp. UBA1360
ATGCAGTGCGTCTACCGCAGCCTGACCCTGTGCTACAAAAACGCCATTGCCGGCCTTTCCGAACTGACCGGCAAGACCTACACGGCCATCCACATTGTGGGCGGCGGCTGCCAGGACAACTACCTCAACCGCATGACGGCCGCCGTCACCGGCCTGCCCGTGTGGGCGGGCCCCGTGGAGGGCACGGCCATCGGCAACCTGATCGTCCAGATGATCCACAGCGGCGGATTTGCCGACCTGGCTGCCGCAAGACAAAGTATCCGCGAAAGTTTCAATATTAAGGAGGTTCTTCCCCAATGAGCACGTTAGTGGAAACCAAAGCCCGGGTGGGCGTGTTCGCCATCGCCCTGGGCGCTTACCTGCCCCAGTTCCCCAGCCTGGTGCCTGAGTTCCAGGCCCAGTACGAGCAGTTCAAGACAATGATCCCCGACTCGGTGGAGCTGGTGGACGGCGGTATCGTCACCACCAAGGAGCTGAGCCAGGCCGCGGGGGACAAGTTCCGCGCCGCCGACGTGGACCTGGTGGTCCTGCAGCTGCTGACCTACGCCACCTCCTACAACATGCTGCCCGCCGTGCGGGACCTGGATGTGCCGGTGGTGCTGGTCAACGTCCAGAAGCTGCGCGCCCCCGATTACGAGAACACCGACACCGCCAAGTGGCTGGGCGAGCTGTACGCCTGCGGCGCCGTGGGCGAGATGGTCGCCGACCTGGAGCGCGCCGGCAAGCGCCATGCGGTCATCACCGGCGTGGTGGAGGGCGGCGACCCCACCGTCCAGGCCGAGATCAACGACTGGTGCAAGGCCGCCCAGGTGCGCCGCCGTTTCCGGGACACCAACCTGGCCCAGATCGGCCGTCCCTATCCCGGCATGATGGACCTGTACATCGACGAGACCAACCTGTACCACCGCATGTGGCTGTACACCAAGCAGTTTGACTGGGAAAAGATGTGGGCCATTGCCGATGACATCACCGACGAGGCGGTCATCCGCGCCAAAGCCCAGGAGATCCTGGACACCTTCGACATCGAGGGCGGCGGCACCGTGGAAAAGGTCTGGGATATGGCCCGCTACGTGGTGGCCTTTGAACAGTGGGTCAAGGACGAAAAGATCGCCTTCATCGCTTCCCACTATGACGGCTTTGCCCAGGGCAAGGCCGGCGTGCTGGACTCTATGCTGATCCCCGCCTTCTCCATGCTCATCAAGCAGGGCGTGGCCTGCGCCGTGGAGGGCGACATCAAGGTGGCCATGGCCATGTCCATCCTCAAGACCATCTCCGGCCAGGGCCAGCTGTCCGAGATGTACTCCATCGACTTTGACAAGGACATCTGCATCATCGGCCATTCCGGCTCGGGCGACGCAGCCATCTCGGCCAAAAAGCCCACCATGAAGATCGTGCCTGTCTTCCACGGCAAGACCGGCGGCGGCTACCTGACCCAGTTCTACCCGCATCTGGGCCCCGTGACCTACCTGGGCATCACCCAGGACAAGGACGGCCACTTCAAGTTCGTGGTGGCCGAGGGCGTCAACGAGGACGGCCCCATCTTCACCTTCGGCGACACCAACATGCGCACCCGCTTTACCTGCGGCGCCCGTGAGTTCGTCAACCGCTGGAGCGAGGCCGGCCCCACCCACCACATGGCTGCCGCCGCGGGCCGCCACATCGACACCATCCTCAAAGTGGCCGAGATCTTCAACGTGCCGGTGGATGTCATCACCCGCTGAACCGCCCCCCTCAAAACCGATCGCATGACCGTATACAGAAAGGAAGATCAACATGGAAATTTATGATATCGCCTGTGTCAAAGGCTTCATCCGCATGTGCAACGACGGCTGGCTTCAGGGCTGGCACGAGCGCAACGGCGGCAACCTGACCTACCGCATGACTGCCGAGGATGTGGAGGCCTGCCGTCCCTTCTTTGACGAGACGCCCCGCGAATGGGTCAAGATGGGCGTCCAGGCCGACAATTTGGCCAGCGAGTACTTCATCACCACCGGTTCGGGCAAGTATTTCCGCAATGTCGAGCCCGACCCCATTCACTCCATCGGCGTCGTGGAGATCAATGAAGCCGGCGATTCCTGGCGCATCGTCTGGGGCCTGGCCGACGGCGCCAAACCCACCAGCGAATTCCCCAGCCACTTCATGAACCACAGCGTGCGCAAAGCCGCCACGGGCGGCGCCAACCGGGTCATCTACCACTGCCACGCCACCAACGTCATCGCCCTGACCTACATTCTGCCCCTGACCGACCGCGACTTCTCCCGCGCGCTGTGGCAGTCCGCCACCGAGTGCCCCGTGGTCTTCCCCGAAGGCGTGGGCGTCTGCCCCTGGATGGTGCCGGGCGGGGCCGACATCGCCATGGCCACCAGCGAACTCATGAAGACCTACCAGGCGGCCATCTGGGCCCAGCACGGCCTGTTCGCCTCCGGCCCGGACTATGACATCACCTTCGGTCTGGCCCACACCATCGAAAAGAGCGCCGAGATCTACGTCAAGGTGCTGTCCATGGGCGGCGGCCTGATCCGCCAGACCATTGAGGACGACGACCTGCGCGCCATCGCCCGCGACTTCGGCGTCCAGCTCAACGAGGCCTTCCTCAACTGATCCTCCCTTCTTTAGCCAACCTCCTGCTACCGCCCCGCGCCCCGGCGTTTGCCCGGCGCGGGGCGTTTTGCTGTGTGCGAGCGGTCTGCCCGGGGCAAAAGCCGTTGCTCCGGACAAGATCCGCGCGCGGCTTTTGCCCCGGGGGCCTTGCCATCGGTCCCGGTTTGGTCTATAATGACTCTATATACTATCGTGCGGTTTTCTGCCCCTTTGGGATGGGCGGGCGCACTGCGAACAGGAGTTGTCACTATGAAAGGTATCATCCTTGCCGGCGGCGCCGGCACACGCTTGTACCCGCTGACCATGGTCACATCCAAGCAGCTGCTGCCTGTCTACGATAAGCCCATGATCTATTACCCCCTGTCCACCCTGATGCTGGCGGGCATCCAGGACATCCTGATCATCTCCACCCCCACCGACACCCCGCGCTTTGAGCAGCTGCTGGGCGACGGGTCCCAGTACGGCGTGCACCTGCAATACAAGGTGCAGCCTTCGCCCGACGGTCTGGCCCAGGCCTTCCTGCTGGGCGAGGAGTTCATCGACGGCGAGGCCTGCGCCATGGTGCTGGGGGACAATATCTTCTACGGCGCCGGGTTCTCCAAACGGCTCAAGGCCGCCGCCGCCAACGCCGAGGCCGGCCGCGCCACCGTGTTCGGCTATTTTGTCAACGATCCCGAGCGCTTCGGCGTCGTCGCCTTTGACGAGGCCGGCCACGCCACCTCCATTGAGGAAAAGCCCGCTCAGCCCAAGAGCAACTACGCGGTCACCGGCCTGTACTTTTACGGCAAGGACGTGGTGGAACGGGCCAGGCAGGTCAAGCCCAGCGCCCGGGGCGAGCTGGAGATCACCACCCTCAACGAGATGTATCTCAAAGACGGCCAGCTGGACGTGCAGTTGCTGGGCCGTGGCTATGCCTGGCTGGACACCGGCACGATGGACAGCCTGGTGGAGGCCGCGGACTTTGTGCGCATGATCGAGCAGCGCCAGGGCATCAAGATCTCCGCGCCTGAAGAAATCGCTTACAAATACGGCTGGATCAGCCGCGACAAACTGCTGGAAAGCGCCGAGCGCTACGGCAAGAGCCCCTACGGCGCGCATCTGCGCAATGTGGCGGACGACAAGCTCAAATACTGATCAAGCGGGGGAGTACCATCCATGAAGATCCTGATCACCGGCTGCCGCGGACAGCTGGGCAATGAACTGCAGCGGCAGCTGCGGGACGAACGCTGCGTTCTGGGCCCGCTGCCCGACCGCCTGCGCAAGGCCACCGTCATCCCCATCGACATCGACGAGCTGGACATCACCGACCGGGAGGCCACCGTGGCCTATATCCGCCGCCACCAGCCCGACACGGTCATCAACTGCGCGGCCTTCACCAACGTCAACGGGTGCGAGACCAACCGGGACGCCGCCTTCAAGGTCAACGCCCTGGGCCCGCGCAACCTGGCCCTGGCCTGCGACAAGATCAACGCCCGGCTGATCCACGTGTCCACCGACTATGTGTTCCCCGGCACCCCCAACGGCCCCGACGGCCGCACCCCGCTGGACGAATGCTGCCAGCCCGCGCCGGTGTCCGCCTACGGTCAGACCAAGCTGCTGGGCGAACAGTACGTGCAGCGCTTCTGCCGCCGTCACTTCATCGTGCGCACGGCCTGGCTGTACGGCTACCGGGGCAAAAACTTCGTCAAGACCATGGTCAACCTGGCCAGGACCCACGACACGATCACTGTGGTCAACGACCAGATGGGCAACCCCACCAACGCGGTGGATCTGGCCTACCATATCCTCAAGCTGGCGGTCAGCCACGACTACGGCACCTACCACTGCACCTGCAACGGCGTGTGCAGCTGGTACGACTTCGCCGCCGAGATCATCCGCCTGTCCGGCCTGCCCTGCAAGGTGGAGCCCTGCACCAGCGCCGAATACGCCGCCGCTCACCCCGAAAGCGCTGACCGTCCGGCCTGGAGCGCCCTGGACAACCGGGCCCTGCGCTGCTCGGTGGGGGACGATATGCGCGACTGGAAGGACGCCATCAACGACTTTTTCAACAACTGGGATGGAGAATAACACATGAAAACCTATCTTGTCACCGGCTGCGCCGGTTTTATCGGTTCCAACTTCGTGCACTATATGCTGGATAAGCACGCCGACATCCGCCTTGTCAACCTGGACGCCCTGACCTATGCCGGCAACCTGGAAAACCTCAAGGACATCGAGGACGACGCCCGCCACATCTTCGTGCAGGGCGACATCTGCGACCGTGAGCTGGTCACCCGCCTGATGGAGCAGTACGACCCCGACTACGTCATCAACTTCGCGGCCGAAAGCCACGTGGACCGCAGCATCAAAAACCCCGAGATCTTTGTGCAGAGCAACGTGCTGGGCACCGTGAACCTGCTGCAATGCTGCAAGAACGCCTGGTACGACGCCGATGCCCGTACCTGGAAGGAAGGCAAAAAGTACCTGCAGGTCTCCACCGACGAGGTCTACGGCGCCCTTGGCCCCGACGGCTACTTCACCGAGACCACGCCCCTTTGCCCCCACAGCCCCTATTCCAGCTCCAAGGCCAGCGCCGACATGTTCGTCATGGCCTTCCACGACACCTACGGCATGCCCGTCAACATCACCCGCTGCTCCAACAACTACGGCCCCTACCAGTTCCCCGAAAAGCTGATCCCCCTGCTCATCAACAACGCCAAGCAGCACAAGAACCTGCCGGTGTACGGCGACGGCATGCAGGTGCGCGACTGGCTGTACGTCATGGACCACTGCAAGGCCATCGACATGGTGGCCAGCGACGGCAAGGACGGCGAAGTGTACAACGTGGGCGGCCACAACGAGCGCCCCAACATCTTCATCGTCAAGACGGTCATCGCCCAGCTGCATGACCGCCTGAAGGACGAGGGCATCAGCGAAGAGCTCATCACCCATGTGGCTGACCGCCTGGGTCATGACCGCCGCTATGGCATCGACCCCACCAAGATCAAGAACGATCTGGGCTGGTACCCCGAGACTCCCTTTGAAAAGGGCATCGTGCTGACCATCGACTGGTATTTGGCCAACCCCGAATGGATGGCCCACGTCACCAGCGGCGACTACCAGAAATACTACGAGCAGATGTACAAAAACAAGTAAATTTTCCGCCTGCGCCCGCCGCGGTGCGCCGCAGGGCCGCGCCCGGACCCGCCGCCGCTTTGCAAAGCGGCGGCGTTTGTGGTATACTGCAAGGCGAACCATGCCGCACAGGGCGGCATACCCCATACAATAAGGAGACCCCCACATGGCATATTCTCGTGAGGAACAACTGCGCAACAGCCGCCGCCTGGCCCGCCAGCTTCTGGGCGCGGTGGTGCTGGTGCTGGTCGTCATCGGCCTGTTCACGGTGCTCAACTGGTGCGTGGCGGCTTTGCGCGCCGCGCTGGACGACTCGGACCTGCGCGAAAGCTACGCCGACCGCGTCTACGGTCTGGTCATGTTCGACGTGCTGGCCTTTGACGATGTTTCGGAAGTGGACGAAACGGTGTTCCGTCAGGCTGCGATCTGGGGCACCGTCTACCAGGCCCAGAAAACCAACACCCTGGAAGATTACGAGCGCGACGCCGACACCGGCTCGGTGATCCTGCCCCAGCTGGAGATCGACACCTACCTGACCAACCTGCTGGGCCCTGACTACCCCCTGACCGAAGGCAGCTTTGAGACCGAGGAATTCATCTACACCTACACCGAGGAAAAGCAGGGCTACCTGGTGCCGGTCACCGGTTCGGTGGGCATGTACACCCCCGAAGTGGAGAAGATCTGGACTCAGGGCGGCAAGACCTATGTGACCGTGGGCTACATCCCCACGATCAACAACACGACCAGCGGCGAGCTGTCCCTGACCGCTCCCACCGAGCCCACCAAATATATGGACTTCGTGTTCAGCCGTGGGTCCAACCGGCAGTGGTACCTCAGCGCCTTGCAGGAAAGCGAGACCCAGCCCGCCGCCGTCGCCTCGGCCACGCCGGCCCCCACGCCCCAGACCGACGACCCCCAGGCCCTCGTGCAGGACAACCTGGACTCCACGATGACCGATGCGGTGGACCAGAATGCGGTCGACGACGAGACCCTCTCCGACGAGGGATCCCTTGTCACGGAGGACGGCGACGCCTCCGCGGACACCGGCGAGGACGGCGGGGACGGATCGACCGACGGGGGAGGGGGCGACTCCTCCGACACATCCTCCGACACAGAGGAATGACTCCGCCAGCCCCACACAAGACACGCGCCCGGCACTGACCCTTCCGTCAGCGCCGGGCGCTTTTTGTTATGGTTTATAAGGGGATACGGCGGGCCTCACAGCGGCAGGTCCCGCCCGTCCAGCACGGCCCGCAGCAGGCGGTCGCCGTCATAGTACAGTTCCAGGTGGAAAAAGGGCGCCCCCTGTGCCAGCAGGCGGAAAAAGATCTTGTCGCCCTCCCACACGGGCAGCTCGGCGGCCTTGTCCTTGTCCACCCAGGCCAGCTCGCCCTCGTCGCATTCCTGCATCTCACCCGTGAAATCCTTACAGGTGAACAGGTGCATGCGCTCAGCCGGCCATGGCGGGCAGTAAAAATCCACCACGCCCCGGGCTTCGGGCGCGCCCATGGTCAGGCCGGTCTCCTCCTTCACTTCCCGCATCACGCAGGCCAGGGCGTCCTCGCCGGGCTCAAACTTGCCGCCCACGCCGATCCATTTGTCCCGGTTCACATCCTTTTCCTTTTTCACCCGGTGCAGCATCAGGTACTGCCCCTCCCGCTCCAGGTAACAAAGGGTGGTCTGTAAAAGTTCCATCGCAGCTCCCTCCCAAAACTGCTTTTATCTTACCATGCCGGGCGCCGGCGGGCAAGCAGGTATATTTGCCCTTCGGCGCTGCAAACTATTTCCAGCGTCACCTTATGGCAAAACGCGAAAAACGGAAAGGATGTAAGCAGTATGAGAGCAACCGGCATCGTGCGCCGCATCGAC
>DBRU01000118.1 GCA_002306375.1 Faecalibacterium sp. UBA1360
AGCAGGTTTTTCTACAAGCTGAAGTCCCGCTCACCAAAAGGTGAGCGGGACTTTTTTGGTTGGCGGCGTTTGGTTCAGGCCGGGCCTCGGCTTACCACTGGCCGGGCAGCGAGGTATCGCCGGTCAGGTCCTCTTTCGGGGTCTCGGCGGTATCGGGGGCCGGGGCGGCAGCCGAGGCGACATCCGGGACGGCAGGCGCGGCAGCCCGGTCCAGGTCGTCGGGCTGTGCGGCGGGCGCGTCCGGCGCGGCGGGTTCGGCCTGGGCGGCGGCAGCGGCGGCAGCCGCCCCGCGGGATGCCCGCACCGAAGCCGCAAAGGCCGCGGGGTCGTCGTTGTAGGGCTTTTCCAGCCGGGCGTCGTAGCCGAACATGGCGTCGGGCGCCAGGCGGTGCAGCAGATCGATGACCTCCTGCTGCTGTTGCTGGTTTTTCAGGTTGATCTGGTGACGGCGGCGGCGCTTGTCCTCCCGGATGCCGCACACGGTCACCGAGTAGCGGCGCACCGGGACAAAGTACACCCGCACCGTGTGGGTGGAGGGGTAGATCCAGGCGATATCGTCGGTGCGCAGCACCCAGCTCAGCGCGCCCTGCTCGTAGATCATCCAGGAATCGTCGCAGCGCACCCGGTACTGGGGCTGGGCGTCGGCGTACAGGGCGTCCAGGGCGCGGTAGGCGCTTTCGGGGTCGGGCTCGGCGGCGCAGTAGCGGCGGATGCCCGACTGGTACGAGCCGGTCAGCGCCCGCAGGATGGGCACCAGCGCGCAGACCAGGAAGACGGCGAACAGAATGCCCAAAGCCAGCAGACCGCCGCCGTCGATGCCGTCGATGTCGCCGTCCACGAGCACCAGGGGCAGGAAGATGTCCAGATCCTCGCCGGTCAGGCCGTAGTATTCCTCCAGCATGGAATAGTAAAGGCTGGAGGTCTCGTAGTCCATGGGGCGGATGCTGCCCCGCACAGTCAGCGTGGCGCCGTTCCAGGTATAGTTGTCGGGGTCCGACTGCCAGGCCCAGGTCTCCTGCATGACGGCGTCGCCGGCGTCGATCTTGTCGGCGTCCACCTGCACCCCGATGAAGACGCTGCCGTCCCCCACCGGCACCAGGTATTCCCGGGCCACCAGTTCTTCGCCGTTTTCATCCTCTTTGATGGTGTCGGCATAATAATCGTAGATCGTGGTGATCTCGGCGCCGGCGTAGGCGCCTTCCAGATCGTCGGCCCCCAGGGCGTACAGGTCGGCGGGCCCCTGCACCAGCAGGCGCGCCGACGACCAGAACACCGCCCCGAACAGCGCCGCCGGGATCAGCAGCAGGATGCCCAGCGCCAGCTTGCCGGGCAGGGTCTTTCGTTTCATGGCTTCCAGCATGAGGTTCCTCTCTCCTTTTCATTCCGCAAATTCAGGGATCGCCGCCCAAAGACCCGCAGACAGACCCCGGGGCGCAGGGACGCCCCGGGACGGTTTTGGCCGGCCTATTGTCACTATAGCACCTTCGGGCCACCATGACCAGCCCCTGCGCCCCGCCGCCGCAACTTTTACACATAGATCTCGTTGTGGCGGGGCGGCAGACGCTTGGTCGGGGTATGGGGGGCCGCGGCCTGGCGCCAGGCCGCCGGGGTGGTGCCGGTCTCCCGCCGGAAGACCCGGCACAGGTAGTTGGCCCCCGAAAACCCGCACAGGCTGGCGATCATTTCCAAATTGTACTCCCGGTCCAGCAGCAGCGCCTTGACGGCCTCGATGCGGATATGGGTCAGGTACTTGCCCGGGGAAACGCCCATCTCGGCCGAAAACTGGCGCACCAGATGGCATTTGCTGACCCCCAGGGCGTCGGCCAGGTCCTCGACGCCGTACAGCGACATATAATTGGTGCGGATGCTCTGCACGGCCTCGGCCACCAGGGGCGACAGCCGCCGCGCGGGCTCGTCGGCGGTGGCCAGCGCGCACAAAAGGGCGTAGGGCGCGGCCCCCAGCGCCGGGTCGGGCGCGGCGTCGGGGTCCGGGTCGGGCAAAGCGCACAGGCGGGCGATCTGTTCGGGGGCCGTGGGGCAGGCCGCGCCGTCGGCAAAGCGAGGCACGGACAAACCGCGGGCAAACTCGTCGGCCGCCAGCCCCTCCAGGCGCAGGGCCAGCAGGTGGCAGGGTTCGGCGGGCGCCAGCACAAAGGCCCCGAACCCCAGCAGGATGTCCCCCGACGCGCCCGTCTGCTCCTGGGCGCCGGGGGCCTGCAAAACGCACCGCCCGCTGGACAGCACCCCCACCCAGATCCCCGCCCCCAGGAAAGAGACCGGGTCCTCGCCCTGGATGTCCCGGGTCTCGCACACATGACAGCAGCGGTTCCAGTCAAAAATCAATTTTCGGCCTCCTATATCAATAAAATACTATTTATTTTCCCATTGTAAGCTGTTATCATAGCCTTGTCAAGAAAAACAGGCGCCGCAAGACGTCAATAAAAACACATTTGGAGGTTTTCGTCATGGCCAGTATCAGCTGCCGTCACATCTACAAGATCTACCCCGGCAACGTCACCGCCGTTAAGGACTTCAACCTGGAGATCGCGGACAAGGAGTTCGTCGTCTTCGTCGGTCCTTCCGGCTGCGGCAAGTCCACCACCCTGCGCATGATCGCCGGCCTGGAAGAAATCTCCAAGGGCGAAATGTACATCGGCGACCGCCTGATCAACGATGTTCCCCCGAAGGATCGCGACATCGCCATGGTGTTCCAGAACTACGCTCTGTACCCCCACATGACCGTGTACAAGAACATGGCCTTCGGTCTGGAACTGCGCAAGATGCCCAAGGACGAGATCGACAAGCGCGTGCGTGAAGCCGCCAAGATCCTGGAGATCGAGCACCTGCTCGACCGTAAGCCGAAGGCTCTGTCCGGCGGCCAGCGTCAGCGCGTTGCCCTGGGCCGCGCCATGGTCCGTAACCCGGCGGTCTTCCTGCTCGACGAGCCTCTGTCCAACCTGGACGCCAAGCTGCGTACCTCGATGCGCACCGAGATCATCAAGCTGCACAAGAAGCTGGCCACCACCTTCATCTACGTTACCCATGACCAGACCGAGGCCATGACCATGGGCGACCGCATCGTCGTTATGAAGGACGGCGTCATCCAGCAGGTCGACACCCCGCAGAACCTGTACGATTATCCCTGCAACATCTTCGTTGCCGGCTTCATCGGCAGCCCCCAGATGAACTTCCTGGACGGCACCCTGAAGAAGGCTGGCGACCAGTACGTCATCGACCTGGCCGGCACCGACATTCCTCTGCCGAAGGCCAAGACCGCGGACGGCAAGCTGGACGCTTACGTCGGCAAGACCCTGAAGGTCGGCATCCGTCCCGAGGACATGAAGGACGACGAAGAGTTCCTGGCCAAGCATCCTGAGAGCAAGCTGAACGCCGAAGTGGAAGTTTCCGAACTGATGGGCGCTGAGATCTATCTGTACCTGACCTACCAGGGCCAGAACATGATGGCTCGCGTGGCCCCCACCTCCAAGGCTCGCCGCGGCAGCAAGGTCGTCATGGCCATGGATACCAACAAGATCCACCTGTTCGATCCCGATACCGAGCTGACCCTGCTCAACTGATTGAATACATGACCCTCAACAGCGGCCCCGCCCACGCGGCAGGGCCGCTGTTTTCACAATCCACCGACCGTCGGCCCCAGGGCCGGGCGGTCCCCACCACAAGGACGTAGAGCATGCGCATCACACAATTGCTGCGTGAAAGCCGGATCCTGCTGAACGCACACGCCGCCACCAAGGCCGAAGCCATCCACATGATGGTGGAGATGCTGTCCCGGGACAGCTGCCTGGGCAACACCGAGGACTATGAGCAGGACGTGCTCATGCGGGAGGCCCAGGGCTCCACGGGCGTGGGCCACGGGGTGGCCATCCCCCATGCCAAAAGCGTGGGGGTGTCGGTGCCGGCGCTGGCCGCCATGACCCTGGCCGAACCTCTGGATTACGACTCGCTGGACGGCACGCCGGTGCGCCTTTTGTTCATGATCGCAGTGCCCGACACCGACGCCAACCTGCACATCCGCGTGCTGGCCGACCTGGCCCGGCTGCTGATGCAGGACAATTTCTGCGATTCCTTGCTGGCCGCGCCCGACCCCGCCAGCTTTTTGCAGATCCTGATCGACCACGAAACGCCCCGCCCGGCCCCCGGCGAGACCCCGGAACCCGAGACCGAGGACGACGCCGGCGCGCTTTACGACGTGCTGGCCGTGACCGCCTGCCCCATGGGCATCGCCCACACCTACATGGCGGCCCAGGCCCTGGAACGGCAGGCCGCCGCCATGGGCCTGCGCATCAAGGTGGAGACCCACGGCGCCGAGGGGCCCCGCAACATCCTGACCGAGGAGGAGATCGCCGCCGCGACCTGCATCGTGGTGGCGGCGGACCGCACGGTGGACACCAAGCGCTTTGCCGGGCGGCCGGTCCTGTTTTTGCCGGTGGCCGACG
Source organism: Faecalibacterium sp. UBA1360 (assembly GCA_002306375.1). GTDB lineage: Bacteria > Bacillota > Clostridia > Oscillospirales > Ruminococcaceae > Gemmiger. The sequence goes on from DBRU01000118.1 coordinate 4,458, forward strand.
CCTTGCGCCAACCCGGAAAGCTGTTGCAGCGGGCCATGTCGGGCGGCGTGCCTGTCATGACCCTGCCTGAGTCCGACACGGCCGAGGACAGGGGCAGTTCGCCCGCCCCCGTCCTTGGCGGGGTGATCGCCGGGCTGGACCTGCGGGAACGGGGCCGCCACGGCTACGCCCACCTGATGGCCGGGCTCAACCACATGATCCCCTTTGTCACGGGGGGCGGCATCCTGATCGCCTTGAGCTATTTTCTGGACCGGGCCAACGTGGGGGACCTGACCTTCGGCAGCGGCACGTCCCTGTCCTGGCTGGTGGGCCAGGTGGGGGAATACACCTTCCGTATGATGTACCCGATCATGGCGGGCTTTGTGGCCACGGCCATGGCCGGGCCCGCCGCCCTGGTGCCCGGCATGATGGGCGGCTACCTGGCTTTGCTGGGCATGACCGCCACCCCCGCCGAAGGGTGGGTGTCCTCCGGCTTTTGGGGGGCGCTGCTGGCGGGCTTTGTGTCCGGGTTCCTGGTGCGGGGTATGCGCCGGCTGTGCACCAAACTGCCCGCCGGGCTGGATGCGCTGAAAACCACCCTGATCTACCCGGTGGTGGGCCTTGCCCTGGTGGGGGCGTTCATGGTGCTGCTCATCAACCCGCCGCTGGGGCGCTTCAACGACTGGCTGTACGAGTGCCTGAACTCCATGCGGGGCGGCAGCAGCGCCGTTATGGGCGCGCTGCTGGGCGCGATGATGGCCGTGGATTTCGGCGGGCCCATCAACAAGGCCGCCTACCTGTTCGGCACCGTCACCCTGGGCGGCGGCTCCGAGCGGTTCATGGCTTCCGTCATGGTGGGCGGCATGGTGCCGCCCCTGGGCGTGGCGTTGGCCTGCACGCTGTTCCCCAAACGGTTCACGGCGGCGGAGCGACATTCCACCGTGACCAACTTTCTGCTGGGGGCCTCCTTCATCACCGAGGGCGCTTTGCCCTTTGCCCTGCGGGACCCGCTGCGGGTGATTCCCTCCTGTATGGCGGGGTCGGCCCTGGCCGGGGCGCTGAGCATGCTGTTCGGCTGCGGGGTGCCCGCGCCCCACGGCGGGCTGTATCTGCTGCCCCTGACCGAAGGCCGCCTGCCCCTGCTGGGGGCGCTGGCCCTGGGCTCGACGCTGACCGCCGCGCTGCTGGGCCTGCTGAAGCGGGATGTCACCCCCGAGGAGGACGCCGAATCCCAGGCCGTCCCCTCCGCCGCAGACACAAAAGACTGACACCCAACGCCACACAAAAAAAGTACCCTCAAAGGGCGGCACCAATAAAACATCTATCCGATTGCATTACGGGAAACGGCGTAGCTTCGGCTATGCCGTTTCTTTGTTTTGCAAATCGTTCAGCAAAGAAGCGGCGTGCCACCATATCACGAAAAGTCAACATATTATTGCCTGCTTGCTCTTGTCATGTTATACTTAAAACACGGCATAACAACTCAGGGGGGCCTCCTATGGCATACAGCTACAACAGACTATGGAAGCTGTTGATTGACCGAAAAATGAGCCGGACCGAAATGCGAAAACAAGCAGGAATCAGTACAAACATTCTTGCGAAAATGGGGAAAGACGAGCCGATATCAATGGATAGCCTCGCGAAAATATGTATTGCGTTGGGCTGCACTCTTGACGATATTGTACAGATATCCACGGATATCGGAGCGGAGGAACAGGCAAATGGCAAAGAATGAGAATTTGCATAAGGCCAAGGACGCGAAAAAAGACGAGTTCTACACGCAATATGAGGATATTCAAAACGAGCTGAATCACTACGAGCAGCACTTCAAAGGGAAAACCGTCCTTTGCAACTGTGATGATCCTTTTGAAAGTAATTTTTGTAAATTCTTCCTGCGCAATTTTAATTACCTCGGCTTGAAAAGGTTGATATGCACTTCTTACAGCACCTCGCCTGTTATTGCACAACAGCTTGCGCTATTTGACGGGATGGACGAGCCTGTTGTCCAGGGAAACGGCTATGTTATGGACATCAGAGCGGTCCCCATGGCCAACGGCAGGGGTGTTTCCGATGCGGATATTGACGCGCTCTTGAAATCCAAAAAGCGCGGCGTAAAGAAGTTAAAAGGTGATGGGGATTTTCGCAGCGAGGAATGTATCGAATATCTCAAACAGGCGGACATTGTGGTGACCAACCCGCCTTTTAGCCTGTTTCGGGAATATGTGGCCCAACTGATGGCATACCAAAAGGATTTTTTGATTATCGGAAATGTCAATGCCATTACATATAAAGAAATTTTTCCGCTTATCAAAGATAACAAGTTATGGCTTGGGGCAAGTATTCACAGCGGGGATAGGAAATTTTATGTTCCAGAAGATTATCCTCTCCATGCGGCGGGGTGCGGCGTGGATAAGGACGGCAGAAAATATATCCGTGTGAAAGGTGTCCGTTGGTTTACAAACCTTGACTATGCAATCAGGCATGAGGAATTGGTGCTGTTTAAGCGATATTATGGCAACGAAGAAGAATATCCCCATTATGCGAATTACGATGCGATAGAGGTATCAAAGGTCAGCGATATACCATGCGACTACTTTGAGGAAATCGGCGTTCCCATCACCTATTTGGACAAGCATAATCCCGACCAGTTTGATATCATCGGGGCAAGCAGATGGTTGGGGAAACCCATGTCAGAAATTGCACCAAAAGGAAGTTATGTTTCCGGCGGAGTTCGTTTCTATTTACCTGCTGACAGTTCACAAACTGTTAATGTAGAGAGAGAGAGAGAGAGAGCCGCAGGGCAGCAAATGCTCTACCGTTGCCTCTACGACCGGATCGTCATCAAGCGCAGAAAAGTACAGACGGCTCTATGATAGAATCGTCATCAGACGAAAGATGTAACGGCATTATGGGTGTACCCATTACTTTTTTGGACAAGTATAATCCAGAGCAGTTTGAAATTGTCGGAATTACTTTGGGAAATACCGTTGATTACAAAATGACTGCCATTTATGAAAATGCTGTTCAGCATAATCAAAATGGCAGTACACAAAGCGGTAGTAAGGTCAACACGCGGGCGGCAATCCTTGTAAAAGATAAGCCGACAAATAAGGTGTATTATACGGCAGATAATGCAGGCGGATATTTGATCAGCATATATCCGCGCATTTTAATCAAGAGGAGGGTAAACCGTGAAAATAGAGCCGAAACAAATCAAAATCAGGGAAGTGTTTGACAGTTACGCCGACAACGGCGACGACGGCGTTTTTGCCTACGGCGGCAGGCTTGCCATCCGCCCGCCCTATCAGCGGGAATTTGTCTATAATAACGAACAGGCGGAGGCTGTGATCCAAACGGTGCTGAAAGGCTTTCCGCTGAATGTGATGTACTGGGTAAGGGTCGGAAATGACAGCTACGAGGTTTTGGACGGTCAGCAGAGAACCTTGTCCGTCATGCAATATCTGAAGCATCAGTTTTCTATCACTCTTGACGGAAAGAAATATTATTGGGATGCTCTGCCCGATGACAGGTATAACGCCATTATGAATTATGAGTTTATGGTCTATATTTGTGAGGGTGAGGAGTCTGAAAAATTAGATTGGTTCAAAGTCGTCAATATCGCCGGGGAAAAGTTATCAGATCAGGAACTACGAAACTCTGTTTACACCGGAGAGTGGCTTTCAGACGCAAAGCGGCATTTCTCAAAGCGTAATTGTGCTGCCAAGTTAATGTCAGACAAATACATAACGGGCGACCCCAACAGGCAAGAGCTTTTAGAAAAAGCGTTAAAAGGGATATGCGAGTATCAAGGCATTAAAGAAATCACAGAATATATGGCGCAGCACAAATCAGACTCCGATGCAGACGAATTATGGCAATATTTTCAAGATGTTATTCATTGGGTAGAGAAAATTTTCCCAAAATACTTTTCGGACATGAAAGGTTTGGACTGGTGCTATCTCTATAACACGTATCATGAGCGCGCCTATAATTCTTCGGTCATGAGCGCAGAGGTAAAACGCCTTCATGAAGATGATGAGGTACAAAAAACAAAAGGCATCTACGAATTTCTGCTTTGCCGGGACACTGACCCATTTGCAGGCAGACTTCTCAATCTGCGGACATTTGACAAGCGGGATAAAATGGCCGCCTATAGCCGGCAAAATGGAGTCTGCCCTGTCTGTGGCGAGCATTTTGAGTATGCCGAAATGGAAGGTGACCATATTAAACCGTGGAGCAAAGGCGGACAAACGACGCCCAACAACTGCCAAATGCTTTGCAAATCTTGCAACGCAAAAAAGACAGACAAATATTAAGTCAGATTTATATTTACATATTTAGTAACTAGGGCAGAAAAAACCGTCAAGGACACCATTCGCGCTCCATGTCCTTGACGGCTTTTTCTTGTCTTTTCGGTTTGGTAACAGAAAAACCGAGCGAGAAGTTTTTACCCTCTTACCCTGTTTTCGTTATTTGTTGCTACTGTTATATGGTAGTTCTTCCAAGGGGCGGCTTTTCCGTTTTCAGTACAGCATTTCCCGGGCGGCGCCGTATTTGCTGATGCTCATGCTCTGGGCGCACACGCTGGACAGCGCCCGGCGCATATAGGCGGGCAGGTAGCGGTCGTACTTGACCTCCAGGATCACGGCCCGGTCCGAATGTACCCCCACCATGGGCACGCCGGGGTCAAACAGGGCGCTGCTTTTGGCGGCGCGGACGTGCTCGTCCAGGGTGATGCGCACCCGCTCCACCGGCATGGTCCAGGCCGTGCGCTCGTAGTCGATGAGGGCGGCCGGGCGGCGCAGTTCCCGGGCAAAATTCAGCCAGATGCGGCGGGCCTCGGCGCCGGCGTCGGCAAACAGGGGGCCGGTATCCCCCTCGATCAGGCGCCGGGCGTCGGCGCGGCTCATCCACACCCCCGTCTTGTGAGAGTAGGAACCGCTTTTCTCCTTGACTTCCAGCCGCACACGGCGGGCGGAAGTATCGTACAGGCGCAGGCGGACCTTTCGGCGCTCGCTGACGCCCAGGACCTTGTCGGTATAGTCGGCGGCGTCGGTGGTGTCGAAGTACAGGCTGCGGATGAAGTAGGCCCCGGCCAGCGAATGGCTGTCCCGGCACAGCAGGGCGTCCAGCAGCCCCCGCGTATACAGGGCCTCGGCCGGGGACAGCAGGAACTTCTCTTCATGGCGGTCCACAGCCAGCACGCCCGGGCCCGCCGGACGGGTGTCAGGCTTCATCTTCGCTCGCCTCCCTCAGGTATTGATCCAGATACTCCAACATGATCCCGGCCCGGCGGGAGAAATAGTCCCGGACCGTGTCCACATCCCGCTGCCACTGCTCCGTCGTGCGCTGCCAGGCTTCGACCTCAAAGTCCAGGGCCCGGGCCAGGGACGCCAGGGCCGTGGTGTCCACCCGCTGGCGCGCCAGGTCCCGGCCGATCTCGGGGGCCAGCCGGTCCGCCCAGGCCTCAAAGGCGGGCAGAATGTTTTCCGGCGCATAGAGGGTGGTCATTTCCTGGGTGAATTCCCGGGCAAAACGGTCCCGGAAGTCGGGATTCTGCCACAGCTTCTGGAACAGGTTGTCCACCACCGAATACCAGGGCGAATACTCCCGCGCGGCGAAGGAGAAATCCTCGGTGAGAAGGTAGGCGAAGGGGTCCGCCTCCACGTCGATGAGGGTGCAGTCCAGGTCGTTGAGCAAAAACCGCCAGCGCCCGTCGGCGTAGGGATTGTCCGGGTCGACGGTAGCGCTTTTCCACAAAATGGAGTTGTTGCCGCCGTTATACAGCCCGTCGGAATTGTAGACATACATCTGGGCGATGACGTAGCGGATGTATTCGTCGATGTCCAGGTTCGCTTCGGCCCAGGCCATGCCCTCGGGGGTGGTGGCGTCCAGCTCATCCACCCCCAGGCCGAAGGCGATCTTTTCGGGCTGGGCGGTCTCGTCGTCGGTGGTGCCCGGGCAGATCAGGTCTTTTTCCTTGATGCCGTAATGGCGCAGGAAGAAATCGGCGTTCTTGCTTTCCCGGATCGTATACACGCCCCAGTATTCGTCCTGCAAAAACAGCACCACGGGCTCGTTGAACTGGGTACCGACATCCTGGTCATAGAGGTAGTTGGACAAAAACGCGTCCTGGTGCAGCGCAGGGTACACCGTTCCGTTGCCGCTGCCCCGCAGCACCAGGGTGTCCAGGGCGTCGCCCCCCGGTGCGGCGGCCAGGAAATCGCTTTCGGCGTCGTCCTGCAGCTTCAGGTGCAGGTTCTTGAGCAGCTCGCCCTGGCGGCTCCACCCGCCCGAGACCCGCACCGTGGTCTGCGCGCTCCAGTGGTCGTCCCCGTCCAGGATCTGAAGGCGGGCGTCCACCTTTTCGTTGCCGTTGAAGTTGCCCAGCACCTGGTCGCTGTCATACTTGCGCAGGGTGTAGTAGGTCTCGCCGGGCAGGTAGATGCCCTCGGCCCCGAACAGGTCGTCGGCTTCGGCCGTCAGGCTGACCACCGGCAGGGTGAAAGGCTCCACCCCCACCCAGTAGGTGCGGGTGAACACCTGGTCCCCCAGCACCCCGTCCTTGTACAGGCGGGCCGTGACGGTGGTGGCCTTGTCCACAGGGTCGGGGGCGTAGCGGTAGGCATAGTTCAGCAGCCAGTTTTCGTCCTGCAAAATGCTGGGCAGGCTGACATAGCGGTTCGGCTCCCCCACCCGGCTCCCGATGGAAATGGGCCCCGTGTAGGGCGTGCTGCCCACGGTGGGCAGGCTGCCGTCCAGCGTATACAGGATCAGGGCGTCCGCGTCGCCGGTGGTAAGGGTCAAAGAGAAGTCCTCGTCATAAAAGCCGGCCTGGGCGGAAAATTCGATCTGGCCCAGATCGGCGTCGGGCACCGTCTCCTCAAGGAAGTCGGTGGCGTTGGCGCGGCCGGGGGTGGGGGCCGTGAGCACGCCCACACGGCTCACGTCGCCGCCCAGGCGACCGTAGCTCAGGTCGTATTCCTGACTGCCGTAGGACAGTTCGTCCACCGTGGTCCCGTCGGGCGCGGTCAGCACCAGGGTCTCGCCCCCGCGGGACAGGCGGAAGGCCGCGTGCAGGTTGGCGTTCGCGTCCAGGCCGCTGTCGCCGTCGGCAAAGATCAGCAGGATGTTGTTGGCGCCGGCGGACAGGGTGGTGCCTTCGGGAAAGGTCCACTTGAAGGGGTCGTCCGGGTCGTCGCTGAGCCCCCAGTCGTCCAGCACCACGTCGGTGTCGGTCAGGTTGATGAGCTCGACCCAGTCCTCGGCCTCGCCGTCGGCGTCGGTCAGGCCGGTCAGGTTCTTGGCGCACAGCTCGTTGATGTACACCCCGTCGGGCAGTTCGCCCGGGTCGGGACGTTCGGCCAGACGGCCCAGAGCCGCCGCCGCCAGCGCCGCTGCCAGCGCCAGCGGCAGCGCGACCCGCAGGATGCGCTTGCACAGGGGCGTGATCATCCGATGCTTTCCCCGCTGTAGCTTACCAGGTTCACGCTGTCCACGCCGGGGCAAGCGCGCACGGCGTCCACCAGGGCGTTTTCCTGTTTGGGACGCAGGCGCAGTTCAAAGGTGGCCTCCTGCCCGGCGGCGCTCAGGTTGCGCATGCGCAGCTTGACAGCCTTGGAACAGCCCCGCACGGCCCCCTGCACGGCACCCAGGTCCAGGGAATCGGCCCCGCCCCGCACCACCAGCAGGTAACTGGCGGAGTCGTACAGGTCCAGGCAGGCCAAAAACAGCACCACGGCGATGAGCGCGCTGCCCAGCACCCCGGCCAGATAAAACTCGCTGCCGCAGGCCAGGCCGATGCACACGGCCCAGAACAGGAAGGCGATGTCCCGGGGTTCCTTGATGGCCGTGCGGAAGCGGATGATGGACAGGCTGCCCACCATGCCCAGGCTCAAAGCCAGGTTGGTGCCGATGATCATCATGACGATGGTGGTGATCAGGGCCACCAGCAGCAGGGTCAGGTTGAAATTTTTGGAATAGAGGGTGCCCCGGTAGGTGGCGCGGTACACCACGCACATCAGCACCCCCAGCACCACCGCCGCCAGAAGGGCGAAGGCGATCTGGGCGGTGGAAACGCCGGTGTTGGTCTCCAGCAGATATTCCAGGATTTGCCGTTTGCTCATTTTGCTGTTCCTCCGTTCAAAACGAAACCGACATAAGCGCGAGCGACATAAGAAAACAAAGGTCCTGCAAGAACTGCGAAGCATCGCAAAATCGCTGCAAAGCGGCAGATGCAAGGCAGAGGGGCGAAGCGCTCCTTGGTGGAACGCAAGACCCGATAACGCAGCAGATGCCGCTTTGCAGTCAGATTTTTGCGGCTTTGCTTTCTTATGGAACCGCGCAGAAGCGCGAGCGGTCTGTTGCTTATTATATCATGTTCTGCAAGGTTCGACAATTGATGACTTTCCCCAACCGGGAGCGCCTATTCTTCCGATCTTGGCGGATTTTTGCATGCAAAAGCCCCCGCCGGGCAGGCGGGGGACGAAAAACATCGGTTCAGGTCAGGGGGATGTAGCAAAGGGTCCTCTGTTCGCTTTCCAGCACGGCGTCGGCGCCGGCAGCCTGGCACAGGGCCTGTTCCAGGGCCAGGGCCTCCTCTTCCTCGTAGCCGTCCCGGTCCAGGTAGATGCCCGCAAAGCCTTGGGCCCGCAGTTCCGCCACCATCGCTTCCGGGTCCAGTTCGCTGGTGGCCTGGTTCCACACATCGTTTTCACTGCCCACGCCGGCCCCGTAGCTCCAGCGCAATGTGTCGGAGTGCAGCATGCCCCGGTACAGGGTGTAGTCGGCCATCTTATTCACCGAGCCGTTTTCAAAGGACTTCATATAGGGCAGCTGGTAGATCATGGCCCCTTCCCCGGCCTGGGCCTCGATGGCCCCGACAAAAGCGGCGTCGCTGGCCCAGGTGGCCTGGACCGAGTCATAGTCGGGGCGGAAAAAGCCCTGCTGCTCCCAATAGGCATAGACGAACAGCAGGGCCATGGCCGCCGCCGCGACAGCCAGCTTTTTGCCCCGAAGCCGGCGCAGGATCTCTTCGCCGCACAGGATCATGGCCAAAATGCACACAAAGGCAATGTACGGGCTGATGCGGGTGTGACCGCGGATCATACGCACCGCAATGGTGACCAGCGCCCCAAACCCGGAAATGGTGCCCATCAATACGGCGGCCAGGTTCAGCCGCGCCAGCAGCCAAAGGCGGCCCTCCAGGGCCGGGCGCTTTTCCCACCGAATGGCGGAAAACAGCACCACAAGCAGCACCAGAAAACCGATCACCCCGATGACGCCCAAGTAACCGGCGGCGTTCTCGTTGAACATGATGCCTTCATCTTTGGCAAGGGTGCTGCGGTATTTGGTGATGAGGGCGGCGATCTTGCCCACGCCGTACCCGTTGGGGGAAAGCAGCAGGCTGCTGATGCGCATGCCGTAAATATCACCGCCGATGGTGCCGCGCACAGCCCCGGAGGTGACCGAACTGCCGGCGCCCACAAGCACCCCGATGACCGCCGGCACAAAGGCCACGGCCAGCCAGGCAGCGATCTCGCCCACGGTGACCAGCGGGGCCAGCAGGGCTTTGAGGCTGCGGTCCCGCAAAAGCAGGCACAGCGCCGCCACGCACATCAGAAAACATCCGTAGAAAGGATAATAGACCATGCCGTTGTTGGCGATGAGCCAGGCAAACAGCAAAGACAGCCAGTTGCGCTTATATCGGAAAAAGCCCTTGCCGGGTCGGTTGAAGCGGTCGTCCTCCACACACCAGAAGCACAAGAGCACCACCAGCGGCACGCATTCGCAGGCAGCCAGGCCCATATGCCCGGACAGCCGCTGCTGCACATAGGGGCACAGGCCGAACACCACAGCCCCCGCCGCCGACAGTACCCCGCGCGCCTCCAGCGCCCGGAACACGCAGTAGGCCGCAAGGGTGTTCAGCGGCGGGATGAGGAGCACATACAGGTTGAAGACCAGGGCAAAATTGTCGGTGAACAGCCCGCAGAACCAGACGAACAGGGTGTACAGCATGCTGTAATTGGCGCCGTAAGGGGACTCCGGCTCATAAAACGGCCAGCCGTTGAGCCCGCCGCCCTGCAGCGCCTCTTTTATGCTGTGCACGCCGCTGATGCCGTCGCCGCCGTAGAGCAGCGGCACCGACCAGTCCATCCGCGAAAGGCCGAAACACACATATTCGGCGCCCAGGCAGACCGCCAGGGCCACGGCCAGCCACAGCAGGAAGTCCGCCCCTTTGTTTTTTTGCAGTTTACTGAGCATCAAAGCGCTTCACCGTCGCTTTCCCCGGGTGTCTGTTCAAAATTCAGGCGTTCTTCTTCCACCACCAGCGGGCGGTTCATGATGCGGGCGTTCATGGCCATGATGTACTCGCCCAGAAAGCCCAGAAACGCCAGCTGCACGCCCCCCATGAAAAAGACCGCGATCATCGTGGGGGCATAGCCGGCGGCAAAGCTCTGCCAGGCCACCAGCTTGGCGATCAGGTAGAACAGCCCCAGCAAAAAGCTGATGAACGCCACGCCGAAGCCGAAGAATTCGGCCACACGCATGCCCACCTTGGTGTAGCTGGTAAAGCTGAGCATGGCGGCGTCGAACAGGCTGTACCAGTTGTTGTGGGTCTTGCCGGCCCGGCGGCGGGGCTGTTCGTATTCGATCTCTTTGCGCTCGGGGCCCAGTTCGGCCACGATGCCCCGGATGAAGGGGGTAGGGTCGTGCAGGTCCCGCAAGGTCTGGATGAAGCTGCGGTCATACAGCCCGAAGCCGGTGAACTGCTCGATCATTTCCACCGCGGACATCTTGCGGATGGTCTTGTAATAGCACCCGCGCAAAAAGTAGACCAGGCCGTTCTCTTTGCTTTTGGTCTTTTTGCCAATGACGATCTTGTACCCTTTTTCCCACTCGGCCACAAACCTGGGGATCATCTCCACCGGGTCCTGGAAGTCGGCGCAGATGGTCACCGTACAGTCGCCGCTGGTGTGGATCATGCCGTAATAGGGGCTGTTGAACTGGCCGAAATTCTTCGAGTTGAAGATGGCCCGCACATGCTTGTCCTCGGCGCAGATGCCGCGGATGATGGCGCGGGTGTTGTCCTGGCTTTTGTTGTCGATGAAGAGGATCTCGTAGTCATACTGGGGCAGGCTCTTTTTCAGCTCGTCCCGCACCGCCTCGTAGATGGGGCGGGCGTTCTCTTCCTCGTTGTAGGTCGGGATCATCACCGAGATCACTTTTTTAGCCATGGTTTTCCTTCCTCACCCATTCGATGGTTTTTCGTATCCCCTCTTCAAAGCCGGTGGCCGGCACAAAGCCGGTGTCCCGGGTCAGGGGGGCGATGTCCGCTTGCAGGTGCATGACCTGCCGGGGGGCGTAGGGCACCTGCCCGAAGCCCAGGGGCAGCGCGGGGTCGATGGCGTCCCGCAAAGCCTGGATGTAGTCTTTGAGCGGCCGGGCCTGCCCGCTGCCCAGGGGGTAGACCGCCCCGTTCCGGCCCCGCTGCGCCATACGGACAAAGGCGTCGGCCGCGTCGTCGGCAAACAGATAGTCCCACCGCTGTTGCCCCGCCGTCAGCGCCGGGCACCACCCGGCCAGCAGGGCGCGGATGGCGCCCGAGATCATGGTGGCCGGGCCGTCGTGGGGTCCGTAGACCGACAGCACCCGCGCCCACACATGGTCCACGCCCAGGGCCGCGGCCTCAGTGCGGCTCATGAGCCCGGCGCACAGCTTGGCCATGCCGTAGCCGTTTTCGGGGTTGGCGGGAGTATCGGGGCGCAGCAGGCCTTCCACCCGGCCGTACTCAGCCTGGCTGCCCGCGCCCACAAAGACCCGGCAGCCCAGGGCCGCAGCGGCGCGCACCGCGTCGATGGTATAGCGGATGTTGTCGATCTGGGCGGGCATATCGTTGCGCCCCGCCCCGATGGTGTGGGCCCAGGCAAGGTGGAAAAAGGCGTCGGCCCGCCCCACCCTGCCGGGCAAAGCGGCATAGTCGGCGGCGTCGCAGTCCACCTTGCGCAGCCGGTCGTCCTCGGGCAAAGCGGCGGCCCGGGGGCTGCCGGGGCGGCAGACCGCGTACACGGTCAGGCCCCGGTCCAGCAAAGCGCGGCACAGCGCCGTTCCGATGGCCCCGGTGGGGCCGGTGACCACGGCGGTTTTCAGCGTACGTTCCATGGAAGGTCCTTCCTTATTCTTCCGGCATCAGGGGGATGAACATGTTGCGCTCCAGCTCTTCCCTGGGCAGGAAGGGGGCCAGGTCCTCCAGCGGGGGGCTGACCAGCGTGCCGTCGGGCAAGCGCTTGGTGCTGCTCTTGGGCTCCCAGACCTGTTTGGTGTCGGTAAAGATCTCGCAGAAAACGGGGCCGTCCATTTCCAGGGCCTTGTCCACCGCCTGCTTCATCCCGGCGTTGGAGGACGCGCACAGGTAGGGGTAGCCGAAGGCCCGGGCCAGCTTGCCGTATTCGGGGAAGGAAAGGTCCCCCGACTCGGGCCCGATGCCCACCTTGCAGTGCTCGCTGAACAGGTTGGTCTGGGTGATGCGGATGGAGTGGTACCCGCCGTTGTTGATCAAAAAGATCTTGACGGGCAGGCGGTTGGTCAGGATCGTCTGCAATTCCTGCAGGTTCATCATGATCGAGCCGTCCCCTTCCAGGCAGATGGTGGTGCGGCGGCCCCCGCCGATGCAGGTGCCGATGGCCGCGGGCAGGCCGTAGCCCATGCTGGCCACGGCGCTGTTGTTGGCCATGCGGCTGCCCTTTTGGATGACGTACGCCTGGTTGCCCACCACGCAGCAGGCGCCGTTGGACACGGCGGTCAGGCTGTTTTCGGGCAGGCGGCTGCTGAGATAGCGCACAAAGGCGTAGACGTTGGCGGTGGAGCCGTTTTCTTCCCACTGGCGGGGCAGCACGGCGGG
>DBRU01000075.1:0-997 GCA_002306375.1 Faecalibacterium sp. UBA1360
TGTTCACGAGATCACCGCCTGTTGGTTTTACGGATTGACAGCGCCGCGAGCGCTATTTACAATACAGAAAAAGCGTAAAGGGAGTGCGGGGACGTGCGTGCCGTCTTTGATAAAAAAGAATTGCTGGTCCTGTTGCGGGACTTTTATCAGCTGACCGGGCTGCGCGCCGTGGTGTTTGACGAATGGGGAATGGACATCCTTTCTTATCCGCAGGAACTGCCATCCTATTGCCAACTGGTGCGGGCCACCCCCGAGGGCGAGCAGGGCTGCCGCCTGTGCGACCAGAAAGCCTGCCGCCAGGCGCGGCAGGAAAGAAAGACGCTCATTTACCCTTGCCATGCGGGACTCATCGAAGCCATTACCCCCATAGAGGTGGACGGGGTTATTGTCGGATACCTGCTGCTGAGCCATATTGTGCAGGGAGCCGACGAGCAGGCGGAATGGGAGCGTGCCCGGAGCCTTTGCGCGGGATACCCGATCCCCGAAGAGGCTCTTTATGACGCCTACCGCCAACTGCCGCACACGCCCTATGCCGTTTTGCAGGCGGCCTGTGATCTGCTTTCCCTTTCGGCCCGGGCCCTGTGTCAGGTCCATATGGCCCGGCTGGTGCCCGGCAGTCTGCCGGAAAGGCTCAATCGCTTCGTGTCGGAACACCTGGCGGAGGACCTCTCCAGCGAGCGGATCTGCGCCGCCCTGGGGCTTGGGCGCACCTCGCTGTACGAGCTCTCCAGGGAAACTTACGGCTGCGGCATCAATGAGTATGTACGCCGCCTGCGCATCCGGCGCGCCATGGAGCTGCTTACCGGCACCGACCTGACCAACGCCGAAATCTGCCAGCAGATCGGCATTGCGGACTACAATTACTTTTTCCGGGTCTTCCGCCGTCAGACCGGCTTTACGCCCCAGGCTTACCGCAGACAGTTTGCCGCAGAAAAATAACAATCCGTTCTGATTGTATCTTACCCTTTGGGCGGGCCGCTCGTATAGTGACGGGTGT
>DBRU01000075.1:1131-9151 GCA_002306375.1 Faecalibacterium sp. UBA1360
ACAGGAACGACCCACGCCTGCACGCTGCGGGGCGGCAGTTCGGCTTGCAGCACACCGTCGCGGACCGCGGCGGCGTCCTCCGCCGGGACCACCGCGTAACGGGCCGGGCCGGTATATCCCAGTTCGTTGGCGGCCCGGTCGTCGTCGCAGCGCAGCAGGATATGCCGCGCCGCTCCCTCGGCCGCCTGGGGCAGCGCCACCGCGGCGGCAAGGGGGGCGCCGTCCACCATGGCAAACAGCGGGGCATAACTGGTCATGGCCGCCACATCGCTGTTGCGCTCGATGCCGGTGAGGAAGGCCGCTTCCGCCAGAGCGGAACCGAAGGTGTTTGCCTTGTGGGGAGTCATGACATCGTTGGCGGCATATTCGCCCAGGAAGACCCGGGCCGTGCGCCAGGTCTCGTCGAAATCGGGACCTTCGGGGAAAGCGCCCGAGGACATGACACAGACCATGTCGGGATACCTGGCCTGTACGGCGGCTTTCGGAAAAGTTCAAGAAGGAGACCGGCGTTTCGGTGGTGGAATACATCCATAGGGTGAAGAGGGAGGAAGCGGAAGTTCTTTTGCAGGACAGCGACTATACCCTGGGGGAGATCAGCAACTACCTGGGATACGCCAACCAGAGTCATTTTATCGCGGTGTTCCGCCGCATCTACAGCATGACGCCCATGCGGTACCGCGACCGCTGCCGGTGAAAGACAGCCCTAAAGCCACAAAATAGCACGCAAAATCGGCCCCCAGAGGAAGTCAAAAGGCTTTCTTCTGGGGGCCGATTTGTTATGTTTATTGCCTTGCGCAGGTGGTATTGTGTTTCTATATTACAGAAAAGGCCTTCGCAAGGGCGCGGATCCTTATGGGCGATAGGCCTTTTCGCCGCCCTGTGGGTCCGGCCGGCGGCGTTCTTGCAATGGGGGCAAAGGGAATTTATAATAGATTCAACGGCCCGCACCCGAAAGGAGGGACAGGATGGCTGTCGATATGAAAGAATCCATTGCCAAGGCGGTCAAGACCCTTTTGATGGAAAAGGGCGTGCGCCGCCTGACGGTGAAAGAGATCGTGGAGGAGTGCCATATCACCCGCCAGGCCTTCTACTACCATTTTGAGGACATCCCGGCCCTGTTCCGCTGGATCCTGGAACGGGACATAGAGCAGTTCGTCGCCGAGGCCAGGACCCTTGAGAGCGGCGAGGCGCGGCTGCGGTATCTGTTCGTTCTGGCGATCAACGCCCTTCCCTATGTGAAAAAGAGCTTGCAGAGCAACTTGGGGGCGGAGTTTGAGCGGCTGTTGGAACAGAACGTGGAAGCGCTGTTTACCCGGGCCTGCGACGAGGAAAAGCTATACCAGAACTGTACCCGATTTGAGTCCGGCGTGATCCTGCGCTATCACAGCCAGGCCGTCATGGGCCTTTTGCGGAACTGGACCGAGAAGGATACCGAGAATCTGGACCAGATCGTCCATGTGGTCTACTGCCTTATGACCGAAGGCATCGCCCCCAGGGCCTGAAGAGCTGGCACGGGACCGATAGACAAAACCGCCGGTGTGTAAAGTTTCTTTGCACACCGGCGGTTTTGTCTATACAGCTGCGGGACACTGCAAATTGAGGACGCCCCCGCTTCGGCATACAATAAAAGCAAAGGAGGCACAGCACAATGGCGCATGAGGTTTTAACGGTCAAGCTCTGCCAGCTGGACGACCGGCTGGACCGGCTCCACAGCCGCATCCATATGAGCGAAACGGCGGATCACGACCGCCTGCGGCGGGAGATCGCCGCCCTGGAAGAAGAAAACGCCGAGTCGGATGCCGCGCTGCGCAACAGCCTGTATCGCTCCCGTGCACCCCTGGCCGGGGTGCTGGCGCAGAACTATGAAGCCATCGAGCAGAGCATCGAGTCAACGGTCGGCCGGCTGCAGGCGCAGCAAGCGCGCTGCCCGAATCGGGAATCCGCCGTGGAGGGTAAGATCCTGCTGGCCGAGTATGCGCTGGATTTTGCCCAGCAGGCGGCAGACCGGGCGCTGCTCATCGCGCTGGAGGCCATCGACGCGCAGCTGCTTTGGCAGCGGGAAGAAGGGAGAACACAATGAAAGAGGTCAAATCGCCCAAACGGCCCCTGATCTATTACTATCTGATCGTATTGGCCGCGATGCTGCTGTTCAACATGATCGTCACCCCGCTGCTGGCCCGGAGCCAGATCGTGGAGGTGGACTACGGCGCCTTTGTGCAGATGGCACAGGACAAGGAACTGGGCGTTGTGGAGATCAACGAGGCCCAAAACCAGATCCTGTTCACCGACAAGGACCAGAACGTGGTCTATGAGACGGGCATGATCCCCGACCCGGACCTGGCCCAGATGCTCAAGGAATCCGGCGCGCAGTACGGCGGCCAGGTTGTGAAGCAGACCAACCCCATCATCAGCTTTTTGCTCAGCTGGGTGCTGCCCATCCTGATCTTTGTGGCCCTGGGCCAGTACATGAGCCGCAAGCTCATGAGCCAGGCCGGCGGCAAGAACGCCATGAGCTTCGGCGTGGGCAAAAGCAACGCCAAGGTCTATGTGCCCTCCACCCAGGGCATCCGCTTTGCCGACGTGGCCGGCGAGGACGAGGCCAAGGAAAGCCTGCAGGAGATCGTGGATTACCTGCACGACCCCAAAAAGTACACCGAGGCCGGCGCCGCCATGCCCAAGGGCATCCTGCTGGTTGGCCCTCCGGGCACCGGCAAGACCATGCTGGTCAAGGCCGTGGCCGGCGAATCCGAGGTGCCCTTCTTCTCCATCTCCGGCTCGGAATTTGTGGAGATGTTCGTGGGCATGGGCGCGTCCAAGGTGCGCGACCTGTTCAGCCAGGCCAAGGAAAAAGCCCCCTGCATCGTCTTTATCGACGAGATCGACGCCATCGGTCAGAAGCGCAGCGCGGGCAGCGGGTACGGCGGCAACGACGAGCGGGAACAGACGCTGAACCAGCTGCTGACCGAGATGGACGGCTTTGAGGGCAACACCGGCGTCATCATCCTGGCGGCCACCAACCGGCCCGAATCCCTGGACCCGGCGCTGACCCGCCCCGGCCGTTTTGACCGGCGGGTGCCCGTGGAGCTGACCGACCTGGCCGGACGGGAAGCCATCCTGAAGGTCCACGCCAAAAAGATCAAGACGGCGGCGGATGTGGATCTCCACACCATCGCCCGCATGGCCGCCGGCGCGTCCGGCGCGGAGCTGGCCAACATCATCAACGAGGCCGCCCTGCGGGCCGTGCGCAACGGCCGCGTCGTCGTGGAACAGGCCGATCTGGAGGAGAGCATCGAGGTGGTCATCGCCGGCTACCAGAAGAAGAACGCGGTGCTTTCCGACCAGGAAAAGCGGGTCGTGGCCTACCACGAGATCGGCCACGCCCTGGTGGCGGCTTTGCAGAGCCATTCGGCCCCTGTGCAGAAGATCACCATCATCCCCCGCACCTCGGGGGCGCTGGGCTACACGATGCAGGTGGAGACCGGCGACAAATACCTGATGACCAAGGAGGAGATCGAAAACAAGATCGCCACCTTCACCGGCGGCCGCGCCGCCGAGGAGGTCGTCTTCGGGTCCATCACCACGGGCGCCTCCAACGACATCGAGCAGGCCACCAGGCTGGCCCGCGCCATGATCACCCGCTACGGTATGAGCGAGGAGTTCGACATGGTGGTCATGGAGACGGTGACCAACCAGTACCTGGGCGGCGATACCTCGCTGACCTGCTCGGCGGATACCCAGAAAGAGATCGACCGAAAGGTCGTGGAGCTGGTCAGGGCCCAGCACGAGAAGGCCCGGCAGCTTCTGCAGGACAACCGCGCCAAGCTGGATGAGCTGGCGGCCATCCTCTACGAGAAGGAGACCATCACCGGCGAAGAGTTCATGGCGATCCTGAAGGGAGGCGAAGCGCAATGAGAAATCGTTCCGGCTTCGGCTGGCTGGAGCTGGCCATCGGGGTCCTGCTGATCGTATTGGGCGTCCTGGTCTTTGTTAAGCCGGACCTGGTGATGACCAGCCTGGTTTTTGCCTATGGCGCTGCCGCGGTGATCATGGGCGTGGCGGACATCATCCTGTATATTCAGGTGGATCGGTTTACCGGGTTCGGCCCCATGCTCTCGCTGATCTCCGGCACTTTGAGCGTCATGTCCGGCATTATGCTGCTGGTCAATCCCCGCATCGGCGTGCTGATGCTGACGGTGCTGTTCCCCATCTGGTTTATCGCCCACTGTATCTCCAGACTTTCTCATGCAAGCCACATCCGGCTTGTTGCCGGCGACGGCATGTACTATTTCACCCTGATCGTCAACATCATCGGGCTGATCCTTGGATCTTTAATGGTGCTCGATCCGTTCTTTACCCTGGCCACCGTCCGCACGTTTGCCGGCATCTACCTGATCCTGCTGGGCGTGGACAGCGTGGCCATGGCGGTCAGCGGAATGGGGACCCGGCGCTGAAGCGGCGCAAAAGCGCCGACCGCCGGTCGGCGCTTTTGGCTACGGCTGCGGCTCTTTGCCCCCGGCCGCAGCCTGTGCGGCGCCGGGGCAGGAGGCGGGATAGCAAAGGCTGAGCAGGGCGCCCAGCTGCTCTCTCAGATGCTGCTCGTCCAGCG
Source organism: Faecalibacterium sp. UBA1360 (assembly GCA_002306375.1). Taxonomy (GTDB): domain Bacteria; phylum Bacillota; class Clostridia; order Oscillospirales; family Ruminococcaceae; genus Gemmiger. The sequence goes on from DBRU01000075.1 coordinate 5,738, forward strand.
GCTTGCCTTTTTTGAGCCAGTGATTGGCGGTTTCCATAAGGCCGCCCACAAAAAAGGCGGCCATGACCTCCGGCTCAACGGGCAGCTTCTCGCCCTGGCGGACATTGTCTTCCAGCTTTTGCTGCGCGTCCGACACAAACTGCTCCGACAGGGTGCTCAAAATCAGCGAAAAAGAGGGGCTTTCGAGGGCCGATTGCACAAGGGCCTGGTTTTTGCTCAGGAAATCGAAAACGATCGCGATCAGGCGCGTGTACCGCTCAACGGCGCTTTTGCCGGCGCACTCCTGCTCCAGCTGGCGGTTGAGCTGCTCCTGCATCTGGCGGACAACAAAGGCAAGCAGCTCGTATTTGTCGCCGAAATGCTTGTAAAAGGTGGATTTGCGGATCATGGCGCGGGTGCACAGCTCGCTGACGCGGATGTCCTCAAACCGCATTTCTTCCATCATCTGCAAAAGGGTGCTCGTGAGCGCCAGGTAGGTCTTTTTTATGCGCAGATCCAGCTTTTGTTCCATGGTCCCCTCCCGGTTCGGAAACTATAACGCACATTGGTATTTTAACGGACTATTTATAGAAAATGTACTATTGACCGATTACTGAGACCCAGTATAATTGGCTTAATCCTTGTTGTCAAGCGGAGCGCCGCCTCCTGCCGTTTGGCCCCATGGGCGGCCGGCGGCGGTTGAAGACGGCCCGGAAGACCGCGACCGAAACAAAATGCGAAAGGAATCGTTACCATGAATGTGATCAAAGAACGGATGCAAAATTTTGCGCTGAACCAGGCTTTGCAGTATATTGAGGACAACCCCGAAGAAAACATTCCCAAACTGATGGCCCTGGTGGATCGACTGACGCCCAACGGCTGGTACCAAAGCCAGCGGGACGCGATCCGCAAGGCGATCGACGAAAAGAACAACTGGTATCAGCTGATCTTGCGCGTCTACGACCTGGACCCCGGGGTGCGCAAAGCCTTTTTCGAGAACTTCCTGCTCAACGCCAGCCTGAAAGGCAGCGCGACGCAGGAGGAGCTTAAAGCCAAAGAGGGCTGCAATGTGCCCTGGGCGATCCTGCTGGACCCCACCTCGGCCTGCAACATGCACTGCACGGGCTGCTGGGCGGCTGAGTACGGCAACCAGCTCAACCTGAGCCTGGAGACCATCGACTCCATCGTGCGCCAGGGCAAGGAACTGGGCACCTATATGTACATTTATACGGGCGGCGAGCCGCTGGTGCGCAAGAAGGACCTGATCAGGATCTGCGAGATGCACCCCGACTGCGAGTTCCTCTCCTTCACCAACGGCACGCTGATCGACGAGGACTTCTGCCGGGAAATGCTGCGGGTCAGGAACTTTGTGCCCGCCATCAGCCTGGAAGGCTTTGAGGAAGCCAACGATTCCCGCCGGGGCGCGGGCGTGTACCAAAAGGTCAAGCAGGCCATGGCCCTGCTCAAGGCCCACAACCTGCCCTTCGGCATCTCCACCTGCTACACCAGTCGCAACTACGCCGACATCACCAGCGAGGAATTCTTCGACTACCTCATCGACAGCGGGGCGCTGTTCGTGTGGTTCTTCCACTACATGCCGGTGGGCAACGACGCGGCCGTGGGGCTTTTGCCCACGCCGGAGCAGCGCACCGAGGTCTACCGCCGCATCCGGGCGTTCCGGCAGACAAAGGCCATCTTCTCGATGGATTTCCAGAACGACGCCGAGTACGTGGGCGGCTGCATCGCCGGCGGGCGGCGGTACCTGCACATCAACGCCAAGGGTGATGTGGAGCCCTGCGTGTTCATCCATTACTCCAACTGCAACATCCACGACACCACCCTGCTGGACGCGCTGAAGAGCCCGCTGTTCCTGGCCTACCACGACGGCCAGCCCTTCAACGAGAACATGCTGCGCCCCTGCCCCATGCTGGAAAACCCCGAAAAACTGCGCAGCATGGTCCACGAGACCGGCGCCGTCTCCACCGACTACCAGAGCCCCGAATCCGCCGATCACCTGTGCGACAAGACCACCCCCTACGCCGAGAACTGGCAGCCCGCCGCCGAGGCGCTGTGGGCGCAGCGCGACCGCTGAGACGCCGCCGAAAAGCAAAAAGCCCGCTCTGGCTTGATTGCGAACCGAACCAGTAAAAGCAGACAATAGACAAAACATCCCCTGATGCAGGAAAATGAACTGCACCCCACTTGTTATCCAGTATACCCTACTGTCTAACAAATGGGGTGCAGTTCATTCACGTATGGTCACCGGGTTTTTTCGGTCGTGGGGGAAGGTCGGGGGCCGCCTGGCTGCGGTCCCCGGGCGGCCCTGGGCGCGGCGCTCAGTACAGCATCCGCAGGATCTGCACGCAGCGGTCGATGCCCAGGACGCCGCTGTCCAGGCAGACCTGGTAATTCTTGGCGTCGCCCCACTTGCGGTCGGTGTAAAAGCGGTGGTAGGCGGCCCGGCGCTTGTCCTTTTCCCGCACATAGTCCCGGGCAAAGCCGCTTTGCACGGCGATCTTGTCGATCAGTTCGCTGTCGTAGCAGGGGATGCCCAGCTGTTTGGCGATCTCCTTGCCGATGGTGCGCCCGCCGCTGCCGAATTCCCGGCTGATGGTCAGAATGCGATTACTCATGATAAAGGTACCTCCTTTTGCTTCAGTTCGGCGTAGGTACGCCGGATCAGGACCAAAGCGATCAGGAAGGTCAGAATATCCGACACCGGCATCGAGTAGAGCACGCCGTCCAGCCCCAAAAACTGGGGCAGCAGCAGGGCGAACCCGACGCCGAAAACGACCTCCCGCACCATGGACAGGGCCGTGGATGCCGCGGCCTTGCCCATGGCCTGCAAAAAGATGAAACAGGCCTTGTTGATGCAGGCCAGAATGATCAGGCACAGATAGATGCGGAACGCCTTAAGGGCAAACTCGGTATAATAGCTGCTCTCGTTGGCGGCGCCGAACAAAGCGATGAGCTGCCGGGGGCAAAACTCCGCCAGCACAAAGCCCACGGCGCCCACGGCGGCCTCGGCCAGCAGCAGGCGGGTGAACAGCGCCCGCACCCGGGCCGGCTTGCCCGCGCCCATGTTGAAGCCCACGATGGGGATGCACCCGGCGGCCATGCCCACCACCACCGAAATGATGATCTGGAAAAATTTCATCACGATGCCCACCACGGCCATGGGGATCTGGGCGTACTGGGCCTGGCCGAAGACGGGGTCCAGCGCGCCGTACTGGCGCAGCATGTTGTTGATGGCCGCCATGGCCGCCACCAGCGAGATCTGGGACAAAAAGCTCGTGATGCCAAGGCCCAGGGTCTTCAGGCAGACCCGACGGTCGGGCCGGAAATGCTGCCGCCCGGGGCGGATGGTCTTCATGTGCAGGATGTACCACACCGACAAGGCCGCCGTCAGCACCTGCCCGGCCACGGTGGCCACGG
>DBRU01000075.1:9185-23102 GCA_002306375.1 Faecalibacterium sp. UBA1360
GCCGTCGGCGCGGATGACCGGGTTCATGGCCTGGCCGAACATATAAAAGGGGATGCCCAGCGTGATATAAAAGAAATATTCCCGGGAGCAGCGCAGCGTTTCCTCGTTGACGGTGGCGCCGAACGTGGCCAGGATGGGCGACTGGAACAGCAGGTAGAGCGCGGTCAGCACCACGCCGGAAAGGACGCTGAGCAAAATGGCGTTGCCCACGCTGCGGCGGGCCGTGTCGTCCCGGCCCTGGCCCAGCTGGATGCTGACGAAGGCGCAGCAGCCGTCGCCCACCATAACGGCGATGGCCAGGGCCACCACGGTCAGGGGGAACACCACGGTGTTGGCCGCGTTGCCGTAAGAGCCCAGGTAACTGGCGTTGGCGATGAAGATCTGGTCCACGATGTTGTACAGGGCCCCCACCAGCAGCGAGATGATGCAGGGCACGGCGTACTGCCGCATCAGCCTGCCCACGGGTTGGGTGCCCAAAAACTGGTTTGTGTTTTCCATGAAATGTATGTGTCCGCCTTTCTCAAAAAAAATAACGTGCGGCCTGCCACGCAACCGGAATTACGCAGCAAGGCCACACGTTGTTCTTTTTTTAGTATAGCGAAAAGCGGGCGGGATTTCAAAGGCAGTTTTGAACAAAAAACGCCCCCGACTTTCCCCTGTTTTTTTGGGCGGAGCGCCCGCCGGGGCCGCCGCCGGGGCTCAGGCGGCGCGGTCCGATTCCTTCTGCGGCTCTTTCGGCGTTTCGGCGGCCGGGGGCGCGGGGGGTTCCGCGCAGGTCTTGACGCCGAAGCGGAAATACAGCATGTGGAACGCCCAGACGGCGGCCAGGATGCCGCAGGGCAGGTAGAGCGCCCTGTGCAGCATGAGCAAAAACCCGAAGCCCATCAGCGCGGTGACCGTGGCCATGACCCGGCGCTTGGCCGGGCGGGTCATGCCGCGGCCCTGGACGTAGCTTTCCAGGTTGTGCTTGTACAGCCGGGTGCCGACGAACCAGCGGTGCAGGCGCGGGGAGCTGCGGGCAAAGCCGAAGGCCGCCAGCAGCAGAAAGGGGAAGGCGGGCAGCATGGGCAGCACGGCCCCCACGGCGCCCAGCGCCAGCCCCGCGCAGCCCAGCGCCAGCCACAGGATCTTGGATATCTTCATGGGGAATCCTCCAATCGTTTTTTCTCCCGGCGGCTTTCCCAAAGATGGCGTACAGCCAGCACCGGGTGGTACAGCAGCATGCGCGGCCCGGCAAAGCGCATCACGGCCCGGATCTGTTCGCGCATATCCGCCCGGTAACAGTGGACCTTGCAGTTGGAGCAAAAGGTCTTGGTCTGCATGAACGGGCAGTGGTCGCTGCGGGCGGCGGCATAATCGGCCAGGGCCTGGCACCGGGGGCACAGCGCCCCGCGGGCGCCGTGGTGTTTGCGGCAGTACAGGCGGATCATCAGTTCGACCACCTGCTTTTCCCGCCGGCGCTTGTCCTCAACGCTGTTCATGCACAACACCCCCCCTGCATGCGGTAGACGCGGTCGGCGATGGCCATGGTGGACTCCCGGTGGGAGACCAGCAGGATGCACCTGTCCCGCTTTTGCTCTTTGAGGGCGCGCAGAATGATGCCCTCGTTGATGCTGTCCACATTGCTGGTGGGCTCGTCCAGCAGGATCACGCCGCTGCCCCGCAAAAACGCCCGGGCCAGGCCGATGCGCTGCTTTTCCCCCGTCGAAAGATTGTCCCCCAGCGCGCCCACCCGGCTTTGGTAGCCGTCGGGCAGGGTCAGGATCAGGTCGTGGATCGACGCCATGCGGCAGGCGTCCTCGATCTGCTGCCGCGTGGCGTCCGGCCTGGCGATGCGCAGGTTTTCCTCAATGGTCTCGTCGAACAGATAGGTGGTCTGGCTGACCATCGTGACCTGTTCCAGCAAACTGCCCGTGTCGATATCGTCGATGTCGACGCCGTTGTAGGCGATGGTCCCGCCGTCCTTTTGCCAAAAGCGCAGCAGCAGCTTGAGCAGCGTGGACTTGCCGCAGCCGGACGGCCCCACGATGCCCACGATCTCGCCCCGGCGCGCCCGCAGCGAAACACCGTCCAATACCGGGGCCTCCCCCTCATACCCGAAGCGCAGGTCCTGCACCTGCAGCGTCTGTACCGGCGTCAGCGTCCGGCCGTTTTCCACCGGGCGCAGGGCGGGGGACTCGGCCAGCAGGTCCAGCACCCGGTCCCCGGCGGCGAAGGTCTGGGTCAGGTTGCCCGGCAGCGCCGACACGGCCAGCACCGGCCCGAAGGACCCGAACACGGCCGTCACCCCCAGGATCATGCGCCCCGGGCTCAGCTGCCCCTGCGCCGTCAGCGCGATGCCCGCCGCCAGGCTCAGCGCCAGAAACAGCGAGACCAGCAGCTCGGTCCCGGCGGCGGCGCGGGCGGTCTCGTGCTTCAGCGTTCTGGTCTGGGCCAGCAGCTCGCCGGAACGGCGGCGCACCTCGGCCCGGCGCCGTTCACCGGCGTTGTGCAGCACAATGTCCCGGATGCCGCGGATGCTGTCCAGAAAATAGGCGTTGAAGTCGGAAAAAGCGGCGCGGTAACGCACCCCGGCGGGCCGGAGCCGGGCCGAGGCCCGCAGCGGCGCCAGGATGCCCACGACCACATACCCGGCCACGGCGCACAGCGCCAGCCAGGGCCCAGCCACCCGCCACACAAAGGCCGCCACGATGCCGGACACCAGCACGGCGATGCAGATGGGGGAGATCGTATGGGCGTAAAACACCTCCAGCGTTTCGATGTCGGCGGTGATCATGGCGATGATGGCCCCTTTTTGCCGTCCCTCCAGCTTGGCGGGGCAAAGCCGGCGCAAAGCGCCGAAGATCTTGTCCCGCAATACGGCCAGCAGCCGGAAGGCGATGTAGTGGTTGGTGTACTGCTCGACATAGCGCAGCAGGCCCCGGGCCGCGCCGCAGCCCACGGCCAGGGCGGCCAGGGCGGCGTAGGACAGGGGGATCGGCTCGCCCAAAGCCTTGGCGATGCCCGCGGCGCCGCACACGGTCACCCCCATGGCGCACAAAAATCCCGCCGTGCCGTTGAGCACCGCCAGCACCATCACGGCGCTGAGCCTGCCCAGCAGCAGGATCAGCCGCGCCATGATCCGGGCGCCGCTGCGGCGGGTGGTCTGTTGTCTGTTCATGCGGTTTCCTCCCGATAGCCTTCTTCCAGCTGTTTTTGCGCTTCGAACAGGGCCGCGTACCCGCCGCCCAGGCGCAGCAGTTCGGCGTGGGCGCCCTGCTCCGCCACCCGGCCCGCTTCCAGATAGTAGATGCGGTCGGCCGGCACCACGTTGGCCAGCCGGTGCGAGATCAGGATGACCGACTTGCGCCGGGCCAGGGCGCGGATCTCTTGCAGGATGACGGTCTCGCTCTCGATGTCGATGTTGCTGGTGGCCTCGTCAAAAATATAGATGTCCTTGTCCGCCGCCAGGTTGACGGCCAGCGCCAGGCGCTGACGCTGCCCGCCCGAAAGGTTGGCCGCCTCCTCGGTGATGAGCTCGTCCAGCCCGCCGCGGCCGCGCACAAACGCCGCCAGGTCCACCCGCTCCAGCGCCTGCCAGATCTGGGCTTCGGTCACGTCGGGGCGCGCCAGCAAAAAGTTCTGCCGCACCGTGGTGTTGAACAGGTAGGTGTTGTAGCTGACCACGGCGATGCGGGCATAGTACGCCTCGCGGGAAAGCTGCTGCAGGGGCGCCGCCCCCAGGGTCACCCGCCCGGCGTCGGGCCGCAGCGCGCCGAGCAGCAGCCCCACCACCGTGGACTTGCCGCAGCCGGACGCCCCCACGATGGCGCACAGGCCGGTCTCGGGAAAGACCATCCGGGCGTCGCGCAAGACCTCCCGCGTGCCGTCGTAGGAAAAATCCACCCCTTCCAGCCGCAGTTCCCCGCCCTGGGGGACCTTGTCGCCCCAGACGAGGTCGGGCTGTTCCAGCAGTGAGAGGATCTTGCCGCCCGAGCTGACGCCGTTCATCGCCACATGGAAGGCCGACCCGAACGCCCGCAGCGGCAGGAAGAACTCCACCGCCACCAGCATGAGAAACAGCGCCGCAAAGGGCGAAAGCCCCCGCTGCACAACGCCCTGCAGCGCCAGCGCGACGCCCGCCCCCGCGCCGCCGTAGGCCACCAGGTCCATGATCGTGGCGCTGGCCAGCTGCATGACCAGCACCTTCATGGTGATCCTGCGAAAATCCTCCCCGGCGGCGTTCATCCGCCGGTGGCGGGCCGCGTCGGCCTGAAAGATCTTCAGCTCCCGCAGCCCCTGCACGCTGTCCAGAAAAGCGTCGCCCATGGAGGTGTATTTGCCCCAGTATTTGCCAAAGATCCCCTTGGCGTAGCGGGACACCGCCACGATGGACAGGGGGATCAGCGGCACGCAGCACAGCAGCACCGCCGCCACCCGCCAGTCGATCCACACGGTCACGGCAAACAGCGCCAGCGGCGCGAGCATGGCGTAGAAAAACTGCGGCAGATAGGCTGAATAGTACAGGTCCAGCTGCTCCACCCCTTCCACGGCCACCTGGGTCAGCCCCGCCATGCTCATGCCGTCGGCGCCGCGCGCGCCCAGGCGCACGATCTTGTCGTACACCTTTTCCCGCAGGTCCTGCTTGGCTTTGCGCCCCAAAAGGTCCCGCAGGTCGCCGGCCTTGCGCGCGGCCAGATACCGCGCCGCCATGGCGGCTAGCGCCGCCGCGGCCAGGCCGGCCAGGGCGGCAGCGTCGGGGCCGCCCGCCTGCACGGCCAGGAAAATGGCCCGGCACAGGCAGGCCGTGACGGTCAGGCTGGCGGCCAGGCCGGCCAGCTGCAGCGCCACGCAAAAGAAAATGTACCGGCGGTTTTCGCCCAGCAGGCGAAACAGGCGTTTGTCGATCATAGGGTCCGCTCCTTCTTGCGTTAGCGGTGGCTAACTCTTAGCCCAAAAAAACGCGGCGGAATTAGTCACCGCTAACTGATTGTATACTATACCGCATCTTTGCGCAAAAGTCAATGCCCCCCGCGCCAAGGGCGGGCGGGAAGAACAGGGACTTTGCGGGGGGGCAGGCTCGGCACAAAAACGATAAAATCAGGATAGATTAGTTATAACCCTGCCCCGCCGCAGATGCTATGATAATGGCAGAAGAACCCTTAAAAACAAGGAGGAGAAATTATGAGAGCAAAACGAATCCTGAGCGGCGCTTTGTCTGCGGCCATGCTGGCGGGCCTGCTGGCCGGCTGCGGCAGCACGGCTTCCGACAGCGGCAGCACCGCCGCCACCGGCGACACCGCCACGTCGGGGGACACCACCTCCACCGAAGAGCCCTATGAGGTCCACATGTGGTTCGCCCTGCCCAGCGTATCGGTGAACACCGACCAGATCGAGCGCATCGAGGCCAAGATCAACGAGTACACCCTGCGCGATCTGAACATGACCCTGGACCTGACCATCACGCCCATGGCCTCCTACGATGAGCAGGTGCAGCTGGAACTGAGCTCCGGCAGCGAGGATGTGGACCTGTTCATGACCCATTTCGGCTACGGCTCCACCTGGGTCAGCCAGGGCTATGTGACCGACCTGACCGACCTTTTGCAGGAATACGGCCAGGACATCCTGAGCAGCTACTCCAGCGAGGAGCTGGCCACGGTCTGCCGGGTGGGCGATGTCATCTTCGGCGTGCCCGTCCACAAAGAGATCTCCCAGCAGCCCACGATCTTCTTCCGCACCGACATCCTGGAAAAGCACAACATCGATGTGAGCAACCTCAAGACCCTTGAGGACATCGACGCCTTGTACACCCAGGTGGCCGAGCTGGAGCCCGGCATGTGGATGCTGGCGGCCAGCGGCCTGACCAACCTGAACCCCGTGGACATGGTGGACAGCGGCATGGGCGTCTTTGCGCTGATCGACCCGGCCAACAGCACCGAAGTGGTCAACTACATGGCCACCGACGCGGTGCGCGAATGGTGCGAGTACAACCGCGAGTGGTTCAACAAGGGCTGGATCAATCCGGGCGCCGCCTCCGACACCGAGCCCGTCTACACCTACATCAAGTCCGGCCAGGCCTTCTCCTTCTTCTCCAGCAGCGGCCATCCCCTGTCTGAATCCGACCAGGAGAACAACTGCGGCGGCGTGGACCTGACCATGGTCCAGCTGGGCGACGCCATCGCCACCACCAGCAGCGCCTGCGTGTACTGCTACGCCATCTCTTCCGCCTCCCGCGATGCGGCCAAGGCCATGCAGATGCTCAACTACATCAACAGCAGCACCGAAGTCATGAACCTGCTGAACTGGGGCATTGAGGGCGAGGACTATGTGGTGACCGAAGACGGCACCCTGGACTACCCCGAAGGCCTGGACGCCACCACCGTGGGCTACCACCTGGGCGCCGGCTGGGCCCTGCCCAACCAGTTCGTCTGCACGCCCTGGGTCACCGACGGCCCCGACATCTACGAAAAGATGATCGAGTACAACAACAACTCCATCGCTTCGCTGGCGCTGGGCTTCAACCTGGACTTTACCCCCATTTTCAACCAGATCTCCGAACTGTATCAGATCAAGACCAAGTACAGCAAGGCGCTGTCCACCGGCGCCGTTGATCCCGACGAATATCTGGATCTGATGCTCTCCGAAATGGAGGCGGCCGGCGCGGCCGAGGTCCAGGCCGAGATCCAGAGACAGCTTGACGAATGGCTGGCGCAGCAGTGAGCGACTGCCGGTAACACACCGTAACGCTGCTCCGGCACCATCCCCGGCTTCAAGGGCGGCGCGGCGGAATTTCTGCCGCGCCGCCCTCCTTTTTTAAGAGCGGCGAAGAAAGGAAGTCCTGTATGAAGAAATCGACCCTCAAGGCCCGCCTGCGTCGGTACCTGCCCTTGTATGTGATGATGCTGCCGGCCTTTGCGTATCTGCTCATCAACAACTTTCTGCCCATGAGCGGCCTGGTCCTGGCGTTCAAGAGCTACAAGGCCACCGACGGCATCTGGGGCAGCCAGTGGGCCGGGCTGGAAAACTTCCGGTTCCTGCTGGAAAACGACAGCCTGCCCGCCGTGCTGCGCAACACTTTGTGCTACAACCTGTGCTTCATCTTTGTGAACATGGTGCTGGGCGTGACCCTGGCCATCCTCATCACCGAGGTGGGCAACAAGACCTTCAAAAAGATCGCCCAGAGCAGCGTGCTGTTCCCCTTTGTGGTGTCCATCATCATCGTCTCCTACATGGTGCGCAGCTTCCTGGACCCGGGCGCCGGCCTGGTGAACAGCATCCTCAAGGCGCTGGGGCAGCCCGCCGTCTCCTGGTATGACACGCCCAAATACTGGCCCTTTATCCTGGTCTTTGTCAACGCCTGGAAAAGCGTGGGCTACGGCTGCATCCTGTACATCTCTTCGATTTTGGGCATCGACGCCTCCCTGATGGAATCCGCCACCCTGGACGGCGCGAGCAAATTCCAGCGCATCCGCTACATCACGCTGCCCTTTTTGCGCCCCACCATCATCACGGTGGCGCTGCTGTCCATCGGCCGCATCTTCAACAGCGACTTCGGCCTGTTCTATCAGGTGCCCCAGAATTCCGGCCTGCTCATGGACGTGACCCAGACCATCGACACCTTCGTCTACCGCGCGCTGATGCTGCAGGGCAACGTGGGCATGTCGGCGGCAGCCAGCTTCTTCCAGTCCTGCATGGGCTTTGGGCTGATCCTCTTCTTCAATGCCGTTACCAACAAGATCAGCAAGGAAAACGCCCTGTTCTGATCCCGTGTCAAAAGAAAAGGAAACAAAGCTATGATCAAATCAAAACAGGAAAAGCAGCTTGAAGCAGCGGCCTACGTGATCCTCAGCGTGGTAATCGCCATTATGGTATTCCCCTTCCTGCTGCTGTTCATCTCTTCCATCACCGAGGAAAGCTCGCTTCTCATCAACGGATACTCCATCTTCCCCAAAGCGCTGAGCCTTTCGGCCTACGAGTACATCTGGCAGTCCCGCGACACCATCTTCCACGCCTACGGGGTGACCATCGTGATCACCTTCATCGGCACCTTCCTCAACGTGATGATCACGGCCATGGTGGCCTATCCGCTCTCGCTGGAGGATCTGCCCGGCAAAAAGGTGCTGTCCTTCCTGCTGCTGTTCACCCTGCTGTTCAACGGCGGCCTGGTGCCCACCTACATGGTGTACACCACCGTGCTCAACGTAAAGAACACCTACCTGGCGCTGCTGGTGCCCAACCTGATGTTCAGCGCCATGAACGCCATCCTTGTGCGCACCTATCTGCGCAGCAACATCCCCCGCGAACTGTATGAGGCCGCCCGCATCGACGGCGCCAGCGAACCGCGCATCTTCGTGAGCCTGGTGCTGCCGTTGGGCAAATCCATCCTGGTGACCATCGGCATCTTCTCCGGCCTGGCCTATTGGAATGACTGGATGAATGGTCTATACTATATAAGCGATATGGAAAAATACTCCATCCAGCAATTGCTGAACGTGATGGTAAAAAATATCCAGTATCTGTCCCAGTACGGCAGCAGCATGAGCGCCGGGGCCATCCCCACGGTAAGCCTGCGCATGGCCATCGCTTTTGTGGCCATGCTGCCCATTCTGGTGCTGTACCCCTTCCTGCAAAAGTATTTTGAGGCGGGCATCACCCTGGGCGCGGTCAAGGGATAAAACAGGAGACGATCATGCGGGAGCGCTTTTTTACGGGGCATATCCAACAGTTTCTGGCGGTCAGCATCGGCGTGCTGTGCCTGAGCGCCGCCGTGTACCTGTACTCTTACAACGCCCTGCGCGCCGAAGCGTCGGAAAATATGATCCAGTTCACCGAGAACTATGTCAACAAGATCTCGGAGCAGCTGTCCTGGAACGACGTCTACATGGAGCAGTCCACGGTCCTTTCGTCCGATTACCGCACCATGTTCCTGCAAAACGACATGACCCTCATCGACAAGACCGCCGAGCTGCGGGTGACCTACCGGCTGCTCAAGGAAATTTCGATGAACGAATACCACTTTTTCATCTGCGACAAATCCCGGGATTGCTATGTGGAACTGACCAGCGTCAGCCTGCCCTTTTCACTGTACCGAGAGATCCGGACTGCATTAAAAGAACAGATCGCCCTGCAACCCGCCAACGGGACCTGGACGCTGCTGGATACCGGCGGCGGGCGCATCATCGTTTCGCTGTGGACCTACGACGACTTTGTGCTGGGCGGCTGGATCCGGGAGGAGGACCTGCTGGCCGAAATGCGCACCCTGGACTGGGGCGCCGGCGGCAGCGTATGCCTGCTGTCCGATGAAGAGCGGGCCGCCGGGGCCGGGGCCGGCTCCGGGCTGGGATACCGCGTGCTGAATTATCCCATCGAGACCTCCCACACGAACTTTTCGTTGCAGGTGGTGCTGGCCGACAACCGCCAGATGACCCAGATCATGCTGATCCAGCTGGTCCAGTTCGTCCTGGCGCTGTATGTGCTGATCATCCTGGTGTTCCTGATCCGGCAGGTGCGGCGCAACCTGATCATCCCCGTCAAGCAGCTGACCGACATTCTGGGCAAATACCAGGCCGCCGCCGGCGTCCTGCCGGAGCAGGGCGTGCGGGAGGCCGTGACCGACGCCTATGCCGTGCTGGACCGCCTGGGCGAACAGCTGAACACGCTGACCGTCAAGCTGTACAGCAGCGAGCTGGAGAAAAAGCAGTTGCAGCTGAATTTCCGCAACCTGCAGATCCGGCCCCACTTTTTTGTGAACTGCCTGGCCATGATCTCCGGCATGGCCCAGGTCAACGCCGTGGACAAGATCCAGCAGATAACGGTCTGCCTGTCCCGCTATTACCGCTACATCCTGCATGACTGCATGGATATGGTGCCCCTTCGCCAGGAGGTCGACCACATCCGGGACCTGATCCGGGTAAACGAGGAATGGAACAGCGAGGCGCTCTCCTTCGACTGCCGGCTGGCAGAAGGGGTGGAGACCATCGCCATCCCGGTGTTGTCGGTGAGCACCTTTCTGGAAAACGCCGTCAAGCACGGCGGCGGCATGAGCGGGACGCTGCGCATCCGGCTGAGCGCCGAGCTTGTGAAGGAGGACCGGGAGTTCCTGCTCGTTCAGATCGCCGACAACGGCGCCGGCTTTTCCGACGAGGCGCTGCGCCGCCTCAACGAAGACCCCCTGTCCCTGGAAAAGGACGGACGCCACGTGGGCATCAGCAACGTGATCCAGCGTTTGAACCTGATCTATGACAAGCAGGCCAGGGTGCGTTTTGCCCGTTCGGAAATGGACGGCGCGCTGGTAGAGATCCGGATCCCCGTGGAAATGGAGCAAACATGAAACTTTTGATCGTCGATGACAACAAATATGTGGTGGAGGGCCTGAAAAGCCAGCTGGACTGGAAAGAGCTGGGCGTGGACGAGGTGTTTGGCTGCTACCGGGTGGAAAAGGCCAAGGAGATCCTGGCCGGCGAGACGGTGGACCTGCTGATCTCGGACATTGAAATGCCCGGCCAGACCGGCTTTGACCTGCTGGACTGGATCGAAGAACAGGGCATCGACCTGGAAACGGTCCTGCTGACCAGCTATGCCGATTTCGAGTACGCCCGGCAGGCCGTGCGGTACCAGTGCTTTCAGTACATCCTCAAGCCTGTGGAGACCGAGACGCTGCGGGATGTGATGGACCGCATGATCCGCAAGCGGCGGGAACGCCGCCGGGAAAAAAGCCTGGCCGAATACGGCGACAGCTGGCTGTCCCACCAGAACATCGTCAAAGAGAGCTTCTGGCGCGACCTGCTGGAGGAGACCATCGCCCTGCGCCCCGATTCCATCCAGCGCCGCCTGCGCAAGGATCACCTGGCCTACCAGCCCGACGATCGGTTCGCGGCGGCCCTGATCTGCTTTGAGCCCGCCAAGGCCAGCGAAGAACTGGGCCGCGGGCTGCTGGCCTTCTCCTGCGAGAATGTTCTGTGTGAACTGGCCGAGGGCGCCGGTACCCCGGTGGAGAGCTTTCTGGCGGACGGCAACTACCAGTTCGTGGTGCTGTTCCGCATCACGCCCGAACAGACCGTGGGCGCGGTGAAGGGGATGCTGGAAGAATTCGCCCGCGTCTTTTCCGACATCAACCATTCCGACACCCACTGTTATCTCAGCGTGCCCTTTCAGATCCCCGACATCAACCATCACCTGCGCCGGCTGGAGGAGATCCATCTGTCCCACCTGGACGCCCAAAGCGGCGTGGTGGCCGAGGACGAGTCCGCCGACCCGCCGCCCGACCGCTACTTTGCCCCCGAGATCGAGGATTGGGGCGAGCTGCTGGAGGGCGGACGCCTTGAGCAGTTCGAGCAGCGCGTGCGTCTGTATTTTGAGACGGCCCGGACCCAGGAGGCCGTGGGGTACCGGCAATTGCAGGCCGTGCTGGCCGACTGGAGCCTGCTGGCTTACAGCGTGCTGCGCAAAAACGGCATTTCGACCTACCAGTTCCTGACCCGCATACGGGACCAGAAACTTCTGGAACTGTCGCTGCGCGGGGCCTCCAGCATGGAGCGCCTGATCCTGGAAGAAGGCCAGAAGATCGCCTTGCAGCTCCATTACCTGGAAAAGCCAGACCTGATCATCCGGGACATCCAGAACTACATCGGGGAGCATCTGGACGAGGTGACGCGCACCCAGCTGGCAGAGATGTTCTACCTTTCCCCCAACTACCTGTCCCGGCTGTTCCGCAAGGAAACGGGCATCGGCCTGAGCGAGTATATCCAGAACGAGCGCATGCAGCTGGCCCGGCGTCTGCTGCTGCAAAACAAGCTGTCCATCAACCAAATCGCCATCGAGACCGGCTACCCCAGCTTTGCCCATTTTTCCAAGCAGTTCAAAAAGTTTTTCGGCATGACCCCCGGCGAATACCGCAAAAAGGGATAAGCGGCCGCCGCGGCCGCGCCCCCAAGCAAAACCCCCGGCGCTTTTTAAGCGTCGGGGGTTTTGCTTGGGGGCGCCTGGGCCGCCTGCCTTACAGGGCCAGGCGGCCGTACAGGGCCCACAGGATCTCGTCGGTGACCTGCACGGGGTTGTTGAGCAGATTGGGGTGGCGGCTTTCCTCCACCAGACAGCGGATGTCTTCCAGGTCCAGGCCCAGGTCCCGCAGGTCGGTGCGCAGGCCCAGGCGCTGCTTGAGCGCAAAGATCGCGTCGGCCATGGCCGATGTGTTGGCGTAGCCCAGCGCCGCCGCAAATTCGTCCAGGCGCTTGCCCTCCGGGCCGGTCGCGTTGAGCCGGGCGAACCAATCCAGCGTCAGACCGCAGGCCTCCCCGTGGGGGATGTGCAGGCGGTTGGTCAGGGGGAAGGAACAGGCGTGGGGCGCGGTGGTCTTGGGCAGGGTGAAGGCCAGGCCCGCCAGCACCGACGCCTCGCACATTTTTTCCCGCGCCAGCTCGTCGTCGGGGCGCTCATAGGCCCGGGGCAAAAATTCAAAGACCAGCCGGGCCGCGTACAGGGCCAAAGCGTCGCAGACGGGCTGGTGCGCCAGGCTCCAGAAGCCCTCCAGCGCATGGCACAGCACGTCGATGCCGGTGCCGGCGGTGACCGCGGGGGGCACCGTATAGGTCAGTTCCGGGTCCACCACGGCGCAGACGGGGTAGAACGTCGGCGAGACGATGGGGGCTTTCAGGCCCCGGGTCTGGTCGCTGATGACCGCCACGCAGGTCACCTCGCTGCCGGTGCCCGCCGTGGTGGGCGCCGCGATCAGGGGCAGGTGCTCGTCGGGCAGGGGCGTGCCCGTGCCGTGGTACCGGCGGATGCTGTGCCCGCACAGGGCAATGCCCGAGGCCGCCTTGGCGCAGTCCAGGGCGCTGCCGCCCCCCAAGGCCACCACAAAATCCAGCTGCCGGCTGCGCAGCACCTGGGCGCAGGCGTCCACCTCGTCCGCCTCGGGGTTGGGGGACACGCGGGTGAACAGATCCGCAAGCGTTCCCTCGCTGCTGTCCATCACGGCGCGCGCCAGGCCGCTTTTTTCAAAAAAGGGGTCGGCCACCAGCAGGCCCCGGCTGTAGCCCCGCTGCCGGGCAATGCGCCCGATCTGCCGGCTTTGGCCCTGGCCGAACAGGATGGTCACCGGCTGACGGTATTCCCAGGTCATTGATGCTCCTCCTGCTCCCAGCGGAACTGTTCCTCCTGGATCAGGTCATAGCAGATCAGGTCGGTGCGCTCCAGGTTTTCGCGGTGGATGTCCACGGCGGTGATCTGGTGGTTGTCGTAGGTCTTGTAGTAGAAGATGCCCCGGCTGGCGTTGACGCAGCAGTTGAAGGTGGTCTGGCAGAATTCGTCGTGGTAGCCGAGCTGGGCGCCCCGGATCATGGAAACGCCGTCCAGCAGGTGGAAGAACTGGTTCACGGCCTGGGACTCGGTGTCGGGCCGGGGCGAGTTGGCCTTGAAGAAGTTCAGGCGGATGAAGCGGGAAATGGCGGAAGCGTCGCCGGGCAGGCCCACGCTGCCGAAGCCCACCCCCAGCGGCCGCAGGCCCAGCTGCTCGGCAAACTGGTTTTTGGGGAATTTGGGGGTCAGGTTCAGGTAATAGTTCAGGTTGGCCAGATGATAGGGGAAGGGCGGGTTGTTGGTGACCACGCCGGTGGGGTTGTCGTGGATGTGCATGCCGTCGGCCATGATCTCCAGCACCACCGACTCGTCTTTGTCCGCGATGTGCCAGTGCACTTCGGCCGGGGGATACTGGTCAGAGAAGGCGGCCGAGGTCACGTTGGTCTTGGCCAGCAGCTCCCGCACCTGGGTGATGTTCTCGCACTGGCCCATGAGCCACTGGATCAGCTCGTAGGTAGAGATGTTGTGCTTGTCGGGGTCCAGCGTGTCGGAATAGACCGCGTTGCCCCCAAAGGCCAGGCAGGTGATGCCCACGCCCTTTTCGTTGACGGCTTCGGTGTACAGGGGGTAGCCGTCCACCAC
>DBRU01000095.1 GCA_002306375.1 Faecalibacterium sp. UBA1360
TGGTGTCCGCGGCCAGCACCAGCAAGCGGTAGTACCGGCAGGGCGTGATGGAAAACTGCTGCAAGGTATGATCGATGGCCGGCACGTTGACCTCGCTGCGCAGCATGTGCTGCATGAACTGCTCTTTGAGCTGACGGCGTTGCAGCACCAGCAGGTTTTGCAGGTCTTTCTGGTCCCGGGCCATACGGTTGACGCCGGTGGCCAGGTAGGCGAATTCGTCCTGATCGCTGCCCCGCTGGCCGAACACAAGGTTGACCGCATCGAGCAGTTCGGCAATGGGCCGGTACAAAAAGGCGCTGGTCCAGCGGCACAATGCCAGCACAAACAGCGTCACGGCCCCCACCAGAAGGGTCAGGAGCAGGGTGGACGCGCTGACCGACAGCATGGCGTCCTGGCGCAGGGCCGCGTAGTACACCAGGCCGTTGCCGCTGGTGTAGCCGGTGGCCACCCGCCAGCCGTGGCTGCGGGTCACGGCGCCCCGCTTGAGTTCAGAGCTCACAGCGTCGGCCAGGGCCTGGCTGGTGGTCAGGATCACATGGTCGTCGTTGGTCAGGGCCAGCTGATAGCCAAGGCTTTGCCAGTCGTCGGCAATGGTGCCCAGGCGGGTCAGGTTCAGGCGCACCACCAGCATGCCGCTGGTCCCCCCCACGGCCGTGGAGGTGCGCACCACCAGCAGATACCCCGACAGGTTCACCACCTGGCTGGCTTCCTGCGGCTGGGGAACGTCGGTGTTGTCCACCCATTCCACGCTGAGGTAGGAATTCTCCCGCTCGGCGAGGAAGGCTTCCACTTCCTCCCGGTTGCGGGCCGAGGCCAGGCGGAAGGTTCCGTTGTTGTCCAGCACCCAACCCTTGGCAAAGTTGATGTACTCGTACCCGCTGACGTACTGGTTCAGGTACTTGCCGCCGCGCAGAACCTCCTGGGCGGCGCGCAGCTGGGTGATGCTGGAATACGGGGTGGCGGCGGTCTCCTGCACCCATTTGACATCGTCATCGTCGATGGCGGTCATATAATAATCCCGCAGGTTGCTCAACACGCTTTCGATCTGGGTCTGGGCGCTCTCCCGCGCGGAGCGCAGCATCAGGTCGTTGCGGGTCAGTTCGGCCCGGTAGGCGTTGAGGCAGAGCAATGCGCCCAGCACGGCCAGCGGGATCGTGACCAGCAGCACCAGGCGGAAAAAGATGCGGTTTTCGTAATCGCTTTTGCGGCGTTCCACACTGACCGGCTCGCGGCCGGTCCCCGGCTTGTGGAGCATGGCGTCCTCCTTCCAACGGTATGCCCCGCCGTCGGGCGGGCAGGTAATGTTCTTATTATAGCGTGCCCGGCCCAAAAAAGCCAGCCCGTTTTGACCCTCCGCCGGTGCGGGCGGGCTTTTCTTCGGCAGAATGGACAAAAGCAGTTTTAAGGGTTTGGGTATGCTGCCGCTTGACAAGGACATTCTACATTCGTAGAATGTAAACACAGATTCCCTCTACTATTGTAGAACATGATCCCGAAAGGGGGTTTTCGGCAATGAGTCTTCCCCTGGAACAACTCTTTTTGAATTATCTGGCCCAGGGCGCGGCGCTGGGCTGCGCCGGTCTTTTGCTGGCGGCGGCCGCGCCGCGACTGGCACGCCGGTATGCGCCCCAGTGGTTCAGCCGGGCCTGGGCCCTGCTGGCCCTGCTGCTGGTGCTGCCCCTGGGCAGTGTGGGCGCGCTGCGGGCGCTGGCCCCCGTGCAGGTGCAGACGCCGCCGGCCTGGCAGGAGCCCATCGCCCTGCCCCGGGCCCCTGCCGCAGACGGAGCGGCCGATGCCGCGACCCAACGCCCCCAGGCCGTTGCCGAACACACCGTTGCCGCGCAGCCTTTGCCCGAAGCCGAGGTCGCCCCGGCGGCGCGGGCCATCACCGCGCCAGACCCCCTGGCCCTGCTGACCGGGGTCTGGCTGACCGGCATGGCGGGCTTTTTGCTGTGGCAGGGGTTGGGGTACCTGATCTGGCGCCGCCGGGCCCTGCGCCCGGCAGCCTGCGGGTCCACTGCAACGCCGTGGACAACAACAGCACCGGCACCCGGACCTTCTGGCTCATCAGTGACGACTACGGCGAGACCTGGCGGGTGCGGTCGGCTTACCGGCTGAACCAGAACCAGGGAAGCCCGGCCTGGCTGCCGGAATTTCTGCTGGATGCCATCCCTGTGGCCGAGGGCGACACCCAAGAACTGCTGTCGCGGCTGGACACCTGCCGGTACCTGGACGATTGCACCGACGGCCAGATCTGTCTGACGGCCCGGACCCGGACCGCCGACGGCTGGCAGGACGCCGTGCCCGGCACCCCCGGCACGCTGGAAACGGTGTATGCCCCGGCGACCGGCGGGATGACGGCCCGGAGCGTGAGGGAAGGCCTGGCCACGATCCTGTCGGATGAGGCACAGCAGGCGCTGCTGCCCGGGCTATGGGACGGGGCGACCCCCACGCTGCTGGAACGGGACGGCCGGCTGTACATCCGCTGCGCCGACCCCTGCTCCGGCTCCCAATGGATGCAACAACTGTCCGCCGACGCTAAAAGTTACACCGTCGTGACACAAGGCGCCCCCGGGCAGGGCCAGGGCAGCCAGGGTCACGGCCAAGGGGGGCAGGGATACGGTCAGGGCGGCCTGCGCCAGCGGCTGCGGGACGGTACCGGCCTGTGCCTGGACCTGGGCTATACCGACGGCTGCTGGCGGCTGGAGAACATCACCAAGGAGGATGACGCCCCATGAGCGAGCCGATCAAGCGCCTGCCCGACGCGGAACTGGAAGTGATGAAGGCCCTGTGGCAGGCCGACGCCCCCCTGACCCGGGCCGAACTGGAAGAAGCCCTGGCCGGCAACGGCTGGGCGGGCACCACCCTGCTGACCCTGCTTTCCCGCCTGGAGGGCAAGGGCTATGTGGCCCGGGACCGGGAGGGCCGGGGCTACCGCTACCGGGCCGTACTGACCCGGCGGGAATACCTGCCCGTGGAGAGCCGCAGCGCCCTGGGGCGGATGTTTGCGGGCAGCGCCCGCAACCTGGTGGCCGCCATGGCCGAGACCGACGGCCTGACCGACGCCGACATCGACGAACTGGCCGAGTACCTGGCCCGCCTTAAACAGCGCCACAGCGGTGCATGAACGCCCGGCGGCGGCCGGTCCCCCGTGATGGGGGAATCGGCCGCCGCTTTTTTGTTTGGCGCAGGCCATGCGACGATTGCACCCGGCCGCCGGCTGTGGTATACTGATTTCGTGTGATGCTTTGCCGCCGTCATTTGCGGCGGCTGACAAATAGAATGAGGGAAAGGGATCGAAGATGAAGATTGGGTTTGACAACGACAAATATCTTTCGATGCAGTCGGAGCACATCCG
>DBRU01000057.1 GCA_002306375.1 Faecalibacterium sp. UBA1360
TCCTTGTCTATGGACTATCCCAAACTCAAAAACATCTACACCTGTTTCCCCGGCGGCAAGCACAAGGTCCTGACCCTGAGCTATGACGACGGCCGGGTGGAGGACCGCCGCTTGGTGGGCCTGTTCAACACCTACGGCCTCAAGGGGACCTTCAACCTGAACAGCGGCCTGGACTGGGCCGACCGGGTCCCCGCTTCCGAATGGCGGGAGCTGTACCGCGGCCACGAGGTGGCCTGCCACACGGCCCTGCACCCCACGATCTCCCGCAGCCCCATCGACCAGGTGGCCCGCCAGATCCTGGAAGACCGCCTTTTGCTGGAATCCGCCACCGGCGCGCCGGTGCGGGGCCTGGCCTACCCCAACGGCAGCTGGACGCCCGAGATCGCGGCCCTGCTGCCCGCCCTGGGCATCCGCTATGCCCGCGTGGTGGGGGACACTCACGACTTTGCCATGCCCCACGATTACATGACCTGGAAGGCCACCTGTCATCACACCCACAACCTGATGGAGGACGCCGAGCGCTTTGTGGGCCTGTTCAAGACCCAGTACCTGTATATGATGTACGTCTGGGGCCACAGCTACGAGTTCGGCGAGGCCGACAACTGGGACCTGATGGAGCGCTTCTGCGACAAGGTGGGCGGCCGGGAGGACACCTGGTATGCCACCAACATCCAGGTGGTGGACTACATGGCCGACGCGGCCCGCCTGCAATTCACGGCGGCGGGGGACGCGGTGTACAACCCCAACGCCCAGTCCGTCTGGGTGGAAGTGGACGGCGACCGGCTCGAGATCCCCGGCGGTCAGCTGGTCAAGCTGGCCTGACCCCCTGATTCTTGGCAGGACAAAGGCCGCCGCCGAAGAAAATTCTTCGGCGGCGGCCTTCTGCGTGGGCGATCGTGTTCACATGGTGTGGTCGGCAAAGATCGGGTCGTCCTGCCACAGCACGGTGTGCCCGGCCTGCCGGGTGCGGTTCAGGTCGATGATGCGCTGGTTGCCCGAACCGCGGAACCGCAGCGTGATGTCCTTCTCTTCGGCCAGGAACTCCCCGTCCACCAGCACGTCGATCAGGCCCAGCATTTCGTCGGTGACCTCGCACCGGGCGGCGCTGGGGGCCAGCAATTCTTTCTCGTAGCTGTTGCCCGTGTAGCACCAGATGGTCTTGTGGGGGTACAGCACCCGCACGTCGTGCAAAAAGGGCACCAGGGCGCGCTGGTTCTCAGGCTCAAAGGGCTCGCCCCCCAACAGGGACAGCCCGTCGATGTATTCAGGGGCCAAACTGGCCAGGATCGCGTTGCGCGCGGCTTTGTCGAAGGGCTTGCCGTAGCAGAAATCCCAGGCCACGGCGTTGAAGCAGTCCTTGCAGTGGCGCCGGCATCCCGACACGAACAGGCTCGTGCGCACGCCCTCGCCGTTGGCGATGTCGCAGTATTTGATGTTGGCGTAATTCATCGTGGGCCCTCCCGCGGGCCGCCGGGGCGACCCTATATCTTGTAGGTTGCGCCGGGAAAAGCCGCTGCATCTGGCGTCGTCCGGCCTATTCAGTATACCAGCCCCACCCCGTCCGCGCAAGAGGGGAGCAGGGGAGGGGACTGAAAATAAACGGTACATCGCCGAACTATTCAACTCGACCATTTTCGCCAAATTTCAAGGCGGAATTTCGGCGTTTTGTGAATGGGTATGATTTTCGCGCCACAGCGTCAATTGTGGAATATTTGGTGGAATTTGTGGAAAGTATACACAATATATTGTGTAAAACTCTATTGACTTTCCACCGCCGATGGGGTAAGATAATCTCATTCGCCCCGCAGTCGACGTATGTCGCTGCGCGGGGGTGCAGATCACCGTTTTGCGGCCCCAAGCGGGGGGCCCGCTTTTTTTCACGCAGTGAGGGAGAACCAAGATGAAGATCATCAAACGCAATGGCAGCGAGGTCGTGTTCGACATTTCCAAGATCATCGCCGCCGTCACCAAAGCCAACAACGTCGTGCCCGCCGCCCAGCGCCTGAGCAAGGAGCAGATCATCTCGATTGCCGACCAGGTGCAGGCCTTCTGCGGCACGCGCAACCATGCCATGAACGTGGAGGAGATCCAGGACCTGGTGGAAAACGCCATCATGGAATCCGGCGCCCACGAGGTGGCCCGCAAGTATATCACCTACCGCTACGTGCAGAGCCTCAAGCGCACCCACAACACCACCGACGACCGCATCCTCTCCCTCATCGAGTGCAACAACGAGGAGGTCAAGCAGGAGAACTCCAACAAGAACCCCACCGTCAACTCGGTCCAGCGCGACTATATGGCGGGCGAGGTCTCCAAGGACCTGACCATGCGCATGCTGCTGCCCCCCGAGGTGGTCAAGGCCCATGAGGAAGGCATCATCCACTTCCATGACTCCGACTACTTCGCCCAGCACATGCACAACTGCGACCTAGTCAACCTGGAAGACATGCTGCAAAACGGCACGGTCATTTCGGGCACCTTGATCGAAAAGCCCCACTCCTTCTCCACTGCCTGCAACATCGCCACCCAGATCATCGCCCAGGTGGCCTCCAACCAGTACGGCGGGCAGAGCATCAGCCTGACCCACCTGGCCCCCTTCGTGGACATCAGCCGCAAAAAGATCCGCCGCGACGTGGAAGCCGAAATGCAGGAGCTGGGCATCCAGCCCGGGGAGGAAAAGCTCTCCAAGATCGTGGAAGGCCGCCTGCGGGAAGAGATCAAGCGCGGCGTGCAGACGATCCAGTACCAGGTGGTCACCCTCATGACCACCAACGGCCAGGCCCCCTTCATCACCGTGTTCATGTACCTGGGCGAGGCCGGCGACGACCAGCGCCTGAAATCCGACCTGGCCATCATCATTGAGGAAATGCTCCGCCAGCGCTACCAGGGCGTCAAGAACGAGGAAGGCGTCTGGATCACCCCGGCCTTCCCCAAGCTGATCTACGTGCTGGAAGAGGACAACGTCCGCGAAGGCACCCCCTACTTCTACCTGACCAAGCTGGCCGCCAAGTGCACCGCCAAGCGCATGGTGCCCGACTATATCAGCGAGAAGAAGATGCGGGAATACAAGCTCTCCAAGGGCGAGACCGAAGGCCACGGCGACGTGTACACCTGCATGGGCTGCCGCAGCTTCTTGACCCCCGACCGCTCGGGCAACGGCTGGGACAACATCGCCAACGCCAAGAACTACGAGCCCGGCAAGCCCAAGTATTACGGCCGGTTCAACCAGGGCGTGGTGACCATCAACCTGGTGGATGTGGCCCTGTCCTCCGGCGGCGACTTCGACAAGTTCTGGAAGATCTTTGACGAGCGCCTGGACCTGTGCTACCAGGCCCTGATGTGCCGCCACAACCGCCTCAAGGGCACCTTGTCCGACGCCGCGCCCATCCTGTGGCAGTACGGCGCCCTGGCCCGCCTGGAAAAGGGCGAGCCCATCGACAAGCTGCTGTACGGCGGCTACTCCACCATCAGCCTGGGCTACGCGGGCCTGTACGAGTGCTGCAAGTATATGACCGGCAAGAGCCACACCGACCCCGCCGCCAAGCCCTTTGCCCTGGAAGTCATGCAGCACATGAACGACGCCTGCCAGACCTGGAAGGCCAAGCACAACATCGACTTCAGCCTGTACGGCACCCCGCTGGAATCCACCACCTACAAGTTTGCCAAGTGCCTGCAAAAGCGCTTCGGCGTGGTGCCCGGCATCACCGACCGCAACTATATCACCAACTCCTACCACGTCCATGTGGCCGAGGAGATCGACGCCTTCACCAAGCTCAAGTTTGAAAGCGACTTCCAGCGTCTGTCCCCGGGCGGCGCCATCAGCTACGTGGAAGTGCCCGACATGCAGGACAACCTGGCCGCGGTCATCAAGGTCATGCAGTTCATCTACGAGAACATCATGTACGCCGAGCTCAACACCAAGAGCGATTACTGCCAGGTCTGCGGCTTTGACGGCGAGATCCAGATCGTGGAGGACGACGGCAAGCTCGTGTGGGAGTGCCCCCACTGCCACAACCGTGACCAGAGCAAGCTGAACGTGGCCCGCCGTACCTGCGGCTACATCGGCACCCAGTTCTGGAACCAGGGCCGCACCGCCGAGATCAAGGACCGCGTGCTGCACCTGTAATTCGGTTTCTCCAAAAACCAGACCGCCCCGCCCGGACGCAAGCCCCGGGCGGGGCGGTTTTTGCGTGCAGATGCTGGCAGAAAGCGGCAAACTGTGGTATACTGAACAAAATATCGCGCCGGACGCGAAACAACAGGGGGGACCTATCATACAGATGCGATATACCGTGGACGTGATCGTGGACATGCAAAACGACTTTGTCACCGGAGCCCTGGGCACGCCCGAAGCCCGGGCCATTGCGGCCCCGCTGGCCCAGGAGGCCGAGCGCGCCGCCCGGGAGGGGCACCTCCTTGTCTTTACCCAGGACACCCACGAGGCAAACTACCTTTCCACCCGGGAAGGCCGTGCCCTGCCCGTGCCCCACTGCCTGCGGGGCAGCGAGGGCCACGACCTGGTGCCGGAACTGAAGAAGGTGGCCGAGGCGGACCTCCCCGCCTGCCCGGGGCGTCTTTGGGTGGAAAAGCCCACCTTCGGCGCGGCCGGGCTGCCCCAAGCGGTCTATGATTTTGTGAGCCGGCGCGGCGGCGATGTGGCCCGGTTCCGCATCTACGGCGTGTGCACCGACATCTGCGTGATCTCCAACGCCATGCTGCTGCGGGCCTTTTACCCCGAAGCCCCCATCGAGATCCTGTCCGGCCTGTGCGCCGGGGTCACGCCGGAATCTCACCGCACGGCTTTGCAGGCCATGCGGGCCTGCCAGTTCGACGTGCTGGACTGACGCTCGTCCCAACAACAAAAAGGACCCCCGCCGCGTGCACCGCGTACACCGCGGCGGGGGTCCTTTTTGTCAGCGATACCTTACAGCTCGCAGGGGGCAAAGCCGTCCTTGCCCAGCACCTGCACGTGGTCGTAGCCCAAGGCCTTGAGCTGGGCGGCGGCCTCGTCATAGCCGAAGGTCAAGGCCTTGGCCTCGTGGGCGTCGGCGGTGATGACCACCTCGCCGCCCAGCTCCCGCCAGGCGCGCAGCGCGTCTTCGCCGGGGAAGAAGTCCTGGCGGTAGCCGCGGTACACCAGCGAGGTGTTGACCTCCATCACGCAGCCCGACGCAAAGGCGGCGTCCAGGGCGGCGCGGGCCGCGGCCAGGTAACGGGGACTGCCCTCGTCAAAGAACTTGTTGCCCTCGTTGATCTTTTTGATCAGGTCAAAGTGGCCCAGCACCGTGGGTTTGCGGGCCGCCACCTGGCGCACGTTGTCGAAATAGGCTTCCACCACGGCCAGGCCGTCGCCGTCAAAGTCGTCCCGGATGCAGGCGGCCAGATCGGCCTCCCGCCAGTCGATCTCATAATACCGGCCGGTCTTGGGCCCGCGCACATAGTGGGTGCTGCCGATGAAGTAATCGTACCCGGTGGGGTCGTCGTCGCTGTACAGGTCCCACTCCAGCCCGCACAGGATGTCCAGCTTGCCGGCGTAGCGCTCCTTGAGTTTGGCCACCTGGGCCTTGTACAGGGCCGTGCGGCTCTGGGTCATGCAGTATTCGATGTCGCAGGGGGTGTGGCTGTGGCCCGAAAAGCCCAGCGTCTTGAGCCCGGCGCGCCAGGCGGTCACCGCCAGCTCATCCAGGGTGTTTTTGCCGTCGCACAGCTTGGAATGGACGTGAATCGAACTCAGTTTGTACTCGCCAGCCATCACTGCATCCTCTCCTGTTTTACTTTATGGTCCACCACATGGCGCTTTTCCAGCTCACGGGTGATATCCTCCACCGAAATGCCCAGCTCGATCATCAGCACCATCACATGGTACGCCAGGTCGCTGATCTCGTACACGGTCTCTTCCACATCCCGCTTGGCGCCGGCGATGATGACCTCGGTGCTCTCTTCGCCCACCTTTTTCAGGATCTTTTCCAGGCCCTTGTCAAACAGATAGGTGGTGTAGCTGCCCTCCTTGGGGTCCAGCTTGCGCCCTTCGATCAGGCGGTACAGCCCCTGCCAGGTGAACTGCTTGAGCTCGTCCGACACATACACGGGGTTGAAAAAGCAGCTTTCCGCGCCGGTGTGGCAGGCGGGGCCGTTCTTGACGACCTCCACCACCAGGGCGTCCTTGTCGCAGTCGGCGGTGATGGACACCACCCGCTGCACGTTGCCCGACGTTTCGCCCTTGCGCCAGATCTCCTGGCGGCTGCGGGACCAGAACACGGTGCGGCCCTCGGCGATGGTCAACGCCAGCGTCTCGGCATTCATGTAAGCCAGGGTCAGCACCTCTTTGGTGTAGTGGTCCTGGACGATGGCGGGGATCAGCCCGTGGGCGTCAAATTTCAGGGCCCGAGCGGTTTCAGCATATTCCATGAAAAAAACTCCTGCTCATGTTCGTAAATGGTGAGATACATATAGTGTACCGCGTGCCGGCGGATTTTGCAAGGGGCAAGGCCAGGGGCCCGGGTAAAAAACCTGCAAAAACCAAAGGCCCCGCGGCGGCAAGCGCGGGGCGCAAAAAGGCGGGGGCGGCGTACAGGGGCGTTACAGCCGCATTTCGATGCCGTGGTCCCGCAGCGTGCGCTTGAGCGCGCCGATCTCCACCTGCTTGGTGTGGAAGATGGAGGCCGCCAGCCCCGCGTCCACGCCCGGGTGGTTGGCAAACAGCTCGATGAAATGCTCGGGCGCGCCCGCGCCCCCCGACGCGATGATGGGCACCGGGCAGCGCTTGGCCACGGCGTCCAGCAGTTCCAGATCAAAGCCGTTCTTGACGCCGTCGGTGTCGATGGAATTGACCACCAGCTCGCCCGCGCCGTTTTTGACGCCCTGTTCCAGCCAGTCCAGGGCGTCGATGCCGGTGTTTTCCCGTCCGCCCTTGGCGAACACCAAAAACCGGCCGTCCACCCGCTTCACGTCGACCGAAAGCACCACGCACTGGTCGCCGTAGCGCTGGGCCGCCGCCGGGATCAGCCCCGGGTTCTTGATGGCGCCCGAATTGACGCTGACCTTGTCGGCGCCGCATTTGAGCACCCGGTCAAAGTCCTCCAGCGTGTTGATGCCGCCGCCCACGGTCAGGGGGATAAAGATCTCGGCGGCCACCCGGCGCAGGATGTCGGTGAACAGGGTACGGCCCTCCACGCTGGCGGTGATGTCGTAAAACACCAGCTCGTCCGCCCCGGCGGCGTTGTAAAAGCGGGCCATCTCCACGGGGTCGGCCATGTCTTTCAGGCCTTCAAAGTTGATGCCCTTGACCACCCGGCCGTTTTTTACGTCCAGGCAGGGGATGATGCGTTTGGTGATCATGGCGGTACCTCCCTTGCGGCGCTCAGCGCGTTTCGACCCGGCGCAGGGCCTGGGCCAGGTCGATGGCGCCGGTGTAGATGGATTTGCCCAGAATGGCCGCGTGGCAGCCCATGGCCTGCAATTCGTCCAGTTCCTCCATGCGGGCGATGCCCCCCGACGCGGTGATCTGCACCCCGGGGATGGTCAGCAGCCGGCGGTACAGCTCCAGGTTGGTGCCCTGCAAGGTGCCGTCGCGGGAAATATCGGTCACGATCAGGGCCTTGACGCCGGCCTCGGCGCAGCGGCGGCAGAAATCCAACCCGGGTTCGGGGGTTACTTCCTTCCAGCCGCTCACGGCCACATAGCCATCCTTCATGTCCACGCCCACGGCGATGGCCTCGCCGTATTTGGCGGCCATGCGGGCCGCAAAATCAAAGTCCCGCACAGCCACGGTGCCCAGAATGCACCGCCCCACGCCCAGGTCCAAGTATTGCCGGATGCGCTCCTCGTTCCGGATGCCGCCGCCCACCTCGGTGAACAGGTTGGTGGCGGCCGTGATGGCGCGGATCGTCTCAAAGTTGGCGGCGCTGCCGTCCTTGGCGCCGTCCAGGTCCACCAGGTGCAGGCAGGACGCCCCGGCGGCCGCAAAGGCCTTTGCCTGGGCCACGGGGTCGGGGTTGTAGACGGTCATCTGGTCATAGTCGCCCTGGTACAGGCGCACGGCCTGGCCGCCGCGCAGATCGATGGCAGGGTACAGCGTCATGGCAGGTCCCTCCTCACAGCTCGGCGAAGGCCCGCAGCAGCCGCAGGCCGGTGTCGCCGGATTTTTCGGGGTGGAACTGGGTGCCGTACACCAGCCCCTGCCGCACGGCCCCGGTCACCGGGATGCTGTACTCGCTGGTGGCCAGGGTGTTGGCCGCGCAGTTCTTGGCGTAATAGCTGTGCACATAGTACACATACTCGCCGTTTTTCACATACTTGAACAGGGGGTCGCTCTCCCGCCCCGGGGTGATGTCCAAGGCGTTCCAGCCGATGTGGGGCACCTTGAGGGACGGGTCCTTCAGGTCGTCGGCCAGGGGGCACACCTCGCCGGGCACCAAGCCCAGGCCCTTGTGCACGCCGTACTCGTAGCTGGTGTCAAACAGCAGCTGCATGCCCAGGCAGATGCCCAGCAGCGGCTTTTGTTGGGTCTGGGCCCGCAGCACGGGCACAAGGCCGGTGGCGGTCAGCTTGGCGGCGGCGTCGGCAAAGGCGCCCACCCCGGGCAGCAGGATGTGGGTGGCGGCTTCCAGGTCTTTGGCCTCGTGGGTCACCAGCACCTCGGCCCCCAGGCTCTTGACGCTGGAAGCCAGGCTGAACAGGTTGCCCACGCCGTAATCTACAATGGCGATCATGTACAAACCCCCTTTGGGATGGTCCCGGCCGGCGCGTCAGCGTCCGGGGCGCAGGATGTCGTCCAGTTCGGTGAAAAAGCGCGCCATCTGTTCGGGCGTGCCCACGGTGATGCGCAGCCAGTTGTCGATGCGCGGGGCGGAAAAATGGCGGATCAGCACGCCCCGCTCCCGCAGGCGCAAAAAGATGTCCCGGCAGGGCATGGCGTCGGTGGTGGCAAACAGGAAGTTGGTGGCTGAGTCCAGCACCCGGAACCCCCGGTCCCGCAGCTTTCGGGCGGCGTCGTCCCGGGTACGGCAGATGGCCGCCACGGTCTTGCGGAAATAGGCGTCGTCCTTCATGGCGGCGGCGCCGGCGGCCTCGCTCATGGAATTGATGTTGTAGGGGCTGTAACTGAACTTGACCCGGTCCATGTCGGCGATCAGGGCGGGGGCCGCCGCGCAGAAGCCCAGCCGCGCGCCCGCCAGGCTGCGGGATTTGGAGAAGGTGCGCACCACCACCAGGTTGTCGTACCTGGTCACCAGCGGCAGGCAGGACGCGCCTTCCCCCGCAAAGTCCACGTAGGCTTCGTCCACGATGACGATGTTGTCGGGGTTGCGGCGCACGACCTCCTCAATGGCCGCCACCGGGGCCAGCAGGCTGGTGGGGGCGTTGGGGTTGGCGATGACGATGGTCTGCCCCAGGCCGTAATATTTGGTCAGGTCCAGGGTGAAGTCCTCCTCCACCGGCAAAACCGTGGCCGGCACCCCCAGCAGCTGGCACAGCACCGGGTAAAAGCTGTAGGTGATGTCCGCAAAGGCCAGCGGCGTGTGCTCGTCGCAAAAAGCCCGGATGGCCAGCAGCAGGTTCTCGTCGCTGCCGTTGCCGCACAGGATGCACTCCATGGGCAGGCTTACCTGGTCGGCGATGGCCTGGCGCAGCGTGCGCTCGGTCAGGTCGGAGTACAGCCGCAGCCCGCTGACCGTGGCGGCCACGGCGGCGGCTACGCCGGGGGCGGGGGGATAGGGGTTTTCGTTGGCGTTGAGCTTTACAAGATCGTCCCGCCGAAGCTGTTCGCCGGGCACATAGGGCTCCAGCGCCGACAGGGCGGGGGTAAAATAACGGCTCATGGCGATCTGCCTTCCTTCTTTTGATGGGTCAGGGGGCCGCGTGCTCCCGGATAAAGCCGGCCATGCGCTCCACGGCCCGGCGCACGTCGGGGGCGTCCATGGACCCGTAGGTAAAGCCGTGGGCGCAGTCGGCAAAATGTTCCGCTTCCACGGCCACGCCGGCGTCCCGCATCTGCCGGGCGTAGGCCAGGCCTTCCTGTTCCAGGCTGTCCCGCCCGCACACCAGCAAAAGGGCGGGGGGCAGACCGGCCAGAAGTTCGGGGGTCGCGTACACCGGCGACGCCCAGACCTCCCGGGTCCGTTCGGGGGCAATGTAGCACAGGTTGTACAGCGTGGCGTCCTTGGGGGAGATGGCCCCCTTGGGGCAGGGCTTTTGGTACGGGTCGGTGGCCAGGTCCAGGGGCGGGTAATCCAGCACCTGGTAGGCAAGGTCAAAGGCGTGCTGCCGGGCGTTGCGCAGGCAGGTCACGGTGGCCAGGTTGGCCCCGGCGCTGTGCCCGCCGATGCCCACGCCGGTGGGGCGGATGCGGTATTCCCCGGCATGGTCCAGGAAATAGGCCACTACGTCCCACACAGCCTCCACGGCGGCGGGGTAGGGAGCCTGGGGCGCCTTGGGATAGTCGATGGAGACGACCTTGACCCCGGCCAGGCGGCAGAATTCCTCGTTCATGGCCTCGTCGGCATCGGCCTGCATCATGATGAAGCCCCCGCCGTGCATGTCAAAGTAGACGGGGCGCACGGCCTCGTCGGCAAAGCCGTATTCCAGCACCCGAACGGGGCCGCGGCGGGTGGGGATGTGCTCCACCCGGGCCGTGCGGCTCACATGGAAGCCACCCAGCCCCAGCCGGAACAGCAGCCGCACGAGCCCCTGCATGCGCAGGGCCTTGCGGGCCGCGCGGCGGTACAGGCGTTTTTCTTCCCGGGTGAGTGCGGTCGTGTCCATGGGCGGGGCCTCCTTTTAGGGTGCGCCGGCGGGCTGCCCGCGCCGGGCGCAGAAGATCAGATGGGGCATGTCGATGCCGTAATAATGTTTGGTGAACTGCCCCGCCACCTGCATGCCGTTGCGCCGCGCCACCGCCTGGGAGGGGCCGTTGGTGTCCCGTATGATCGAGTACACGGCTTCGGCGCCCAGCACCGTGAAGGCGTGGTCCATGCAGGCTTTGGCGGCCTCGGTGGCATAGCCCTGGTGCCAGTGATCCCGGCGGAACAGGTATCCCACCTCGATCACCTCGCCCAGGGGCGTGGGCTGTTTGGTCAGTCCGCACTGGCCGATCATCTCGCCGGTGTCCCGGCGCACCGCCGCCCACAGCCCGAAGCCGTCCCGGCGGTAGCGGTCCTGCTGGCGGGCCAGCCAGTCGTCCACCTCGGCGTCCGAAAAGGCGTGCTCGTAGGCGTACATGACCAGCGGGTCCTGCAAAATGGCGCACAAAGCGTCCCGGTCATCGGCGGTCATGCGGCGCAGAAGCAGGCGGGGCGTGGTCAGGATGGGGGCGGTCATGCCTTGTCGTCCTCAAAGCGGATGGTCACGCTCTTGGCGTGGGCGTGCAGGCCCTCCCGCTCGGCAAAGTCGGCGATGCGCCCCTGCACGGCGGCCAGGGCGTCCCGGGTATAGTAGATGAAGCTGGACTTCTTCACAAAGTCGTCCACGCCCAGCGGGCTGGAGAACCGGGCCGTGCCCGAGGTGGGCAGGGTGTGGTTGGGCCCGGCAAAGTAGTCGCCCAGGGCTTCGGGCACGCTGCGGCCCATGAAGATGCTGCCCGCGTTGCGGATGCGCCCCAGCAGGGCAAAGGGGTCCTCGACGCACAGCTCCAGATGTTCGGGGGCAATGAGGTTGGCGGCCTCCACGGCCTTGTTCAGGTCGTCGGTGACGATGATCTTGCCGTTGGTGTCCACGCTTTCCCGGGCGATGGCGGCCCGGGGCAAAGCGGGGATCTGCACTTCCAGCTCGGCCTGCACGGCCTTGGCCAGGTCCATGCTGTCGGTGACCAGCACGGGGGTGGCCAGCTTGTCGTGCTCGGCCTGGCTCAGCAGATCGGCGGCCACCCAGGCGGGGTTGCAGCCGCCGTCGGCCAGCACCAGGATCTCGGACGGCCCGGCGATCATGTCGATGCCCACCTTGCCAAACACCTTGCGCTTGGCGGTGGCCACATAGATGTTGCCGGGGCCCACGATCTTGTCCACGGCGGGCACGCTCTCGGTGCCGTAGGCCAGGGCGGCTACGGCCTGGGCGCCGCCCGACTTGACGATGGTGTCGATGCCCGCCACCGCCGCCGCGGCCAGGATGTTGGGGTCGACCTTGCCGTCGGGCCCGGCGGGGGTGGTCATGACGATCTGACGCACGCCGGCCACCTTGGCGGGCACCACGTCCATGAGCACGGTGGACGGGTAGGCCGCCGTGCCCCCCGGCACATAGACGCCGGCCTTTTCGATGGGGGTGTATTTCTGGCCCAGCACCACGCCGGGGTTGTCGTTGATCACAAAGTCCTTGTGGACCTGATGCTCGTGGAAGGCCCGGATGTTGGCCTCGGCCATGCGCAGGGTGGTCAAAAAGTCCTCGCCCACGGCGGCAAAGGCCTCGTCGATCTCCGCCTTGGTGACCAGCAGACTGTCCAGGTCGGCATGGTCGAACTTTTTCGCATACTCCCGCAGGGCCTCGTCGCCCCGGGCGCGCACGTCGGCGATGATGGCGTCCACCACGGCCTCCACATCGGCCTCGGCCCGGATGTCCCGGTTCAGGATGTCCTGGGGCTGCACCGCGTCAAAGGAAAGAATACGGATCATTGATTCAGCGCCTCCTTCATTTTGGCCAGCAGCCCGGTGAGCTGGGCGTGCTTGAACTTATAGCTGGCGCGGTTGGCAATGAACCGCGCGCTGATGGGCAAGAATTCTTCCAGCACGGCCAGGTCGTTTTCCCGCAGGGTGGTGCCGGTCTCCACAATGTCCACGATCACGTCGGACAGCCCCAGGATGGGGGCCAGCTCGATGGACCCGTTGAGCTTGATGATGTCGATGTCCCGGCCCCGGGCCTCGTAGTGGGCACGGGCGATGGACACGAACTTGGTGGCCACCCGCAAAGCGCGGCTCTCGTCATCCGCAAAATCCTTGGGCCCGGCCACGCACATGCGGCATTTGCCAAGCCCGGTGTCCATCAGCTCGTAGACGTCGGCCCCCGACTCGGCCAGGATGTCCTTGCCCACCAGGCCCAGGTCGGCCGCGCCGTGCTCCACATAGATGGCCACGTCGCTGGGCTTGACCAAAAAGTACCGCACCCTGGCTTCGGGGTTTTCCACCACCAGCTTGCGGCTGTCGTTGTAGTCCTCGGCGCAGCCGTAGCCCGCCTTGGACAAAAGGGCGTAGGCCTTGTCGCCCAGGCGGCCCTTGGGCAGGGCGATGTTCAGCCAGGTATCGCCCTCTTCGGTCATGGTGGCGGGGCTGGGCCGGTCCAGCTCGTCCAGGTACAGCGCAAACCCCAAGGCGCAGGCGCCGGGGGTAAAGCGGCGGGCCAGCAGATCGTACCGCCCGCCCTTGAGCACGGCCCGGGCCGCGCCGGCCACATAGCCCGTGAACACCAGGCCGTTGTAGTACTCCATATCCCCGGCCAGGCTCAGGTCCAGGCGCACGTCCCGGCCGGCCTCGCCCAAGGCGTCGTACAGGTCCCGCAGCTCGTCCAGCGCCGCGTGCTGGGCGTCGTTGCGGCACAGCGCCGCCGCGGCGTCCAGAATCTGGCAGAAGGGCCCGTGCAGGCTCAGCAGCCCGCGCAGGGTCTCGGCGTTTTCGGCGCTCAGGCCGGCGCGCAGGGCCTCGGCGTACAGCTCATGGGCGTTTTTGTCCCGCAGCAGCTCCAGCAGGCGGGGGCGAACGGCGGCGTCCACCTGCAAAGCGTCCAGCAAGCCGGTCAGGTAGCCCATGTGGCTCACTTCCAGAAACCAGCGGGCCCCCAGGGCGTTCAGGCTCTGCACGGCCAGGCTCACGACCTCAGCCTGCTGGGCGCTGCGCACCGCGCCGATGCACTCAAGCCCCATCTGGCTGATCTCGGCAAAGGTGTGGCTTTCCCGGCTGGGGCGGCAGACCTGTTCGGTGTAGTAGTATTTCTTGCACTCGCCGGGGGCGGGCTGGGCGTTCTTGGCGATGGACAGCGTCACGTCGGGGCGGATGGCCCGCAGCTTGCCGTCCAGGTCGGTGAAGGTGATGACCTGCGCGTCGGGCAGAAAGCTCTGGTTTTGCTGGTACAGGGCGTACTCCTCAAACCGGGCGCAGCGGAATTTGCGGTAACCCGCCCGCTCGTACAGACTGCGCAGACGCAGGGTGCAGCGCTCGGCGGGGGTAAAACGGCTCAGATCCAATTCCATAACGAAACCTCACAAAAAAACGGATACGCTTATTATACTTTAGCGGGGTAAAGTTGTAAAGGGCACAGGTGCGCGGCGCGGGGCCCACAAAACAAAAAAGGCGCGGGGCCGCGCACCGTACCGCCTTTGGTACGGCGCGGGCACGCGCCTGTGCAACCGGGCGAAGCTCAGCCCTGGCAGCCCATCTCGTCCCAGTCGGCAAAATCCTCCGGCCGGGCGATGCAGGTGGGGTCCAGTTTGCCGTCCTCCGTGGTGGGAACGGGGTCGGTGTGGTCCCGCACCGGGTTGGGGTTGGGGTCGCTGTGGTCCGGGGCGGGGATATACACCTCGGGGGTGGTATCCTCGTCCTCGTCGTCCTCGGGCGCGTCGTCGGACTCGAAAGCGTCGTCAAACGCCTCCGGGTCCAAGGTATGCCCGTGACCGTTCTTGTCGTTGTAATGCTTTGCTACAACCAGAGCGGCGCAGCCCACGGCGGCGCCGGCCAGCACCGGGACCAAACGACGCAGCAATGCCATGCAAAACTCCCTCTTTCCCGCGTGGGGAACGGGAAACCCGCGCCACACGGTGGATTTTTGCCCAGTATACCATCTTTTTTGGCGAAAAACAAGTCTTTTTCACCCACCAACGCCAAAAAACGGCCTGTTTTTCCCGTTTTTGCCCCACAAAACCGCACCGCGGTCCCCTTTGGGGCGCATTTTCGCTGTCTGTTTATCCTCCGCCGCCGGGGCCGGGGCTGTTTACGCGGCCCCTATCCACAGGTACAGCGCCCAGGAAGCCGCATACAGCACATAGATGTGGGCCGGGTAGAACCAGTAAAACAGGTTTTTGTGCCCGGCGCCCCGGCGGCCGTTGTACAGCGCCATCAGGACCACGGCCCCGACGCTGAACCATTGGTAGAAGGTGGTGAACATATCGGTCCATGCAAAGCCGGGCAGATTGCTTGCCTGGACCCAAACGCCCACAAACTCCATGCCGAAGGTCCATACCGCCCAGGCCGCCAGCTGCAGAGGGCGCTTGTCCCGGAACAGGTACAAGATCAGCCCGCCGATCAGGTAAGACACGCCGCCGTCGGTGACGCAGACCCAGGCGGGCAAAAGGCTGCTGCCCAGAAACACCACGGGGGTCGCCAGCCCCGGCGCCGAGGCCAGCGCCACCACCGCAAACCCCCACAATACCGGCCCGGCCACGGCCGCAAGGCCACGGCCGTAGCGGCGAGCCCGCAGCCAGTCGATGCCCTGCCACATGACGCACAGGATCACAAAATCCAGAAAAATGCCGTTCAGGGGGTAAAAGTCGTCGGGGCGGCGCAGCACAAAGGCGTACAGCATCAGAAAGGTGACAGCGCCCATGCCCGCGCCGATGGCCCAGATCCGCAGGAAATAGCGCTTGCGGTCATGGGTGTGGACAAAACCCTCCACCGTGCAGAACAAAAACAGCGGGGCCGACAGCCGCCCCAGCATGGAAAACCATTCCGGCACAAAGCCCGTAAACTCAAAAAAATAGTGGATGTGGTCCATCACCATCAATACCAGGGCGATGGTCTTGAGGGCGGTGCCGTCCAGGCCCCGCTTTTGTGTTGTCAGCATGAAGGATGCCTCTCTTTTTCCGGGATGGCGAAAGACGCTCATCCCTTTGTATAAGGATGGATACAAAAAACGGCCCCCAGGCACTGGGGACCGCAAATGCCGCTAAATCAGCGGACCTGCTGCACCGTGTAGGTGAAGCCGTACTCCTCCTGCAAAGCCTTGACCGCGGGCTCGCAGTCCTCGATGAAGGTGGGGGCGTACACGCTCTGGCCGTTGTGGGCCTTCTTGTAATCTTCCACGATCTGGGTCAGCTTGGCCCAGCCCTCGTCGGCCTTGGCCTGGTCCATATCCTTGGGGAAGTCGATGATGAATTCGCGATGGGTGGGGATGCGTGCTTTCATGGCAATACACTCCTGTTAATTTTTATATGAAATATACATATCGTATATTCGGCGGGGGATCATCGGGGCCCGAACAGCCGCCGGGCGTTGGCGCAGCACAGGTCCAGAACGCACTGGGCGTCGGTCTGCCACAGTTCGGCGATGTAGCGGGCCACATGGGCGATGTTGCGGCTGTCGTTGCGGGCGCCGCGCACCGGCTCGGGGGACATATAGGGGCAGTCGGTCTCCAGCACCGCGCATTCGTGGGGGATGACCGCCAGCACTTTGGCAGCCCGCTTGGCGCCCTTGTAGGTCACGGCCCCGCCAAAGCCCAGGCAAAGGCCCATGTCGGTGAGCCAGGCGGCGTCCTCGGCGCTGCCGCTGTAACAGTGCAGCACGCCCCGGGGCTTGTAGCGGCGGATCAGCTCGTACACCTCGGCGTGGGCTTCCCGGTCGTGGATGGACACGGGCAACCCCAGTTCGGCGGCCAGCTTCAGCTGGGCCTCGAACAGGTCGTACTGTTCCCGGGCGGGCAGGGGCCAGTGATGGTCCAGCCCGATCTCGCCCACGGCCGCCACCGCGCCGTCCTCGAACAAGGGGCGCATGGCGGCCAGTTCGGCCCGCCAGTCGCCGCCGTACACGGCCACGGTGGGGGCGTCCTCCTCGCCCAGGCTTTCCGGGTGGATGCCCAGGGCCGCGCGGATGTACGGGTAGGTGCGGGCCAGTTCCAGCACCCGGGGCGCGTCCCCCGAATGGGTGGCGCATTCCAGCACCCCCACCACCCCGCCCGCGGGCAGGTCCTGGCCCAGCAGCCGGGCGCGGTCAGCGTCGAACCGGCGGGAGGAATAGTGGGCGTGGGTATCAAAAATGTTGGTCATGGGTTCCTTTCCCCGGTTCAGGCGGCGGCCTTTTTGGGCTTGTTCACCAGGAAGATGCCGCCGCACACCAGAACCAGCGCGGCCAGATAGTTCCACTCAAACAGGGGCTCGGCGTTGAGCAGGGCGGACAGCAGGGTGTTGATCACGGGGATCAGCAGCCCGAACACGCTGATGCGGCTGACGGGGTTGTTCTTCATCAAAAGGGCCCACAGCACATACCCCGCCCCCGAAATGAAGGCCAGGTACAGCAGCACGGGCACGGCCGCGGGGCTTTGGGGGGACAGCGTCCCGCCCATGGCAAAGCCCAGCACAGCCAGGGCCAGGCCGCCGGCGCCCAGGTTCAGGCAGCACACCGAAAAGCTGTCCGCCTTTTGGGTGACGGCCTTGTTCCAGGGCCCGGCCACCGCGAACACCGCCGAGGCGGTGAGCATGGCCGTGATGCCCCAGGCGCTGCCGCCGCCGTGGTTGCCCAGGGTGGCCACCAGCACGCCGCCGAAGCCCAGCGCGCAGCCCAGGGCCTTGCGCCCGGTCAGCCGGTCGGCGGCCCCGTACAGGAAATGGGCCAAAATCACGCCCATAAAGCTCTGGGTGCTGTTCAGGATGCCGCCGAAGGACCCGGTCAGCTGGGCCACGGCCGAATAGTAGAAGAAATACTGGGTGGCGGTCTGCCACAGGCCCAGGGCGCAGCACTCGGCCAGCACCTTGCCCCGGGGCATGGGCAGGGGACGGCGCTGCAGCAGGCTGCCGAACAGCCAGACCAGCACGCTGCCCATCATGAACCGCACGCCCGCAAAGCACAAGATCGAGGGGGTGTCCGCCGCGTCGATGACGAACAGGCGGTAGCCCATCTTGATGAAGGGGAAGGCCGAACCCCACAGAACATTGCACAAGGCGGCCAGGGCCACGGCGGCCGCCGGGATCGAGAACAGCGCGTCCAGGCGCGATTTTTGAACGGGTTGGGTCTGCAACACGTCGCCTTCTTTCCTGAAATCAGTGGATGCGGGTGCCCACGGGCACGTCGTCGCCGTAGAAGGCGATGGCGCAGCCGCCGTCGGCGGTGTCCGCGGCCAGGATCATGCCCTCGCTGACGTACTTGCCCTTCATCATCGGGCGGGGGGCCAGGTTGGCCACGATGGGCACGCGCTTGCCGATGAGGTCCTGGGGCTTGTACCACTTGGCGATGCCGGACAGGATGCAGCGCTCCTTTTCGCCGTCGAACACGGTCAGGTGCAGCAGCTTCTTGCTCTCCTTCATGGTCTCGCAGGCGCGCACTTCGGCCACCCGCAATTCTACCTTGCAGAAGGTGTCAAAATCGATCTCTTCCTCGTGGTCGGTGATCTCGGCCACCGCCTCGGCCTTGGGGGCTTCGGCGGCTTCAGCCGCGGCGGCCCTGGCTTCGGCCTCGGCCTTGCGCTTGGCGTCCTCGGCTTCCAGGTAGGCGATCTCCGCCTTCACGTCGATGCGGGGGAACAGGGCTTCGCCTTTGTGCACGGTGTAGGCGCCGCGCAGGCTGCCCATGGTCTCTTCCCGCAGCAGGGCGTTCAGCTCGTCGGCGCTCACGCCCAGCTGTTCGGCCATCTTGGGGGCGGTGTTGGGCAGGTAGGGCTGCAACAGGGCGGCCACCAGCTCCAGGGCGCTGCACAGGTTGAACAGCACCGCGTTCAGGCGGGGCTTGTCGGCCTCGTTCTTGGCCAGCACCCAGGGGGCCGTCTCGTCGATGTACTTGTTGGCCCGCTGCACCAGCTCAAAAATGTGGATCAGGGAGGTGGGCACGTCCAGCGCTTCCATGGAAGCATCCACCTTGCCGGGCAGTTCGGCCATGATGGTGGCCAGGGCCTCGTCGATGGGGGCGTTGGTCACGGTGCCGCCGAAGTACTTTTCGCACATGGCCACCGTGCGGGACAACAGGTTGCCCAGGTCGTTGGCCAGGTCGGTGTTGATGCGGTTGATCAGCGCTTCGTTGGTGAAGGAGCCGTCGTTGCCGAAGGGTACTTCCCGCAGCAGGAAGTAGCGCACGGCGTCCACGCCGTAGCGGTCGCACAGGGTCACGGGGTCCACCACGTTGCCCTTGCTCTTGCTCATTTTGCCGCCGCCCAGCAGCAGCCAGCCGTGGCCGAACACCTTTTTGGGCAGGGGCAGGTCCAGCGCCATGAGCATGGCGGGCCAGATGATGGTGTGGAAGCGCAGGATCTCCTTGCCCACCATGTGCACGTCGGCGGGCCAGTACTTGTCGTAGTCGTGGTAGGTGTCGTTGCCGTAGCCCAGGGCCGTGATATAGTTGGACAGCGCGTCGATCCACACATAGATCGTGTGCTTGGGGTCAAAGGGCACCGGGATGCCCCAGGACACGCTGGTGCGGGACACGCAGGTATCCTGCAGGCCCTGCTTGATGAAGGCGATCATCTCGTTCTTGCGGGTAGCGGGCTGGATGAAGTCGGGGTGATCCTCGTACCATTGCAGCAGCCGGTCGGCGTACTTGCCGGTCTTGAAGAAGTAGGCTTCCTCCTCGGCCTCATACACGGGACCGCCGCAGTCGGGGCAGCAGCCGTCCTTCAGCTGGGCTTCGGTCCAGAAGCTCTCGCAGGGCTTGCAGTACATGCCCTTGTAGGTGCTCTTGTAGATGTCGCCCTTCTCGTACAAGGCGGTAAAGATCTTCTGCACGCTCTTGACGTGGTAGTCGTCGGTGGTGCGGATGAAGCGGTCGTAGCTCACGTCCATGGTTTTCCACAGATCCTTGACGGTGGCCACGATGGCATCCACATACTCTTTCGGGGTCACGCCCTTGTCGGCGGCCTTGTCCTGGATCTTCTGGCCGTGCTCGTCGGTGCCGGTCAGAAACATCACGTCGTAACCCTTGGCGCGCTTGTACCGGGCCAGGGCGTCGCAGGCCACGGTGGTGTAGCTGTGGCCGATGTGCAGCTTGTCGCTGGGATAGTAGATGGGGGTGGTGATGTAAAATTTCTTGTTTTCCATGGGGGAAACATCCCTTTCCTTCAATTTATCATGATCTGCAAGCCGTGTACCCGGCGGTCACATTCGGAACCCGGGCTGGCGGCATCTGGGGCTCGTTTTCACAGCGCACCTCCCATAGTATCAAACCCGACGGGCTGCACCCCGCAGGCCAGCAGGGCCTGGCGGCACAGCACCTCGGTGCTGTCGATGAAAAAGGGGCCAAGGCCCTCGTCCCGCTTGACCAGGCTCAGCTCGGTGCAGGCCAGCACGGCCCGGTCGCAGCCCTGGGCTTTCAGGTCGTCTGCGGCGGCGTTGAACAGCGCCATATCCGCCCGGCGTCCCTGCTTGATGCAGTCGTAAATGACCGACATCACCCCGGCCTGGGCGGCGGGGGAGGGCACGGCCCAGGGCAGGCCGGCTTCGCCGCACATCAGCTGGTAGGTCTCGGCCTGCAAGGTGCCGTCGGTGGCCAGGATGCCCAGCTTGCGGCAGCCCTCGGCCCTGGCCTGGGCCACGGTCAGCCGGGGCATGTTCAGCACGGGCACCGGCAGGGCGGCGGCCAGCCGGTCGTAGAAGTAGTGGGCGGTGTTGCAGGGGATGGCCAGCACGGTGGCGCCGTAGGCCACCAGGCTTTCGCCGTCCTGTTCCATCACCGTGAAGGGGTCCTCGTCGCTTTCGCCCAGAATAAAGGCCGTGCGGTCGGGCGTGGACGCCCGGGAGGACAGCACCAGGTCGATGTGGTCCTGGTCCCGCACGGCGGGGGTGTGGTCAATGAGCATCTGATACAGATAGCTGCTGGCCGCGGGCCCCAGCCCGCCCAGGATGCCCAGCACCGGCCGGCGGGGCGTTGTTTGGGCCATAGACACACCTCCCACAAAATAAGCATACGCATCTATTATATCGCCCGCCGCCCCAATATGCAAGCCGGCGAAAAAAATGTGCCCCGCATTCGCGGCGGGTCGGCGGGGCAATGGGTCAGCGAGGCGGTCGGGGCGTATCTGGCGGGTGGCCCGGGCACAAACAAAAGCCCCGGCGCACTGTGCTGTGCGCCGGGGCGGTGCTACTTGATTGGAGTCATAGCCTCATACCCGTGGTTCGTAGATCTTCGGGATACCTTCTTGCCTTGATAGACCTTCTAGGAAGAAAGGACCGATACTTGCGAATTACCTGTTTCAGTGGATCCGATCGATCGGATTGTTTGGGGTCTGCTTAGGGTTCGTGGATTGCGGTCATTGGTGAAGCTTCATCCGGGATCTGCGCAGGCAACTGGATCATTCGCCGTTCAATCTTGTTTCGGTTGCATCGATGCGTTGAGAACTTTTTGCTGAAAAGGGATTATGGTCTCTGTCGATGGGGTACGATTCAATCTTGTCAGGACTTGATCAACTTGCGGTCCGTACGCAAAACCATTTGCGTGGGTGAAGGTTTCCTTAGGTTCGCATCTTGGGAACTTGCGTTAGCAGAATTGCCGATCACTGAGGGGTAAGGGTCTGATGCCAGAGGATGCATCCTCTTTATCACGTGTACATTGGCGTATCTCCTGTACGGTTAGATGAACGACGAACTATCGTCTTGCTTGAACTTTTTAAGGTTCAAAGCCTTTGAACTTTGTCTGTCTTTGCCGTTTTATGATCTTTTTTGATCGGTTTGCAGTTTGATCGTACCATTTCATCTTGTTTACGGTTGCGATATCATTGGCTTTTGATCTTATCCACATCTACCTTTTTTAAGGTAAACCTTTCGGATAAAACTTATTTTGCTTTTGATAAAACCGAACTCACAACTTACTTTGGTTTTGACGATCCTGCTTTTCCAGTCATGTGACTGTTTCGATCAGATCTTTTTGAACGGTCTTTATCCTTTCATCTAATCTATTCGAAACGCTGGGACCTTACTTTTGACGGGTCCTGGGTCTGCTGATCAGATTATTACGAACCGAACATCGGTTTATTGCATCTTTTACAGGTAATGACCTGCGGCTGTGAATGTGGTTCGTATTTCTTCAGCAGGCCCAGGCCCGCCGGTGATGAATGGGATCCTTGAAGTTTGCCATAGGGCTGAGCCTCCTTTCCTACGAATCCTGCCGGCATAGCCTTTGCACGTCTTTCAAGATTTCCGATTGGCTTTTCGGTTTCATTCTCTCGGAGTCCTTACAGTGTTTCCGTTGAAGTGACGTTCCGTTTTTGGATCTTTCGATCCTTTTTCGGGGTTTCATCTTTGGGAAAATCTTCTGTAAGCTGTCGAAAGAGTTTGCCGCGCCTTTTCGGTTCCTTTTGAAAGTGGCTTTCTTGGAATCTCTTCTGATTCCTTATCTCCGGCTGTTTTCTTTCTGTGCCTATACTATATCACAGGGTCCCGCCCGCGTCCATTCGCAAACCAGCCAAAGCTCCGGCGAAATATTTGTGCATCAAAAGAATGGATAATACATTGACAAATATGATATAATGTATATGTTCGGTGTACCTAAAAACAGGCCGCAGCCCCTCAAAAGGGCGCTGCGGCCTGTTTTTGTTTCTTTTTTGGGGCCCAAAAGCCTTTTGAAACGGGCTAAACGCCCACAATATTGCGAAAAATCCCCCACAGCAGCAGCGCGGCCAGGTAGACCCGGGCGGCGATCTGCCACCGGCGGCCGGGGGTAGTGTCCTTCCACAAAAAACGCCACAGCAAAACCAACAGAAAGGGCGCACTCAGAAAAAGAAAGGGGTTGGCCCAAAAGGCCGCGGCAGGATCCCCGCGCAAAAGGCTCAAAAACAGGGTGGTCACGCCGCACCCGGGGCAGCGCAGCCCGGTCAGGGCGTGAAAGGGGCAGGGCAGCCCGCCGAAGCGCAGGGCAAAGGCGGCGTAGGCGGCCCCGCCCGCCGCCAGCAGGGCCAGAGCCCCCAGGCGCTTAGCCCGCGTAGCGGTTGACCGCATCCTGGAACAGGGCCAGATTGATGATGTTGAGCCCGAACAGCGCCAGGATCAGGTTGATGATGCCGCTGTCGCCGCTGCGGTTCAGGTAAGCCGCCTTGCGCCCCGTCACATACGCCCAGTAGATGCCGTAGATGCCGCAGGTGATGATGGTCAGCACCACGGCCACCACGCCGCTGGCCGACGTGCGGTCGCCGGTCAGGTCGTTGATCTCGTCGGTCAGCACCACCATCCAGTAAATGCCGTAGATGCCGCAGGTCACCAGAGTCAGGATGATGGCCAGAGCCACGCTGCGCTGGGTCATCGGCTGGCGGTAGTTGGCGGCGTAGGGGTCCGGCTGCGGGGGCTGTTCGTAGCGGGGCGGTTCCTGGTGCGGGGGCTGCTCATACCGGGGCATGCCGGCGTCGGCGTTGGTCTTGGCATCGCCGGCCTTGGCCGGGTCGGGCGCGCCGGCGGTCAGGGGCTTGCCGCACTTGGGGCAGAAGCGGTCGTCGTCGGCACAGGGGGTGCCGCAGGCGGGGCAGTATTTCATGGCGGGGTCCTCCTTTTTGACTTCCTTCGTTTTGGGGCGGGTCCGGCAGGCAGGGAAGCCGGGCGCCGGTC
This sequence comes from Faecalibacterium sp. UBA1360, assembly GCA_002306375.1. Lineage (GTDB taxonomy): Bacteria > Bacillota > Clostridia > Oscillospirales > Ruminococcaceae > Gemmiger. The sequence goes on from DBRU01000057.1 coordinate 23,417, forward strand.
ACATGGATTCGGGGGCGTTGATCTTGAACATGGTCAGCACGTTGCGGATCACGCCGCGCACGCCCAGGCACAGGGCGATGCGGCTTTGCTGCACGGCGTCCTCGGTGCCCAGGATGCGGCAGGAGTTGTAGAACCGATGGAAGGCCCCGGCCAGGTCGATGACAAAGCGGGTGATGCGGGCGGGGTCGTATTTTTCGGCCGCGGCGGCGATCTCCGCCGGGAAGGCGGACAGCAGCCGGATCAGCGCCTGTTCGCTGGGGTCGGTGAGCACGGCGGCGTCCACGGCGTCGGGCCCGGCAAAGGTCACGCCCTCGCTTTCCAGCTTTTTCAGCACCGAGCAGATGCGGGCGTGGGCGTACTGCACATAGTACACAGGGTTCTCGCTGTCGTTGCGCACGGCCAGGTCCAGGTCAAAGTCCAACGTGGAGGTGCTCTCCCGCTGGTTGAAGAAGAACCGGGCCGAATCGATGGGCACCTCGTCCAGCAGGTCGGTCAGGGTGATGGCCTTGCCGGTGCGCTTGGACATGCGCACCGGCTTGCCGTCCCGCATCAGGTTGACCATTTGCATGAGCACCACGTCCAGCCGCTCGCCGTCCAGGCCCACGGCGTCCATGGCGCCCTTCATGCGGGCCACGTGGCCGTGGTGGTCGGCGCCCCACACGTCGATGGCCTTGTCAAAGCCGCGCACGGCCAGCTTGTCGTAGTGGTAGGCGATGTCGGCGGCAAAATAGGTGGGGATGCCGTTGGCGCGCACCAGCACCTCGTCCTTGGCTTCCTCCTCCTCGCCGTCGGCGTTCTTCTTGCGGTTGGCCACGCCGTACTTGGCGGCGTACTGGGCGCTCTTGTACATGATGGCGCCGTCCTCGGCCTTGTAGCAGGCGCCGCTGGCCAGCAGCTTGTCCACCACGGCCTGCACCGCGCCGGACTCGTGCAGTTTGCTTTCATGGAACCACACGTCGTACTGGATGCGGTACTTGCCCAGATCGCGCTGGAGCCCCGCGATGTTCTTGGGCAGGGCAAAGTCGGTGATGGCCTGCTTGAGCTCCTCAAAGTCGGCGTTCACATAGGCGTCGCCCTGCTCGGCCGCAAAGTACTTGGCATGGGCGATGATGTCCGCGCCCTGGTAGCATTCCTCGGGCAGGGGGCAGGCCTCCTCGCCCTTGAACAGCTGCAAATAGCGGATGGCCAGGCTCTTGCCGAACTTCTGGATCTGGTTGCCCGCGTCGTTGATGTAGAATTCCCGGGTCACGTCGTAGCCGGCCCAGTCCAGGCAGGCGGCCAGGCAGTCGCCCAGCGCGCCGCCCCGGGCGTTGCCCATGTGCATGGGGCCCGTGGGGTTGGCGGACACGAATTCCACGTTGTAGCGCTTGCCCGCGCCCGAATCGGTGCGGCCGTAGTCGGGCTGGGCGCAGGCGGCCTTGACCACGCTGGTGAACCAGCCCGTGCCCAGATACAGGTTGATGAAGCCGGGGCCCGCGATCTCCACGCGGTCGAACAGGCTGCCTTCCAGCGTCAGCTTGTCCGCGATGGCCTGGGCGATCTGCCGCGGCGCCTTGCGGAAGGCCCGGGCGCCGGCCATGGCCAGGTTGCTGGCCACGTCGCCGTTTTTCACGTCGGCGGGGATCTCCACGATAAAGGCGGGCAGTTCGGCCCGGGGCAGGGCGCCGTCGGCCATGGCGGCCTCGGCGGCGGCCAGCAGCAGGTCCCGGGCCGCGTCCAGGGCGGCCTGGCGGGGGTTGTAATGTTGGGTGTTCATGGGTATGACCTCCGGATCAGATTTCGTGTCATTTTATATTGGTATTGGGCGTTGGGGGCTGCCCTCACTGGGGCGGGGCGGCCAGCTCCTCCACCGTGATGTCCACCAGATTGCGGCTGATGAAGTTCTCGGCCCCCGAATCCAGCGTATAGCTGAATTTCAGGTGCCCGCCTTTTTCACTCAAATCGTGTTCGATCACGTCCGCCGCCACCCCCAGCGACACCGAGCCGAACCCGGTCTCGTAGTGGCAGATGTGGCGGATGCCCTTTTCAATGACCAGCTGGCTGGGCACCTTGCCAAAGCGGGTCATGACCACCTCCCGGGCGTCCGCCGCCGCCTTGACGGTGGTGGTGCAGCCCGCGTAGCCGGTGGCCTCGGTCTCCTCGTAGGCGATGTAGAAGGCGGACCCGCGCCGGGTGAACTTGCCGCGGGTCATGAGCTCCACGCTGTCGGTCTCGCCGTTTTGTTCCATGGTGCCCTTGATGGTGATCAGATAGTTTTCCTGCATGGGTCCAGCATCCTTTGTGTTTTGGAATGGTTCAGTAAGTCTCGATGGCGATCTGTTCCACCGCCCCGCCGGCGTATTCGCCCAAAAACAGCGTTTCCAGTTCGGTGAAGGCCTCGGGCGTGTCGCTCACATAATAGCGCACCCGGCCGCCTTCGGCCCTGCCGCTGGTCAGATCCAGGTCCGCCAGGGCGGCGGCGGTCTCGATGGCCGTGACCTTGCCCGGATCGATCAGGGTGACGGCGTCGCCCATATATTCGCCGATCATTTTTTTCAAAAGGGGATAGTGGGTGCACCCCAGAATCAGGGTATCCACCCCGGCGTCGCGCACCTCGCGCAGATACTGGTCAATGACCAGCGTGGTCACGGGGTCGCCGTCGCCCACGTGCCCGTTTTCCACCAGGGGCACGAACAGCGGGCAGGCCCTGGCCACGATCTGGACGCCGGGCACCAGTTCCCGCAGCTGGGCCGCATAGGACCCGCTGCGGATGGTGGCCGCCGTGCCGATGACCCCCACCCGGCCGTTGCGGGTGGCCTGGGCTGCCTTGCGGGCGGCCGCGCCCACCACGCCGGTGTAGGGCACGGGCAGGCGGGCGGCCTCGTCCGACGGGTAGGTGGAGGACACGGTGCCGCAGGCCGCCATCAGGAACTTGACGTTTTGGCTCAGCAGGAATCGGATGTCCTGCCGGGCGTACTGCACGATGGTCTGCCGCCCGCGGCTGCCGTAGGGCACGCGGCCGGTGTCGCCGAAGTAGACGATGTCCTCGCCGGGCAGCACCCGGCGCAGCTGGCGCACGGCGGTCAGGCCGCCCAGGCCGCTGTCAAACACGCCGATGGGCCTTGTATCCATCAGTAGGCTCCCTTCCGTTTGTTCAGGGCAAGGGTGATGAGCTTGTCGGCCAGCGCCGAGAAGCTCAGCCCTTCGTGTTCCATCAGCTTGGGGTACATGCTGATGGCCGTAAACCCGGGGAAGGTGTTCAGCTCGTTGCACAGCACCCGTCCCGTGCCCTTCTGCACAAAAAAGTCGCAGCGGGCCAGCCCGGCGCACCCCAGGGCCAGGTAGGCCCGGCGGGCCAGCGCCTGCACCTCGTCCAGCTTGGCCTCGTCCAGGCGGGCGGGGATCAACACCTGGGACACGCCGTTTTTGTACTTGTCGTCATAGGTGTAAAACTCGGCCCCGGCCAGGATCTCCCCCGGGCGGGTGGCAAAGACGCGGGCGGGGTCGTCGGGGTTGCCGATGGCCGCGCACTCCACTTCCTGCCCGTCGATGAATTCCTCAAACACCACCTTGTCGTCCTCGGCCAGGGCGACGGTCACGGCGCGGCGCAGGGCTTCGCGGTCGGCGGCCTTGCTGATGCCCACGCTGGACCCGGCGTTGGCCGGCTTGACGAACACGGGGTAGGGCAAAGCGGCCTCCACGGCGTCCAGCACGGCCTCGGCGTCGGCCTCGATGTCGGCGCGCACGGCGCAGCGCCAGGCGCAGTGGGGCACGCCGGCGGCGTCCATCAGGGTGTTGGCCACGGCTTTGTCCATGCACACGGCGCTGGCCAGCACGCCGCAGCCCACGTAGGGCAGCCCGGCCAGCTCAAACAGGCCCTGGATGGTGCCGTCCTCGCCGTTTTTGCCGTGCAAAACGGGGGCGGCCGCGTCCACGGGCTGTTCGTGCCAGACGCCGTTTTGCTGCACCAGCAGGGCGCGGCGGGTGCGGTCGGGGCTCAGCAGGCAGGGCGCACAGCGGTCGGCGTCGGTGAGCCAGGTGCCGTCGGCCACCTTGTCGGCGGGGCCGTCGTAGCGCAGCCAGCGGCCCTCTTTGGTGATGCCCACGGCCGTAACGTCGTAGCGCCCGGCGCAGGGGGGCTGGGCCAGCGCCCGCAGCCAGGCCGCCGCCGAAACGCAGCTGACCTCGTGTTCGCTGGACACCCCGCCGAAGAAAAGCGCCAGACGGATGGGTTGATGGACCGGATTGTGGACCATGATATCGTTCATCCCCTCAAAGTATTGCAGAGCATAACATTTCAGCTTATAATGATAACATATTTGACGGCGGGTTAAAAGATGTTTGGCCCAAAAAAAGAATTTTGGGCAAAAAAAACGCCGGGCGCAAAAATCCCTTGACAAGCCGTGCGGGGCGTGGTATGATAGCAGACGTAAAAAAAGCAGCGTCCGGCTCATGCCGCCGTTCACCTTGCGGACCACAGGGTCCCGGGTCATATACGTTTTCCGGCGGGCGGTATCGCGCGCCGGGGCGGGTATGTTTGGCGGCGGCTGCTTGACGGCGGCCGCTTTTGTTTGTTCATGTATCGTTTTGTATGGGAGGTGTATTCCAATCGCCAGCAGCAACACTACCAAGGAATTGGAGATCAACGAGCGCATCCGCGACAAAGAGATCCGCCTGATCGGGGCGGACGGGTCGCAGATGGGCATCATGTCCCCGCGCGACGCATTGCGCATGGCCGCCGAGCAGGATCTGGACCTGGTCAAGGTGGCCCCGCAGGCCAAGCCCCCGGTTTGCAAGATCCTGGACTACGGCAAGTACCGCTTTGAAATGCAAAAGCGCGAAAAAGAAGCCAAGAAGAACCAGAAGATCGTGGAGATCAAAGAGATCCGTCTTTCTCTGAACATCGACACCAACGACTTCAACACCAAGGTCAACCAGGCGGCCAAGTTCCTTTCGCAGGGGCACAAGCTCAAGGTCTCCATCCGGTTCCGTGGCCGCGAGATGGCGCACACCAACCTGGGGCTCGAGGTGCATCACCGCTTCGCGCAGGCGCTGGAAGGCAAGGGCGTCGTTGACAAACAGCCCAAGCTCGAAGGCCGCAGCATGATGATGTTCATGTCGCCCGCGCCCGTCAAGTAACCCAATATTAGGAGGAAAACAAAATGGCAAAGCTCAAACTCAAGACCTGCTCCGGCGCCAAAAAGCGCTTCAAGATGACCGGCACCGGCAAGATCAAGCGCAACGCTTCCAAGCGTCGTCATATCCTGACCAAGAAGACCACCAAGCTGACCCGCGGTCTGCGCATGAACCACTATGTGGACAAGACCAACGAGGCCACCGTGCGCCGCATGATGCCCTACGGCGGCTGATCGCGCACAGGTCCCAACGACTGGATTATGACTGTATAAAAGGAGATAGAATACAATGGCTCGTATCAAAGGCGCTACCATGACGCACAAGCGTCGCACCAAGACCCTCAAACTGGCGAAGGGCTACTACGGCTCCAAGTCCAAGCATTTCCGCATGGCCAAGCAGGCCGTCATGAAGAGCGGCAACTATGCCTTCGTGGGCCGCAAGCTCAAGAAGCGTCAGTTCCGCAACCTGTGGATCACCCGCATCAACAACGCGGTGCGTGCCCAGGGCATGAACTACTCCACCTTCATGAACGGCCTGAAGAAGGCCGGCGTCGAGCTCAACCGCAAGATGCTGTCCGAGATGGCCATTCACGATCCCGCCAGCTTCACCGCTCTGGTCGAGACCGCCAAGAAGGCTCTGTGATCCCTTTAACAGAAACTACCTAAAGACGCCCGCGCACATGCGCGTGCGTCTTTTTTGGAATTGTGAGCTTTTTTATGTACCATACTGTATCCGCCATCACCAGCCGGGACAACGACCGCATCAAGCGTGCCTGCGCCTTGCGGGACAGCGAAAAGCAGCGCGCCGCCGCCGGCCTCTTTTTTGCCGAGGGCCCCAAGCTCTGCCTGGAGCTGGCCCGGGACTGCGAGGCTGTCGAGGTGTTCGCCACCTCCCGGGCGCTGGAACACACCCCGGCATTATCCGCCTTTGGGGGGCGCACGACCCTCATTGCCCCCCACGTGGCCGAAAAGCTGGCCGGCACCCGCTCTTCCCAGGAGGTGTTCGCCCTGTTCGTCACCCCCTCCTGCGACCCCGCGCCGCTGCTCGCTTCGGCCCGGCGCATCCTGGCGCTGGAATCCGTGCAGGACCCCGGCAACGTGGGGGCCCTTTTGCGCAGCGCCGCGGCCTTCGGGTTTGACGGCGTGCTGCTGGGCCCGGGGTGCGCGTCCCCCTTTTCGCCCAAGGTGCTGCGCGCCTGCATGGGCGCGGCCGGCCGCCTGCCCCTGGGCGTGTGCGCCGACCTGCCCGCCGCGCTGGGCCAATTGCGGGCGCGGGGCGTGACCTGCCTGGCCGCGGCTTTGTACAATGCCCGGCCCCTGGACGAGGTGGGGGCCCAATATCCCGGCGGGCTGTGCCTGGTCATCGGCAGCGAGGGCCAGGGCCTGAGCGACGCGGCCGTGGCGGCCTGCACCCTGTCGGTGCGCATCCCCATGACCGACCGGGTGGAAAGCCTCAACGCAGGGGTGGCCGGCAGCATTCTGTTGTGGCATTTCAGAGGAGTTTGATGTACAATGGATACCGCGCTGTACTGGATGTGGCTGGCCGACGCCCTGGGCTCCGGCTTCCGCCACGCCCGGGACCTGCTGCGCCGGTGCCCGGACCCCCGGGCCCTGTATGAGCGCCTGCAAGCCGGCGAGCCCTTGCCCGACGTGCTGCACGCCTCGGCCCTGGACCGGCTCAAAGCCGGGGACCCGGCCCTTCTGGCCCCCCGCCTGGCGGCGTGTTCCCGCCTGGGCGTGCAGGTGCTGACCCCCCAGGATATCGATTACCCCGACCGTCTGCGCACGCTGCCCGACATGCCTTTGGCCCTGTATGTGACCGGGTCCGTCGCCTGCCTCAACGGCGGGCGGTACGTGGGCATGGTGGGCACCCGCCGGCCCACGGCCTACGGGCAGCAGGCCTGCCGGGATCTGTCGCTGGCGCTGGCAAAAGCGGGGGCGGTGCTGGTCAGCGGCCTGGCCGACGGCCTGGACGCCCAGGCCCACCGCGCCGCCGTGGAAGCCGGCACGCCCACGGTGGCCTTTCTGGGCACCGCCATCCACAAGACCTTCCCCGCGGCCAACGCGCCGCTGCGCCGCGACATCGAAGCGGGGGGCGGCGCCGTGCTCAGCGAGTACCCGCCCGACTACCGGGGCAAGACCACCGGCACCTTTCTGGCCCGCAACCGGCTCATCGCCGGTTTGTCCGAGGCCGTCTGCGTCACCGAGGCCCGCCGCCGCAGCGGCACATTGAACACCGTGAACCACGCCCGGCGCTACGGCCGGCTGGTGTACAGCGTGCCGGGCAGCATTTACAGCCCCACCAGCCAGGGCACCAACGATCTGTTGTGCCAGGGCAAGGCCCGGCCTTTGTGCGAGGCCGGGGACCTTCTGCGGGCGCTGGACATGCAGCCCGCCGACCCGACGCCCCCCGCCGAACAGCCGCCGGCGGTCCCCCTGAGCCCCGAAGCCGCCGCGGTGCTGGCAGCGCTTGGCCCCGTGCCCGCCACGCCGGACGCGGTGGCCGCCGCCACCGGCCTGCCCATGCCCCGGGTGCTGGCGGCGCTCATGGAACTGGAATTCGCCGGCGCGGCCACCGCCCACCCGGGCCATGCCTACACCGCCGGGCGCTAAACACTGTATCAGGAGCGATACCATGCCAAAATTAGTCATCGTGGAATCCCCGGCCAAGGCCAAGACCATCGGCAAATACCTGGGCCGCGGCTATAAGGTAACGGCCAGCATGGGCCATGTGCGGGACCTGCCCGCCAGCCAGCTGGGCATCGACGTGGACAACCACTATGCCCCCAAATATATCACGATCAAGGGCAAGCAGAAGCTGGTCAAGGAGCTGAAAGCCGAGGCCAAAAAGTGCGACGGCGTGCTGCTGGCCACCGACCCGGACCGGGAAGGCGAGGCCATCAGCTGGCATCTGGCCAACCTGCTGGGCCTGGACCCGGCCGCGCCCAACCGCGTCACCTTTGACGAGATCACCAAAAAAGGCGTGCAGGAGGGCATGGCCCACCCCCGCGCCATCGACATGGACCTGTTCAACGCCCAGCAGGCCCGCCGCGCTTTGGACCGCCTGGTGGGCTACAAGCTCAGCCCCTTTTTGTGGCGCAAGGTGCGCCGGGGCCTTTCGGCCGGGCGGGTGCAGAGCGTGGCCGTGCGCCTGATCCGCGACCGGGAACTGGAGATCGAGCGCTTTGTGCCCGAGGAATACTGGAACCTGGACGCCAACCTCAAACCCGCGGGGGGCGGGGCCTCCTTCACGGCCCGGCTGGCGGCTTCGGCCGACGGCAAAAAGGTGACCGTGCGCACCAAGGAGCAGGCCGACGGGATCCTGGCCTCCCTGCAGGGCGCGGCGTACAGCGTGGCCAAGGTGGACAAGGGCAAGCGCCGCCGGGCCCCCGCGCCGCCCTTCATCACCTCCACCTTGCAGCAGGACGCCAGCCGCGCCTTCGGCTTTTCGGCCACCCGCACCATGCGGGCGGCCCAGACGCTGTATGAAGGCGTGGACATCGAGGGCCACGGCACCGTGGGTCTCATCACCTATATGCGTACCGACTCGCTGCGCATCTCGGACGAAGCCGTGGCCGCCGCCAAGGCCTTCATCGGGGAGCGCTGGGGCGAACGGTATGTCTGCCCCACCCCCCGGCGCTGGAAGTCCCGTTCCGCCACCGCGGCCCAGGACGCCCACGAAGCCATCCGCCCCTCCATGCCCGAGCTCACCCCCGACGAGGTGGAGCAGAGCATCACGGGGGACACCGCCCGCCTGTACCGGCTCATCTGGTCCCGCTTCATGGCCAGCCAGATGGCCGACTGCCTGATGGACACCGTCTCGGTGACCGTATCGGCGGGCAACTGGCTATTCCGCGCCTCGGGGTATACCGTCACCTTCGACGGCTTCACGGCCCTGTACGAGGAGGCCACCGACGACAAGCAGAAGAAAGAGACCGCCCTGCCCCCGCTGGAAGCCGGGCAGGCGCTGGACCTGTATAAACTGACGGCGGACCAGAAGTTCACCCAGCCCCCGCCGCTGTACACCGAGGCCGCCCTCATCCACGCCCTGGAAGAGAACGGCATCGGCCGCCCCTCCACCTACGCGCCCACGATCAGCACGATCGTGGATCGTGGCTATGTGGAAAAGGAAAACAAAAAGCTCAAGACCACCCCCCTGGGCCAGGCCGTCAACCAGGTCATGCTGGAACAGTTCCCCGAGATCGTGGACCCCACCTTCAGCGCCGAGATGGAAAAGAAGCTGGACGTGGTGGAAAGCGGTCAGGCCGACTGGGTGGAAACGGTGGACGAGTTCTACCAGGGCTTTGCCAAAAGCCTGGAAAAGGCCGAAAAGGACATGGAGGGCAAAAAGGTCAAGGTGGCCGACATCCCCACCGACGAGATCTGTGAAAAGTGCGGCAAGCCCATGGTCATCAAGTCGGGGCGCTACGGCAAGTTCGTGGCCTGTTCGGGCTTCCCCGAATGCCGCAACGCCCACCCCCTGGTCAAGGACACCGGCGGTCTGTGCCCGCTGTGCGGCGGCCACATGCTGCTGCGCAAAAGCGCCAAAGGCCGGGTGTACTACGGCTGCGGCAACTACCCCACCTGCAATTTCATGACCTGGGACGAACCGGTGGCCGACCGCTGCCCCCAGTGCGGCAGCACGCTGTTCAAGCGCAAAGGCCAGCTGATCTGCCTCAAAGAGGGCTGCGGCTACCAGAAGGCCCCCGAACCCAAAAAGGAGTAATATGCACACGATCCGTATCCTGGGCGCGGGCCTGGCCGGGTGCGAGGCCGCCTTGTGGCTGGCCGGCCGCGGCGTGCAAGTGGACCTGTACGAACAGAAACCCGCCCGCTTTTCCCCCGCCCACAAAAGCGCCGGCTTTGCCGAGCTGGTCTGCTCCAACTCCCTCAAAGCCGAACGGCCGGACTCGGCCTCCGGCCTGCTCAAGCTGGAGATGGAGTCGATGGGCAGCCGCCTGCTGCCCGCCGCCCGGGCCACCCGGGTGGCCGCCGGCGGGGCGCTGGCCGTGGACCGGGACCTGTTCAGCGAGCAGGTCACCCGCCTGGTGGAAGCCGACCCCCACATCACGGTCCACCGCGAGGAGGTCACCTCCATCGACCCGGCGCAGCCCGTGCTCGTGGCCACCGGCCCCTTGACCGACGGGGCGCTGGCCGGGTGCATCGCGGCGCTCACCGGCGGCGAGGAACTGAACTTTTACGACGCCGTGGCCCCCATCGTCACGGCCGAAAGCCTTGACTACGACAAGGTGTTCGCGGCCTCCCGCTACGGCCGGGGGGAGGACGACTACCTCAACTGCCCCTTCAACAAAGCCGAGTACGAGGCCTTCCACGAAGCCCTTGTGGGCGCCGAGCGGGCCCCCCGCCACGACGCCGACAAGGACCTGACCGTCTACGAGGGCTGCATGCCCATCGAGGTCATGGCCGCCCGGGGGGCGGACACCATCCGCTTCGGGCCCTTGCGCCCCGTGGGCCTCAAGGACCCCCGCACCGGCCACCGCCCCTGGGCCAACGTCCAGCTGCGGGCCGAAAACGAAGCCCGCACGCTGTACAACCTTGTGGGGTTCCAGACCAACCTCAAATGGGGCGAGCAGGCCCGGGTGTTCCGCATGATCCCCGGCCTTGAGCACGCCGAATTCGTGCGCTACGGCGTCATGCACCGCAACACCTTTTTGAACGCGCCCAAAGTGCTCACGCCGGAACTGTGCTTGCAACAATACCCCAACGTCTTTTTTGCGGGCCAGATCACCGGCTTTGAAGGCTATATGGAAAGCGCGGCCTGCGGCCTTCTGGCGGCCCGGGCCGTCTATGCCCGGCTCACGGGCCGGCCCTACACGCCGCCGCCCGCCAACACCATGTGCGGGGCGCTCGTGGGGTATCTGACGACCCCCAACAAGGATTTCCAGCCCATGGGTGCCAACATGGGCATTCTGCCCCGCACCCAGGCCATCGACGCCATCAGGGACAAGCGGGAACGCTACCAGGCGCTGTCGGACGCAGCCCGGGCCGCCATGGCCGCCTGGGTCGAGGAACAGGAGGAAGTATGATGAAGATTTTTGTGGATGTGATGGGCGGCGACAATGCCCCCAACGCCGTTTTGCAGGGCGCGGCCGACGCCGTCAAGGAGTTTGGCCAGGGCATGACCATCGCCCTGCTGGGCCCCGAGGATGTGATCCGCAAGACCGCCGGTGAGATGAACATCGACCTGGCCCCTTTTGAGATCATCCATTGCCCCGACGTGGTCACCATGGAGGACGACCCCGTCCGCGTGGCTCGCAAAAAGCCCGAATCCAGCATGATCAAGGGCCTGACCCTGCTTAAGAACGGGGAAGGGGACGCCTTTGTGTCGGCCGGGTCCACGGGCGCGCTGCACGTGGCCACCAGCCTGATCGTTCGCACGATGAAGGGCGTCAAGCGCCCGGCCCTGGCCACCCAGATGCCCGCCCCCGGCAAGAACTACCTGCTGCTGGACTGCGGCGCCAACGCCGAGTGCCGGGCCGACATGCTCAACGCCTTCGGCACCATGGGCAGCGTCTACGCCCAGAAGGTCATGGGCCGCGAAAACCCCGCCGTGGCCCTGGTCAACAACGGCGCCGAGGAGCACAAGGGCACGCCCATGTACCGCGAAGCCCACCAGAAGCTCAAGGCCAACCCCTCCATCCGTTTCGTGGGCAACGTGGAGCCCCGGGACGTGATGAAGGGCGACATGGACGTGGTGGTGTGCGACGGCTTTGTGGGCAACGTGGTGCTCAAGCTCACCGAGGGCGTGGCCACCACGCTGCTGGGCATGCTCAAACCCATCTTCCTCAAAAACATCCTGACCAAGCTGGCCTACCTGACCATCAAGGGCGGCATGGGCGACCTGAAAAAGATGATGGACTCCGAGGAAGTGGGCGGCGCGCCGCTGCTGGGCGCGTCCCGCCCGGTCATCAAGGCCCACGGTTCCAGCAAGGCCCGGGGCATCAAGAACGCCATCCGCCAGGCCCGCATCTGCGTGGAAAACGATCTGTGCGGCACCATGGAAAAGGCCCTGGCCGACACCATGGCCGCCGACCAGTGATCCCCCTGCCCTTGATTCCCACCGAAAGGAAGCTCCGTCATGTCCAACCGTAGCTTTGAGCAGCTGGAACAGGTGCTGCACTATCATTTCAAAAACCCGGCGCTGTTGCGCATCGCCATGACCCATACGAGCTTTGCCAACGAGTCCAGGGTCCCCACCCGCCACAACGAGCGGCTGGAGTTTCTGGGCGACAGCGTGCTGTCGGTGGTGGCGGCGGACTATCTGTTCCACCACTCCACCCGCCCCGAAGGCGAGCTGACCCGCATGCGGGCCTCCCTCGTGTCCGAGGAAGCCCTCTACCGCTTTGCCTGCGAGATCGACCTGGGCAGCTATCTGCGCCTGGGCCGGGGCGAGGAGCTGGGCGGCGGGCGCACCCGCCCCAGCGTGGTGTCCGACGCCTTCGAGGCGCTGATCGCCGCTTTGTACCTGGACGGCGGGCTCGAGACCGCCCGCGCCTTCATCCTGCCCTTCCTCACCGAGGGCAAGACCGCCGACCCCGACTACAAGACCAAATTGCAGGAACTGGTGCAGGAGACCCCCGGCGCCGCTTTGCAGTACACCGTGGTGGGCGAAAGCGGCCCCGACCACGACAAGACCTTCGAAGTGCAGGTCAGCCTCAACGGCCAGGCGGTGGCCAGCGGCCGCGGCCGCAGCAAAAAGGCCGCCGAACAGCAGGCCGCCCGCCAGGCGCTGGAAAAGCTGACCGGCCCTGCCCTCTGATGGAAAGGAATCCCCCTTCATGCGCTTGAAAGAACTCGAGATCCAGGGCTTCAAATCCTTCCCCGACCGCACCAAGGTGGCCATCGGCGCCGGCATCACCGGCGTGGTGGGCCCCAACGGGTCGGGCAAGAGCAATATATCCGACGCCATCCGCTGGGTCATGGGCGAGACCAGCTCCAAACAGCTGCGCGGCGCGGGCAAGATGGAGGACGTCATCTTCGGCGGCACCCAGACCCGGGGGGCCATGGGCTATGCCGCCGTCAGCCTGACCATCGACAACGCCGACCACGGCCTGGCCATGGACGCCGACGAGGTCACTATCGGCCGGCGCTACTACCGCAGCGGCGAGAGCGAATACACGATCAACGGCCAGAACGTGCGCCTTAAAGACGTGTACGAGCTTTTGCTGGACACCGGCCTTGGCCGGGACGGCTACGCCATCGTGGGCCAGGGCCGCGTGGCCGAGATCGTGGGCGCCAAAAGCGCCGAACGCCGCGAAATTTTTGAGGAAGCCTCCGGCATCGCCCGCTTCCGCTACCGCAAAAACGAGGCCGAACGCCGCCTGGCCGCCGCCGAGGGCAACCTGGAACGCCTGCGGGACATCCTGGGCGAGCTGGAAAGCCGGGTGGGCCCCCTGAAGCGGGACAGCGAAAAGGCCCAGAAATTCCTGGAATATTCCAAGACCCGCAAATCCCTGGAAGTCACCCTGTGGGTGGACTCCATCCGCCGGGCCCAGGACGCCGTGCGGGACCAGCAGCGCCGGTACGAGGCCGCCGAGGCCGACCACGCCCGCATCTCCCGCCAGCTGGACGAATTCGACCGGCGCACCGAGGCCCTGCGGGCCGAAGCCCAGGACCTGATGCTGCAAGTGGAGCAGGCCAACGCCGATATCCGCGCCCTGACCGAGGAAGGCGCGGGCAGCGAGAGCCGCATCGCCGTCTTGCAAAACGAAAACGAGCACGCCGCCGCCCAGATCGCCGAGGCTGAGGCTGAACTGGCCAAGGCGGGGCAGGGGGCCAGGGACATCGAGAGCGAAGCCGCCGAGCACCGCGCCGCCATCGAAGCCCTGTGCGCCGACCTGGCCAAGGCCGACGCCGCCGTGTCCGAAGCCCGGGCCGGCCTGGGCGCCCTGGAACAAAAGGCGCTGCAAAGCGGCCAGCGCCGGGACGTGGTGGAAGCCGCCATCGCCCGTTTGCAGGACGCCGCCACGGCCATGCAGGTGCGGGCGGCCTCCCTGATCTCGGCCATCCAGGCCGCCGAAGCCCAGCGGGACGCCCTGCGCAACCAGGCCGACGCCGCGGCCGACGCCGCGAAAAAGCTGGGCGAGGAACGCGCCGCCGCGGCCGACGCCCTGCGCGAGGCCGAGGACGCCGTCACCCGGGCCGACAACATCAAGGCCGGGCTCAAGCTCAAGCTGGAAAGCCGCCGCCGCCAGCAGGCCGAGGCCGCCGACGCGCTGCAAAAGGCCGACCGGGACCGCTCCAACACGGCCCAGCGCATCCGCATCCTCGAGGACCTGGAACGCAACCTGGACGGCTACCAGCAAAGCGTCAAAACGGTGATGAAAGCCGCCGCGGCCAACCGCCTGGGGGGCGTCATCGGGCCGGTGGCCGGCATCCTCACCGTGCGCAAAGGCTACGAGACCGCCATCGAGACGGCGCTCGGCTTTGCTTTGCAGAACATCGTGGTGGAAAACGAGCGCAGCGCCCGGGCCGCCATCACCTTCTTGAAAGAACAGCGGGCCGGCCGGGCCACCTTTCTGCCTCTGGACACCGTGCAGGGCAGCCGCTTCACCGGCCGCCTGACCGGCACCGCCGAGGTGGCCGCCGACCTGGTGGAGGCCGACGAGCGTTACCGCCATATCATCGACAATCTTCTCGGCCGCATCATCGTGGTCGAGGACCTGGCCGAAGCCTCCGCCGTGGCCAAAAACCTCGGCTACCGCAACCGGGTCGTCACCCTGGACGGCCAGGTCATCAACGCGGGCGGCTCCTTCACCGGCGGTTCCACGGCCCGCAGCGCCGGGGTGTTCAGCCGCAAACAGGAGCTGGAGGACCTGCGCGACAACCTGACCAAACTGGAACAGCGCCGGGCCGCCGCCGCCCGGGAGGCCGAGGCCCGCAAGGCCGAGGCCGAGACCCTGGCCGCCCAGCTGGCCGGTGCCGAAAGCGAGAGCGTCAACGCGGCCTCGGCCCGGCTCAAGGCCCAGATGGACCTGGAACGCCTGGACGCCGCCGTGCAGGAAGGCCAGTCGGCCGCCGCCGCCCGGGACAAACAGCTGGCCGCCTTGCAGGCCCAGCTGGAACAGGACCGCGCCGCCCGGGCCCAGGCCGAGACCGGCCGCGCCGCCGCCGAGAAGGAGCTGGAAGGATACCGCGCCGAGCTGGCCCAGCTGGGCGAGAGCGCCGGCGAGCTGAGCCGCCAGCGGGAGGAACTGTCCGCCGCTTTGTCCGACGCCCAGATGCGCCGCCTGACCGGCGAGAAGGACATCGGCCTGCACGAGGCCGCCCTGGAAACGCTGCGCAGCCGCACCGGCGAGGCCGAGGCCCGCGCCCGGGAACTGAACGCCGTCATGGACGCCGCCCGGGCCGCCATCACGGCCAACGACGCCAGGATCGCCGACATCCGCCGCGCCCGGGAAGAAAGCAAGCAGAAGATCGCCGACGCCGAGTCCGCCATCCGCGCGGCCAACGCCGCCCGCCTGGAAAAAGAGGCCGCCATCACCCGCCTCGGGCAGGAGAACCGCACCCTCACCGACGAGCGGGAGCGCATGAGCGGCGAGATGGCCCGCCTGGCCGAGCGCCGCGCCGCCGCCGAAAACGAGCTCAACACCACGGCCACCAAGCTGTGGGACGAGTACCAGCTCACCGAGGCCGAGGCCCGTGCGCTGTGCGTGGAGTTCGACACCGTCACCGAGCTGCGCCGCCAGGTCGCCGAGATCCGCGCCAAGATCCGGGCGCTGGGCAACGTGAACGTGGGCGCCATCGACGAATACAAGGAAGTCAAGGAACGCTACGACTTCCTCAAGGCCCAGGTCTCCGACGTGGAGCGCTCCAAGGCCGAGCTCACCCGCCTGATCGGCGAGCTCTGCGGCGAGATGGAACAGCTTTTCTCCAGGAGCTTCCAGCAGATCAACCGCAATTTCGGACATATCTTCCGCCAGCTGTTCGGCGGCGGCTCCGCCCGGCTGTATCTGTCGGACGAGGACAACGTCCTGGAATCGGGCATCGAGATCGAGGTCTCGCCCCCGGGCAAGGTCATCCGCAACCTGTCGGCCCTGTCCGGCGGCGAACAGGCCCTGGTGGCCATTTCCATCTACTTTGCCATTCTGGAGGTCAACCCCTCGCCCTTCTGCATTTTGGACGAGATCGAAGCGGCCCTGGACGACGTCAACGTCACCCGCTACGCCCAGTACCTGCGCCGCATGACCGACAAGACCCAGTTCATCGTCATCACCCACCGCCGCGGCACCATGGAGGCCGCCGACGTCCTGTACGGCGTGACCATGCAGGAGGACGGCGTCTCCAAGCTGCTGCGCCTGGACCTGGACCAGGTCAACGCCGACCTGGTCAACTGACCGCCCTATTCCCACACGGAGGTGCCTTATGGGACTGTTTGACAGCTTCAAAAAGAAAAAGCTGGAAGTGGGCCTCGAAAAGACCCGCACGGGCTTTTTCCAAACCATCGTCAATACGCTGACCAACTCCCAGATCGACGACGATCTGTACAACGACCTGGAAGAACAGCTGATCTTGGCCGACGTGGGCCCCGCCACCGCCGTGCGCCTGGTGGACGAGCTGCGGGACGCCGTGGAGCGGGATCACCTCAAGACCGGCGACCAGGCCCTCAAGGCCCTGCGGGAGATCATCCGGCTGGAGATCTCCCCCCATGACGAGATGGACCTGACCGGCCGCCCGGCGGTGATTTTGGTCATCGGGGTCAACGGCGTGGGCAAGACCACCACCATCGCCAAGCTGGCCTACTTATATAAGGACCTGGGCAAGCGGGTCATGCTGGCGGCGGGGGATACCTTCCGCGCCGCGGCCAGCGAACAGCTGGAGACCTGGGCCGAGCGGGCCGACGTGCCCCTGGTCAAGGCCGGCGAGGGCGCCGACCCTGCCGCCGTCATCTTCGACGCCGTGCAGAGCGCCGCCGCCCGGGGGTACGACCTGGTCATCGCCGACACCGCCGGCCGCCTGCACAACAAAAAGGGCCTGATGGACGAGCTGTCCAAGATCACCCGCAGCGTCAAGAAGGCCAGCCCCGAAGCCAGCCTGGAAGTGCTGCTGGTTCTGGACGCCATCACGGGCCAAAACGCCATCAGCCAGGCCCAGGAATTCTGCCGCGCCGCCGGGGCCACCGGCATCGTGCTGACCAAGCTGGACGGCACCCCCAAGGGCGGCTGCGTGCTGGCCGTGCACGAAAAGCTGGGCCTGCCCATCCGCTTTGTGGGCGTGGGCGAACAGCTGGACGACCTGATCTTCTTCTCGGCCACCGATTTCTCCCAGGCCCTGCTGCCCGAACTGCCCGCAAAGGAGGAGAACGTATGATCGTCTGCGCGGCCACCAACAACCCCGGCAAACTCAAGGAGCTGCGCCGCATCCTGGAACGGGCGGGCCACACGGTCAAAAGCCTGCGGGAGCTGGGCGTGGACCTGGACCCCGAGGAAACGGGAACTACCTTTGCCGAGAATGCCCGCATCAAGGCCACGGCCTTCTGCCGGGCCACCGGCCTGGCCACCGTGGCCGACGACTCGGGCCTGTGCGTGGACGCCCTGGACGGCGCGCCCGGCGTGTACAGCGCCCGGTACGCCGGCGTCCACGGCGACGACGACGCCAACAACCAGAAGCTGCTGGCCGCCCTGGCCGGCGTGCCCGCCGAACGCCGCGGCGCCCGCTTCGTCTCGGCCGTGTGCCTGGTCTTGCCCGACGGACGGCAGCTGACCGTGGAAGGCGAGTGCCCCGGCGCCGTGGCCTTCGACCTGCGGGGCGAAAACGGCTTCGGCTACGACCCGCTGTTCGTGCCCGATGAGGTGGGCCTGCCCGGCGGGGGCAAGGCCCCCAACGCCGACCGCCGCTCCTACGCCCAGCTGGCCGACGGCGAAAAGGACGCCATCAGCCACCGGGGCCGGGCCATGGAGCGCCTGGAACAGGAACTGCCCGGCTTTTTGGGCCAATGACAAACACCCACCGAAAGGATTGGTATACCATGACTCTTACCAGCAAACAGCGCGCCGCCCTGCGCGGGGCGGCCAACGGGCTTGACCCGGTGTTCCAGATCGGCAAGGGCGAGATCGGCCCCGCCATGATCGACGCGGTGGGCAAGTGCCTGGCCGCCCGGGAACTGATCAAACTCAAGGTGCTGGACAACAGCGAATACTCTGCCCGCGAAGCCGCCGACATCCTGGCCCAGGCCACCGGCGCGGCCTGCGTGCAGGTCATCGGGCGGCGGTTCGTGCTGTTTTTGCAAAAGGACAAGGACTCGGTCTACACCGCCGTGCTGGCCGCCGCCAAATGAGCGCCCCCGTGGGCAAGCTGCTGTTGTACGGCGGCACCTTTGACCCGCCCCATGTGGGGCACCTGAACAACCTGCGCGCCGTCATGGACGCCGTGGACCCCGACAAGGTCCTGGTCATGCCCGCCGGCACCCCGCCCCACAAGGCGGCCAGCGCCACCCCCGGCGAACTGCGCCTGGAAATGTGCCGCTGCTTTCTGTCGGTGGACCGGCGGGTGGAGCTCAGCCGGTGGGAGATCGACCGCGCCGGGCGCAGCTACACGGTCAACACGCTGGGCATGCTGCATGACGCCTGGCCCGGGGCCCGGCTGTACCTGGCCCTTGGCAGCGATATGCTGTTCAGCTTTACGGCCTGGCGGCAATGGCGGGACATCCTGGCCCTGGCCACCCTGGTGGTGCAAAGCCGGCAGGGGGGCGACGGGGCCGACCTGTACGCCGCCGCCGACGCCTTGCGCGCCGAGGGCGGCCGGGTCATCTTTGCCCACGCCGCGCCGGTGCCCTGCGCGTCCAGCCGCATCCGCTCGGGCGAGCTCGGCCCCCGGGCCCTGCGCGGCGTTTTGCCCGCCGAAGTGCGGGATGTGATCCGCCGCCACGACCTGTACGGGTTGGGCGGCGCGGTGTAAATGATGTCAAACGATCCGAAGGAGGCGTCCGTATGACCTGTGAACAGGCGCAGCAGCTGGTCAAACAGCGCTTGTCCCACAAGCGCTACAAGCACACCCTGAATGTAAAAAATATGGCGGTGGAACTGGCCCGGCGCTACGGCGCGGACGAAGAAAAAGCCGCACTGGCGGCACTTTTGCACGACAGCGCGAAGGAACTCCCCTGGGAGGATATGTTGCAGATTTTTGCCGACAATGCTATAATGGCTAAAAATGCCGCCGCCCGCCCCACGCCGGTGTGGCACGGCATCGCCGCCGCCATTTTGTGCGCCACCCGGTGGGGGGTCACCGACCCCGAAATTTTGTCCGCCATCGAATGTCATACCACCGGCAAGGCGGGCATGAGCCTGCTGGACAAGATCCTGTATATGGCCGACGCCACCAGCGCCGAGCGGGATTATCCCGGCGTGGAGCGCCTGCGGCGGGAACAAATGCAGGACCTGGACCTGGCTTTGCTGCACAGCTTGCAGCAAAGCATTTCCTTCGTGCAGAAAAAGGGCGGCGCGCTGGACCCCCAGACCCTGGCCGCCTGCCGCGACCTGGAACAGAGAATGCAGAAAAAAGGATGAACATACCATAGTCCCACAGGGGCCGCCGGCCCCGCGCCAAAAAGGGAGGACGCTCATGAGCGAACCACGCAAACTGAACACCGGCGACGCCCAGCGCGCCGTCTACCACGCAGGCGACGCCCAGCGCACGCTGAACACCGCGGGCGCGTCCGCCGCGCAAAGCGCCGACGCCGCCGCCCAGCTGGAGGCCGCCCGCCGCCGCGCCCGGCAGGCCGCCGCCGAAAGCGGCCGCCGCAG
>DBRU01000024.1:0-2698 GCA_002306375.1 Faecalibacterium sp. UBA1360
GACACCTCCACCTGGGAGGACGGCTGCAAGAAGGGCGAGGCCGGCTGCTTCCTGGATACCATGGACGGCGCCAAGCGCATCTGGAACTACTACACCGACAACAACGTGACCAGCGTGGTCGATCCTTCCACCACCGCCACCATGACCATGGTCGGCCCCGTCGCCAAGGACGCCTCCTCTGAGGCCCGCACCCTGGCCACCAGCGGCTACAACGGCTTCTACCTGATCACCAAGTCCGGCGCCAAGACCGAGGAAGACGTCAAGAACTGCCTGACCTTCCTGGACAAGATGTGCGACGATGAGATGATGGCTCTGGCCGACTACGGCATCGAGGGCGTCAGCTACGACATCAACGAGAACGGCAACGTGGCCATGAACCCCGACCTGACCGCCGCCCAGACCCCCAACGCCGGCCTGAACCAGGCTGTCGCTTACCTGCCCGACGCCATCAACGACACCTACCAGCTCGAAAAGCGCGAGAGCCAGCTCCAGGCTGAGGCCTGCGTGGTCGTCAACACCGAGCACGCCGTGTTCAACCCCGCTCTGGGCTACCTGGCCAACTCCTCCGTCAACTCCGAAGTCGGCACCGACATCGACCTGATCCTCGAGGATGCCCGCACCCAGTACATCTGCGGCCAGATCGACGACGCCGGCCTGCAGGCCGCCTTCCAGCAGTGGAGCGACCGCGGCGGTGCTGACCTGATCGCCGAGCTCAACGAAATGTACAAGGCTGACCACTGAGTTCATCCCTGACCCAGCCGGTACAAAACCATAAGGCGCGAGTGCGCTGAACAAAAGGGTACCGCGAACGTCCTCCGCGGTGCCCTTTTGTGTTGGCGCGCGCCCGTATCCGGCCCGGCGGGCCGGGACCGAAAGGAAAAAAGTCATGAAACTGACCGTTTTGTCCCAAACCCCGCGCTCCACTACCGTCGCCTGGGACGCCTGCCCCGGCGCGGCCACCTATGCGGTGGACTGGTCCGACCGCATGACCCCCCAGCTTCGCTGCAAGACCGCCGGCCTCACCGCCGACACGGCCTTTACCTTCCGCCGCTCCACCCACATCCCGTACTACCTCAAGGCCCGGGCGCTGGACGCCAACGGCGCCCTCGTGGCCGAGACCGCCTGGCTCAAGACTCCCGTCGCCCGGGTCCTGGCCCCCCAGCTGGAAGCTTTGTCCCGGGGCCTGGTGGCGGTGCGGGCCAACACCGGCGTGTTCGTCAGCTGGCGGCTGTTCAAGTCCGAGGTGGACGGCGTCACCGCCACCGGTCTGCACGGCGCGGACTTCGTCGTCTACAAAAACGGCGTGCGCCTGGCCGAAGTGGGGGACAGCACCAACTACCTGGACCCTGACGGCGCCGACACCGACACCTATGCCGTGGCCCCCGTGCTGGCCGGGGTGGAAGGCCCTGCCTGCCGCCCGGTGTCTGTGTGGGAAAAAGGCCACTATGATCTGCCCCTGCAAAAGCCCGAAGGCGGCGTCACCCCGGCGGGGGACGCCTTTACCTACCGCGCCAACGACATGAGCGTGGGCGATGTGGACGGCGACGGCGAGATGGAATATTTCGTCAAGTGGGACCCCACCAACAGCCAGGACGTGTCCATCAAGGGCTACACCGGCCGCTGCCTGATCGACTGCTACAAGCTGGACGGCACGCTGCTGTGGCGCCTGGACATGGGCCCCAACATCCGCGCCGGCGCCCACTACACCCAGTTCATCGTCTATGACTTCGACGGCGACGGCCGGGCCGAAATGGCCGTCAAGACCGCGCCGGGCACCTGCATGACCCGCTTTGCCCCCGACGGCAGCGTGCTGTGGCGGCGGTATGTGACCATGCCCGCCGAGGACCTGGCTGCCGGCTGGACCCACGAGGACAACTACGTCTGTTCGGCCGGGGATTACCGCTTGCACATGGCCGACGTGTTCCGTCGTTGGCCTCAGCATCCCGAAGTGCGTATCGGCCGCTGGCCCGCCACCGTGGAGGAGTGCTTCGGCATCGAGCCAAAGTATTCGTATCCGCTGTCCCAGGCGGACGCCGAGGCGCTGGCCGACTATTTCATCGGCACCTATGCGCCCTCCCGCAGCCCCCGTAACCAGCTGGACAAGTTCGAGGGCTTCATCTATGAAGGCCCCGAATACCTGACCATGTTCGGCGGCGACGGCGTGGAGCGGGAGACCATCCCCTTCAAGTTCGGCCGGGTGGACGACGGCCTGCTGTGGGGCGACTATGCCATGCCCCGCATCGAGCCCTGCAACCGGGTGGACCGCTTCAATTCGGGCGTGGCCTACCTGGACGGCGAACACCCCTACCTGATCGTCTGCCGCGGCTACTACACCCGCGCCACGCTGGTGGCCTACGACTTCTTTACCGGGCATTTCCGCGAGACCTGGTCGGTGGATTCCGGCTTTGTGCCCATGAACAACCCCTTCAACGGCTCCGACTGCCACCTGAACGTAGGCTCCGACCCAGTGTACGGCATCCTGGCCGGCCAGGGCAATCACAGCATCGCCACCGCCGACGTGGACGGCGACGGCTGTATGGAGATCATCTACGGCGCGGCGGTCATCGACCATGACGGCAGTTTGCTGTATTCCAGCTACGGCCGCCTGCCCGACGGCCGGGTGGCCAAGTTCGGCCACGGCGACTCGATGCACGTGGCCGACATCGACCCCGATGTGCCGGGGCTGGAGATCTTCAAC
>DBRU01000024.1:2897-4050 GCA_002306375.1 Faecalibacterium sp. UBA1360
CCCACGGCACCATGCTGCTGCCCCAGGGTACGCTGACCAACAACGGCACCAAGGGCAACCCCTGCCTGGTGGCCGACGTGCTGGGCGACTTCCGCGAGGAACTGCTGGTGCGCACCGAGGACGACACCGCCATCCGCATCTACACCACCACCGACCTGACCCCCCACAAGCTGTTCACCCTGCTGCACGATCCCCAGTACCGCTGCGGCGTGGCCTGGCAGAACAACTGCTACAACCAGCCCGGGTACCCCTCTTTCTACTACGGCACCGACATGGACTTTGCCCAGGTCATGCCCGAACTCAACGCCCGGCCCACGGTCTGGCTGGCGGGGGATTCCACCGTGCAGAGCTATTCCGAGACGGAAGCCCCGCAAAGCGGCTGGGGCGAGCAGCTGTGGACCTGGGGCAAGGGCGCGGCGCTGTGCCGCCAGAGCCATCGCCCGGACGCCTTTGCCCAGCAGCGCCGGTATGACCTGCCCGCCTTTGCCATCGACAACTGTGCCATGGCCGGGCGCAGCACCCGGACCTTCCTGGAGGAAGGCCGCCTCAAGGACATCGCCGCCCACATCGCTCCCGGCGACTATCTGCTGATCCAGTTCGGTCACAACGACGCCAACCTGCAAAAGCCCGAGCGCTACGTAGCCCCCGCCGACTTTGCGGCGGCGCTGACGCCCTATGTGCAGGCGGCCCGGGCTGCCGGCGCGGTGCCTGTGCTGGTCACCCCGGTGGCCATGCGCGTCTTTGACGCCGAAGGCATCTGCCGCCCCAGCTTCGGGGCCTACCGGGACGCCATGCTGGCCATGGCGGCGGCCGAGGGCGTGTCCCTGGTGGACCTGGGCGCAGCCACGGCGGCTCTGTGCACGGCCACCGGCGCCGAACACTGCAAGCGACTGTTTTTGTGGGCAGGCGACCACCGGGACGACGCTCACCTGCAAACGGCGGGGGCCCGGGCCTTTGCCGGGGCCTTTGTCCGGGCGCTGCGCCGGGCCGCCGCGTCCGACGCCCGTTTGGCTGTGCTGGCGGACCTGTTTGCCTGAAAAAGGTTTGCGCCGCGGGCCGGACTGTGGTAAGGTAGACACAGCCCGGTCCGCTTAGGGCGCGGCCCGATACCAAACAAAGAAGGAAGGCATCCTTGTCTATGGACTATCCCAAA
>DBRU01000029.1:0-3819 GCA_002306375.1 Faecalibacterium sp. UBA1360
GCCACCGAGGGGGTGGACAGCAGGCGATCGTCCAGCAGGGAATGCTGTTCCGGCGCGTCGGACTTGCTGTCGGGCACGGTCATGATGGCCAGGCGTTCCAGCACCCGGTTGAAGGGCAGCAGAATGGCGGTGGTCACCACGTTGAACACCGTGTGCACGATGGCGATGCCGAAGGTGTTGATCTGGTCGCCAAAGAAGGGGAAGTGGATCAAAGCGTGCAGGCCGTAGAACCCGCACAAAAAGATCACGGTGCCGATGAGGTTGAAGTACAGATGCACAAAGGCCGTGCGCTTGGCGTTCTTGTTGGCGCCTGCCGAGGAGATCAGCGCCGTGACCGTGGTGCCGATGTTCTGGCCCATGATGATGGGCACGGCGGCGCTGTAGGTCACCGCGCCGGTGGAGGACAGCGCCTGCAAAATGCCCACCGCCGCCGACGAGGATTGCAGCACGGCCGTGAGCACCGCGCCGGCCACCACGCCGAAGACCGGGTTGCTGAAGGCCAGGAACAGGTCCATGAACCACTGCTCGTCGGCCAGGGGGCTCATGGAGGTGGACATGATGTTCATGCCGGCCATCAGGATGGCAAAGCCCATCATGATCTTGCCCACGCCCCGCTTGCGGTCCTTGCCCAGCATGTACATCCAGATGCCGATAAAGCCCAGGATGGGGCTCCAGGCGTTGGGGTTGAGCATCTGGGTCAGGAAGTTGTCGCCCTCAAGACCCGACAGGGACAACAGCCACCCCGTGACCGTGGTGCCGATGTTGGCGCCCATGATGACGCCGATGGCCTGGTGCAGCTGCATGAGACCCGAATTGACGAAGCCCACGGCCATGACCGTGGTGGCGCCGCTGGACTGGATGACGGCCGTGACCACCATGCCCAGCAAAAGGCCTTTCACGGGCGAGGAGGTCATCTTGCTCAAAATGCCCTGCAATTTGTTGCCGGCGGTCTGCTCCAGGGCTTTGCCCATCATGTCCATGCCGTACAGGAACATGGCGATGCCGCCCATCAGACTGAACACATTAAAAATGGTCATACTGGGGAGTCCTTCCATTCTCTTATTTTTCCGGGGGCCGTGCCCCCTGCCGCCAAGCGGCCTATACCGATACCTATTATAAGGTGCCAAAGGCCACGCGGGGTAGCAAATGGCGGTAAAGTGTTTGTAAAATTTATGTAAAATGGCCCTGCCTGTGCGTTTTTTGGGCGTTTTGGCCGGTTTTTCGGCGCTGATTTTTACGCATTTTACAAGTTCTTTGCAAAACCGGGCTCCCCTTGACCCAAGATTTACGCCGATTGTACCCCACTGTGGTCGAAACCCTGCCCCGGCCTTTGCTACAATACACTTGCGCCCGAAAGACGGGCCGCCGCGCAGAAAACAAACCGCGCAGCGACGACATAACGCGGCAGATACAAAACGCCGCGATCCTGTACACAAATGAGGGAGACGAACACAATGAAACGTAAGATCGCTCTGGTCTGCGCCGCCGCCATGGCTCTGAGCCTGGCCGCCTGCGGCAACACCGCGTCCGGGTCCACCGCTTCCGATTCCGGGACCGGCTCCTCCACCTCCGAGAGCACCTCTGAGAGCTCCTCCGCCGCCGATGCCGCCGGGTTCGACAACACCCAGGCCATCACCGTGGTCACCCGTGAGGAAGGCTCCGGCACCCGCGGCGCCTTCATCGAGCTGACCGGCGTGGAAGCGAAGAACGACGCCGGCGAAAAGGTGGACAACACCATCCCCGGCGCTGTGACCCAGAACTCCACCAACGCCATCATGACCACCGTGGCCAACGACGAGACCGCCATCGGCTACATCAGCCTGGGCAGCCTGAACGACACGGTCAAGGCCGTGAAGGTGGGCGGCGTGGCGCCTTCCGCCGACACCGTCAAGGACGGCACCTACACCCTG
The DNA here is from genome assembly GCA_002306375.1 of Faecalibacterium sp. UBA1360. Taxonomy (GTDB): domain Bacteria; phylum Bacillota; class Clostridia; order Oscillospirales; family Ruminococcaceae; genus Gemmiger. Next base: position 1,911 of record DBRU01000029.1, read on the forward strand.
GCCCGCCCCTTCAACATCGTGACCAACGGCGAAGCCACCGACCCCCTGGCCGTTGACTTCCTCAACTTCTGCATGAGCGCCGAAGGCCAGGCCATCGCCACCGAGGAAGGCTATATCGGCGCCGACGGCGCCGCCGCCTTCGAGGGCGACTTGCCCGCCGGCAGCATCACGGTGGGCGGTTCCTCCTCGGTCAGCCCCCTGATGGAAAAGCTCATCGAAGCCTATAAGGCCCTGAACGCCGACGCCAACATCGAGCTGCTGACCACCGACTCCACCATCGGCGTGTCCGGCGCGCTGGACGGCACCTACACCATCGGCATGGCCTCCCGCGAGCTCAAGGATTCCGAGGTCGAAGCCGGGGCCACGGCCACCGTGCTGGCCATGGACGGCATCGCCGTCATCGTCAACCCGGCCAACCCCGTGGACGACCTGACCACCGACCAGATCAAGAGCATCTACGTGGGCGAGACCATCACCTGGGACGAACTGGCCTGATTTCCCCCGCGCCTGAACCCCAAAAAGACCGCCGCCCCCGCGGGCTGCGGTCCTTCTTTGGGATAAAGGCGGGCCTCGCCCCGCCTTTGTCCCGCCTTTCACAGCAAGAATGGAGTATAGGAAAATGAGTACGAGGACATCCAACACAAAAGAGACCGTGATGAAATGGGTGTTCACCGCCTGCGCCTGCATCTCGATTTTGGCGGTGGGGCTCATCTGCGTGTTTCTGTTCGCCAACGGCCTGCCCACCTTGTTCAAGATCGGGCCCCTGGATTTTCTGCTGGGCCAGACCTGGAAGCCGGGCAACGACATCTACGGCATCCTGCCCATGATTTTGGGCAGCATCTATGTCACGGCGGGGGCCATCCTCGTGGGCGTGCCCATCGGCCTGCTCACCGCCGTGTACATGAGCCGCTTTGCCTCCCGCCGGGTCAACAAGGTTTTGCTGCCGGCGGTGCAGCTGCTGGCGGGCATCCCGTCGGTGGTGTACGGCTTCTTCGGCATGGTGGTGCTGGTGCCTGCCATCCAGGCCATGCTCAAGACCGACTTCTTCCGCCTGACCCTGGGCATCCGCAACGGCAAGGGCATGAGCCTGTTCACGGCCAGTTTGCTGCTGGGCATCATGATCCTGCCCACCATCATCACGGTGAGCAAGGCCAGTCTGGACGCCGTGCCCCAAAGCTACTACGAGGGCGCCCTGGCGCTGGGGGCCACCCATGAGCGCAGCGTCTTTTGCACGGTCCTGCCCGCCGCCAAAAGCGGCGTGCTGTCGGCGGTGATCCTGGGCGTCGGCCGCGCCATCGGCGAGACCATGGCCGTGGTCATGGTGGCCGGCAACCAGACCTGGATGCCCCAGGGGCTGTTCCAGGGCCTGCGCACCATGACCAGCAACATCGTCATGGAAATGGGCTATGCCGCCGACCTGCACCGCGAAGCGCTGATCGCCACCGGCGTTGTGTTGTTCGTGTTCATCCTGCTCATCAACCTGAGCTTCAGTCTTGTGAAGGAGAGGGAGAAAAATGCCTGAATCCACCATCACCACAACGGCCAACCCCGCCGGATACAGCGCCTCCCGCGTGCAGATGATCCCCCCGGCCCAAAACCGGGAAAACCGCGCCGCCGCCCGGATCTGGGCGCTGGTCATGCGGTGGGGCGTGCGGCTGGCCGCCTTTGTCACCGTGGCCGTGCTGGTCTTTCTGATCGGGTACATCCTGGTCATGGGCATCCCCAACCTCAAGGCCAGTCTGTTTGAATGGACCTACAATTCCGAAAACGTCTCCCTCATGCCCTCGCTCATCAACACGGTGCTGATGACGGCCTTCTCCCTGGCCATCGCCACGCCCCTGGGCATCTTCGCCGCCGTCTGGCTGGTGGAATACGCCAAGCGGGGCAACAAGCTGGTCAAGGTCGTGCG
>DBRU01000029.1:3909-5445 GCA_002306375.1 Faecalibacterium sp. UBA1360
GTGCCCGATTCCTACCGGGAAGGCAGCTTCGGCCTGGGCGCGGGCAAGCTGCGCACCGTGTTCACCATCGTGCTGCCCTCGGCCATGCCGGGCATTCTGTCGGGCGTCATCCTGGCCACCGGGCGCATCGTGGGCGAGACCGCCGCGCTGATCTACACGGCCAGCACGGTGGCGGCCATCCCCCAAAGCGTCTTCAACTCCACCCGGACCCTGGCGGTCCACATGTATATGCTGTCCAACGAGGGCCTGCACGTGGGCGAGACCTACGGCACCGCCGTGGTGCTTTTGTTCCTGGTGCTGGCCATCAACGGGCTGTCCAGCTTTGTGGCGGGCAAACTTGCGAAAGGAAATTGAGCCCAGATGAATAAATTTGAAGTTTCCAACATGGACCTGTACTACGGCAGCTTCCATGCCCTGAAAAACGTCAGCATGTCCATCCCCGAAAAGGAGATCACGGCCTTCATCGGCCCGTCGGGCTGCGGCAAATCCACCTTCCTCAAGAGCCTGAACCGCATGAACGACCTGGTGGAAGGGTGCCGCATCTCCGGCGACATCCGCCTCGACGGCGTGGACATCTACAAGGACAAGATGGACGTCAACGTGCTGCGCCGCCGCGTGGGCATGGTGTTCCAGAAGCCCAACCCCTTCCCCATGAGCATCTACGACAACATCGCCTACGGCCCGCGCACCCACGGCGTGCGCGGCAAGGCCCAGCTGGACGAGATCGTGGAGCGCAGCCTGCGGGGCGCGGCCATCTGGGACGAGGTCAAGGACCGCCTGAACAAGAGCGCCCTGGGCATGTCGGGCGGGCAGCAGCAGCGCCTGTGCATCGCCCGGGCCCTGGCCGTGGAGCCCGAGGTGCTGCTCATGGACGAGCCCACCAGCGCTTTGGACCCCATTTCCACCTCCAAGGTGGAAGAGCTGGCCATGGAGCTCAAAAAGGACTACACCATCGTCATCGTCACCCACAACATGCAGCAGGCGGCCCGCATCTCGGACAAGACGGCCTTCTTTCTGCTGGGCGAGCTCATCGAGATGGGCCCCACCGAGCGGGTGTTCGCCACGCCNNTACAAAGAAAGCGAGCCTATCACTATGCCTACCAGCAGCCGCAGGATCTATGACGAAGAGCTGTTGCAGCTCGACACCATGCTGGCCCGCATGGGCCACGCGGCGGGGGGCGCCATCGAAAGCGCCCTGGCCGCCCTTGAACGCCACGACCTGGACCTGGCCCGCAGCGTCATCGCCCGGGACAGCGAGATCGACGCCGTGGAGCACGAGATCGAACACCGCTGCCTGACGCTCTTTCTGCGCCAGCAGCCGGTGGCCGGGGACCTGCGCAAGGTGTCCACGGCCCTGAAGATGGTCACCGACATCGAGCGCATCGCCGACCAGGCCTCCGACATCGCCGAGATCGTTTTGCACCTCAAGGCCGACACCGCCGAGGCCGTGGGCGTTTTGGCCGACATCCAGAAGATGGGGGCCGTGGTCCTGGCCATGGTCAAGCAGGCCATCGGCGCCTACGTGCAGGTGGACCT
>DBRU01000029.1:5476-8083 GCA_002306375.1 Faecalibacterium sp. UBA1360
GCCGCCCACCCCGACAGCGCCGAGACCGCGCTGGACCTGTTCATGATCACCAAGTACCTGGAACGCCTGGGCGACCACGCGGTGAACGTGGCCGAGTGGGTGGAGTTCCTCAAGACCGGCGTGCACAAATCCCGCAAGATCGTGTGACGCCCCCTGATTTTTGCCATCCTCTTATTTTCCTATACCAACCGAGACGGCGTCCCGTGCAAGCGGGGCGCCGTCGCGGCCTTTTGGGGCTTTGGCGGGTCGGGGCAGGGGGGCAAAAGGCGGTGCGGGGCTGTTTCGCCCGGCGGGGGCCCGCCTTTTCCCGGGGAAATTTTTGCCCCCGACGGGACCCGCCGCCTTGTGAAATCGGAAAAAATCCGCTATACTGAAGATGTATCCCATTTTGCCGCGCGCGTTGCCGCGCCGAGAGGAGACACCCCCATGCCTGAACAACCCAACCCCCAGGACGCCGCCTGGCGCGGCGCGCTGCTCATCGTGGACGACGATGAGATCAACCGCGGCATCCTGGACAATATCTTTTCGCCCTATTACGCCATCCGGGAGGCGGAGAACGGCCGCGAGGGCCTGGACGCCATCCTGGCCGCGCCCCAGGCGCTGTGCGCCGTGCTGCTGGACGTGATGATGCCCGAGATGGACGGCATCGAGGTGCTGCGCCGCCTGAAAGAGGCCGACCTGCTGACCTCGCTGCCCGTGTTCCTGATCACGGCCGAAGCCAGCGACGCCGTCATGCGGGAGGCCTACCGCCTGGGCGTCATGGACGTCATCAGCAAGCCGGTGGTGCCCTATGTGGTGCTGCGGCGGGTGCAGTCGGTGGTGGAATTGTTTGAGGCCAGAAAACGCCTGCGCGCCACCGTAAAGGACCAGCAGTCCGAGCTGGTCCGCCGCGCCCAGCAGATCGCCGAGCTCAATATGGGCATGCTGGAAGCCCTGTCCACGGCCATCGAGTTCCGGGACGGCGAATCGGGCGAGCATGTTCGCCGCATCCACGACATCACCAGCCTGCGTTTGACCCAAACCGAGATGGGCGCGGGGCTCACCCCCGCCGAGATCGAGCTCATCGCCACGGCGGCCATCATGCACGACGTGGGCAAGATCGCCATCCCGGACGCCATCCTCAACAAGCCCGGCCGCCTGACCCCCGAGGAATACGAGATCATGAAGACCCACACCCTGCGCGGGGCCGAAATGCTGGAACGCATCCCCCAGCTGCGGGAAAACGAGGCCTACCCCTACGCCTACGACATCGCCCGCCACCACCACGAGCGGTGGGACGGCCGGGGCTACCCCGACGGGCTCAAAGGGGACGAGATCTCCACCTGGGCGCAGATCGTCTCCCTGGCCGACGTGTACGACGCCTTGAGCTGCAAGCGCGTGTACAAAAAGGCCTTTGACCGCGCCACCGTGCTGGAGATGATCCGCACGGGCCAGTGCGGGGTGTTCAACCCCAAGCTGCTGGACGCCTTTTTCGCGGTGGAGCCGCTGCTCCACCGTTTGTACGAGCCCGCCCCCGGGGCGGACGCCTGAACCATGACGCCTGACATAAGGAGGGAACGACCATGCAGGACCAACGAGCCGCCGCGCTGCGCGGCGCGGGCATCGACGTGGACGCCGCGCTGGAGCGCATGATGAACAACGATATGCTGCTGGAACGCTTTCTGGGCAAGTTTCTGGCCGACGCCAGCTACGGCAAGCTGACCGCCGCGCTGGACGCCGGCGACGCCGACGCCGCCGTCACGGCCTCCCACACCCTCAAGGGGGTGTGCGGCAACCTGTCCATGACCGTGCTGTTCGACCTGCTCACCAAACAGGTGGCGGCGCTGCGGGCCGGGGATATGGCCGGGGCCAGGGCCCTGATGGCCGACATCACCCCCGCCTACGAGGCTGTCTGCGCGGCCATCCGGGGCTGACGCCCCTGCCATAAGGAGGCATCGCCATGACCGAACTGTATCCCGCCGGCCATCCGGCCTTTGCGCCGGTGCTGCGGGCCGCCAGAGCCCTGGCCGAAGAGGGCGGGACCGCCCTGGTGGCCATCGACGGGCGCTGCGGCGCGGGCAAGACCGCCCTGGCGGCGGCCCTGGCCCGGGAGCTGGGCTGCGCCGTCGTGCACATGGACGACTATTACCTGCCCTTTGCCCGGCGGGACCCCGCCTGGCAGAGCACCCCGGCCGCCAACATGGACTTTGCCCGCCTGCGCGCCGAGGTGCTGGACCCCCTGCGGGTCGGGCAGGCCGGGGTATACCGCCCCTACAACTGCCACAACGACACCTTCGGCCAGGCGGTGCCCCTGCCGGCGGGCGCCCTGACCATCCTGGAAGGCAGCTACAGCCACCACCCGGACCTGGGGGACTATGACCTGCGGGTGTTCGTGACCTGCCCGCCCGCCGTGCAGGCGTTGCGCCTGCGCGCCCGGGAAGGCGCGGCCTGGTCGGGCTTCCAGGCCCGGTGGATCCCCCTGGAGGAAGGCTACCTGCGCAAGTGGGACATCCCCGCCAGGGCGGACCTGGTGCTGGACACCGCCGAGGAACCCTGACCCTTTCACACAAACACAAAACAGGCGGCCCCTGCCGGGGCCGCCTGCAGCGTGTCGAGAAACTCGACACG
>DBRU01000029.1:8179-8803 GCA_002306375.1 Faecalibacterium sp. UBA1360
TGTACTTTTTCGACAGTCTGAGGCGGCCCCTTCCGGGGCCGCCTGTTTTTGTTGAGCGTGTTGAGCGGGTGTTATCCTCTGGTCCCCACCAGGCTGGAATCGGTGCTGTACCCCTGCAAGTCGGTGGGGGTCAGGCTGTCCATCCAGCGGCCGTCGGCCGCGGCTGCGTTCCATTCCTCCCAGGCGGCGTCGCTGCGGATCGCGGTGCCGTTTTGGTACTTGTCGTCCCAGGGGTTTTCGGGGTCGGGGTCGGTGGGGTCCCAGCCCCGCAGCGTCTCGTCGGCGGGGTCGGTGTAGATCGTTCCCGGCTTGCCCATGGGCCCGGGGTCGTCCTCGTCGTCATAGATGATGACCCGGGTGCCGATGTCGCAGTTGTCATAGATCCACTTCACATCGACCACGGCCAGCCGGATGCACCCCAGCGACGCCGGGGTACCCAGCTGGTTGAACTGGTCGTATTCCAGGTCGTCCTTGTGCTGGGTGTAGTAGGGCACGCTGTGGAACAGGTAGGCGTCCCAGATGCGGGTGGCGTACTGGCCGTAGCAGGGCCCGCTGAGCAGCCGCCCGGGATAGTCCACCGGCGTGGCAAAACAGCCCAGGGGCGTGTCCGACCCGCCCGAGCAC
>DBRU01000099.1:0-3766 GCA_002306375.1 Faecalibacterium sp. UBA1360
TCGATGACCTTCTTGGCAACATCTTCCTTGGTGATATAGCTGAAGATCTGACGCTTGTCGTGCAGATCGCCGGCCTTGCTCAGGGTGACCATCTTCTCGGCCATGGAGCGGACCTCCTTGGCACGGGTCAGAGTGGTCTCGATCTTGCCGTTCTCGAACAGATAAGTGACCATAGCGCGCAGCATCGCCTTGCGGCTGTCGGTGGCGCGGCCAAGCTTTCTAGTACCGGGCATTCCGTTTCACTCCTTTATCAGTTGTCGTCGTCTTTGGTGAGCATGAAGCCCAGGCTGTCAAGTTTCGCCATGACTTCTTCCAGGCTCTTGCGGCCAAGGTTGCGCACCTTCATCATGTCGTCCTCGCTCTTGTTGATGAGGTCGCCCACGGTGTTGATGCCGGCGCGCTTGAGGCAGTTGAAGGACCGAACGCTCAGGTCCAGCTCCTCAATGGTCATCTCCAGCGCTTTTTCCTTGCCCTTCTCGTCGTTTTCGACCATGATTTCGGTCTCGGCGGCTTCATCACACAGGTTGACGAACAGATTCAGGTGTTCGGTCAGCACGCGCGCGGACAGGCTCAGGGCCTCCTGCGCGGTGGTGGTGCCATCGGTCCAGACCTCGATGGTCAATTTATCAAAGTCGGTGATCTGGCCCACACGGGTGTTGTCCACCGTGTAGTTGCACTTGAGCACCGGGGTATAGATGCTGTCCACAGGCAGGGTGGTGACATCGTTCTTTTCGATCAGCGCGAGCTTGTTGCGCTCGGCCGGAACATAGCCGCGGCCCTTGTCAAAGGTCAGCTCCATCACGAGCTTGGCCCCCTCGCCCAAGGTGGCGATATGCCATTCGGGATTGAGGATCTCCAGGTCGTCGCCCTGTTTGATGCTGCCGGCAGTGACTTCGCACGGGCCGGCGGCTTCCACGCGGACGGTCTTGGGCCCGTCGCCGTAGATCTTGGCGGCGATGCCCTTGAGGTTCAACACGATCTCGGTCACGTCCTCGCGCACGCCCTCGATGGTCGAGAATTCATGCACAACGCCGTCGATCTTCACACTGGTAACGGCCACGCCGGGCAGGCTGGAAAGCAGCACGCGGCGCAGGCTGTTGCCGAGCGTGGTACCGAAGCCGCGCTCCAGCGGTTCCACCACGAACTTGCCGTACCGGCCGTCGGGGGAAAGGTTGGCCATCTCGATCTTGGGGCGTTCAATCTCCATCATAAAAACCCTCCTTGATCAGCCGGCCCGATCGAACAGGCCGGTCTTGGTGAAAAAACGGTGCGGTAGAGGATTACTTGGAGTACAACTCGACGATCAGGTGTTCCTGGACCTCGTAATCGATGTCGCTGCGCTCGGGCAGCTTGGTGACGACGCCCTTCAGGGTGCCGGCCTCACGGCTCAGCCAGGAGGGCAGGGCGACGACGGGGGCGTCGGCGCCGGTCAGCTTGGCGAACTTCTCGATCTTGCGGCTGGTCTCGCGCACTTCGATGACGTCGCCGGCCTTCACCTGGTAAGAGGGGATGTTGACCTTCTTGCCGTTGACGGTGAAGTGGGCGTGGCTGACCAGCTGGCGGGCGTCGCGGCGGGTGGACGCATAGCCCAGACGGAACACCACGTTGTCGAGACGGCATTCCAGGATCTGGAGCAGGTTCTCACCGGCCTGGCCCTGACGGCGGGCGGCCTCGTCAAAGTAGTTGGCGAACTGCTTTTCGAGAACGCCGTAGATGAACTTCAGCTTCTGCTTCTCTTTGAGCTGGGTCGCATACTCGGACTGCTTCTTGCGGAAGTTGCCGGTAGAGTTGCGGGTGGTGTTCTTCTTGGCATAGCCCATGACGGCAGGAGAAATGCCGAGAGCTTTGCAACGCTTGGCGATGGGCTGCGTATTCTTAGCCATAATTCAGTTTCCTCCTTCCATCAGACGCGGCGGCGCTTGGGCGGGCGGCAGCCGTTGTGCGGGATCGGGGTCACGTCACGGATCATGGTGACCTCCAGGCCGGTGGCCTGCAGAGCGCGGATGGCGCTTTCACGGCCGGAGCCCGGGCCCTTGACGTAGACCTCGACGGTCTTCATGCCATGCTCCATCGCGGCCTTGGCGGCCACTTCGGCAGCGCTCTGGGCGGCGTAAGGAGTGCTCTTGCGGGAACCGCGGAAGTTCAGCGTACCCGTGCTGCACCACGAAATGGTGTTGCCCTGCGTGTCGGTGATGGTGACGATGGTGTTGTTGAACGTGCTCTGGATATGAGCGGCACCGGCGCTGACGTTTTTGCGTTCCTTGCGCTTGGTGCGGGTCTTAGCAGTTGCTTTCGTAGCAGCCATTTACAGTTCCTCCTTACTTCTTCTTGTTCGCGACGGTGCGCTTGGGACCTTTGCGGGTACGCGCATTGGTCTTGGTGCGCTGGCCGCGCACAGGCAGGCCCTTGCGATGGCGGATGCCACGGTAGCACTGGATCTCGGTCAGACGCTTGATGTCCAGCGCGACGTTGCGGCGAAGATCGCCTTCCACGATGATATTGTTCTTGTCGATGTAGTCACGGATCTTGGCTTCATCTTCGGCAGACAGATCCTTGACGCGGATATCCGGGTTAATCCCGGTGCCGGCGAGGATCTCGTCAGCAGTACTCTGACCGATACCGTAAACATAGGTCAGACCAACCTCGATCCGCTTCTCGCGAGGCAGATCAACACCAGCAATACGTGCCATAAAGCACCTCCATAAATAACATCCCATGTCCTGTGTCGGGGCCTGCGCCGGGAATCTACGCACTTGGCCCCCAAGCGTTTTGGGTACGGTTTCCAGGGGTTCTGCCCCGGACCTTTAGCCCTGACGCTGCTTATGCTTGGGGTTGATGCAGATGACCATCACGCGGCCTTTGCGCTTGATGACCTTGCACTTTTCGCAAATGGGTTTCACGGAAGGTTTTACCTTCATGATGTTAACCTCCTTCTATGACACAAGGCGTTTATTTGGAACGCCAGGTGATCCGGGCTTTGGTCAGGTCGTAGGGCGACATTTCCATGGTAACTTTGTCGCCGGGCAGGATGCGGATGAAGTTGGTCCGCAGTTTGCCGGAGATGTGCGCCGACACCGTGTGGCCGTTGGGCTTGCCCTCTTTGTTGAGCAGCTCGACCTTAAACACCGTGTTGGGCAAAGCCTCGCGCACGACGCCTTCTACTTCGATGACATCTTCTTTAGACAAGCTGATTGCCTCCTTGAAGGGTTCATTCAGCGCGGATGCGCCGCGTCGTAGGCGGCGATGCCTTCGCTGAGCAGTTGATCGCTTTTCAGAAGCTCGGTTGCCACTACGGTGGCGGTGGGGGCCACATGCCCGACCTTCTTGCGCTTGGGCGCCGCGAGGGTCCGCTTGCGCCCGTCCGCCAGCCAGAGCATGTTGCCTTCGGCTGCCACCACGGCGAAGGTCCGGGTCTTGTCCCGCCCTGCCTTGGAGCGCACCAAACGGCCTTTTACAAAGTCCATTCGGGTTCCTCCCAGCCGTGGGTGAGGATCTCGGGTCCGTCGGTGGTGATGGCGATGGTGTGCTCGAAGTGAGCCGCCAGGCCGCCGTCACAAGTCTTGACCGTCCATCCGTCGTTCAACGTCTTTACCGCGTATTTGTGCTGGTTCACCATCGGTTCGATGGCGATGCACATGCCGGGGACCAGGCGCGGTCCGCGGCCCGGGTTGCCGAAGTTGGGCACTTCCGGGTCCTCGTGCAGTTCCTTGCCCACGCCGTGGCCAACAAAACTGCGCACCACCGAGAACCCGTTTTCTTCCACATA
>DBRU01000099.1:3806-13276 GCA_002306375.1 Faecalibacterium sp. UBA1360
TTGTCCAGCTTGCCGCACCCGAAGGTGCAGGCGTTGTCGCCGTTGAAGCCGTCGATCTTGCAGCCGGTGTCGATGGAAACGATGTCGCCGGGGCGGATCTTCTGCTCGCGGGTGGGGATGCCGTGGATCACGGTGTCGTTGACGCTGATGCAGGCTGTGGCCGGGAAGCCGTACAGATGCAAAAAGTTGGGCCTTGCGCCATGGCGCACGATAAAGTCGTAAATGATCTTGTCGATCTCGGCCGTGGAAATGCCGGCTTCGATCGCTTCGCCCCCCGCCTTGAGGGCGGCCGCGCTGATCGCACAGGCACGGCGCATCTTCTCAAGTTCGGCGGCGTTTTTGATTTGGATCATAGGCGGGTTACGCCTCCAGTTGTTTGAGGATCATCGCATTGGTCGCTTCGATGGAGCCCTGGTCGGGGATCTCCACCAGCTTGCCGCGCTGGCGGTAAAACGCCACCAGCGGTTCGGTCTGCTCGTGGTATGCCTTCAGGCGGTCGAGCACGGTGGCGGGCTCGTCGTCCTTGCGGATGACCAGCTCACCGCCGCAGCGATCGCACACGCCCGGCTTGGCGCTGGGCTTGTTGGCGATGTGGTAGCTCGCGCCGCATTTGGCGCACACGCGCCGGCCGCTCATGCGTTCCATGATGGCCTCGTCGGCAACGGTCAGGTTCAGCACCTTGTCGATCTCCACGCCCATGGCTTCCAGGGCTTCGCCCTGGGCGATGGTGCGCGGCATGCCGTCCAGGATGAACCCGCCGGCGCAGTCAGGCGCGGCCAGGCGCTCTTTGACGATGCCCACGATGACATCGTCAGGCACCAGCGCGCCCGCGTCCATATAGCTTTTGGCCTTCAGCCCCATCGGGGTGCCGTCCTTGACGGCGGCACGCAGGATGTTGCCGGTGGAAATGGTGGGGATGCCCAGTTTATCGCAGAGGATCTCGGCCTGGGTGCCTTTGCCGGCGCCAGGGGCGCCCAACAGGATCAATTTCATACGTTGTTTCCCCTTTCCTGGCCGCTGCTCTTTGGCAGCGGTGTGCTGTTATTCCAAAAAGCCTTTGTGATGTCGGGCGGTCATATAACCTTCCAGCGAACGGGCAGTGTCGAGGGCCACGCCCACCACGATCAGCAGGCTGGTACCGCCCAGCTGGATCGAGATGTTGGTGACATTGCCCAGTACGATGGGCAGGCCCGCGACCACCGCCAGGAAGATGCCGCCGATCAGGGTGATCTTTTGCAGCGTCTTGGTGATGAAATCGCTGGTGGGCTTGCCGGGACGGATGCCGGGGATGGTGCCGTTGTTTTTACGCAGCTGGTTGCTGATGTCGATGGGGTTGTACTGGATCGCCACATAGAAGTAGTTGAAGCCGACGATCAGCAGCACGTACACCACCAGGTACAGCGGGCTGGTATAGTTGAAGACCTGGAAGAAGATGTTGTCGGTCCAGCCCAGGAAGGTGCCGACCATGTTGGGCAGGCTGCACAGCGTCATGGCGAAGATGACGGGCATAACGCCGGACATGTTGACCTTGATGGGGATATAGCTGGCCTGACCGCCGTACATCTTGCGGCCGACCACCCGCTTGGCGTACTGCACCGGGATGCGGCGCTCGGCGTTGGTCAGGATGACCACGAAGATGACGGCCAGGATGGCCAAAACCAGCACGACCGGCAGCAGGAAGTAGTAGGCGCTTTGGGTCTGGGCGGCGGCAAGCACGCTCTTGACCATGGTAAGCACCCGGGACCAGTTGGCCACGATGCCGGCAAAGATCAGCAAAGACACACCGTTGCCGATGCCCTTGGCGTCGATCTGATTGCCCATCCAGGTGACCAGCTGGCTGCCGGCGGTGAAGCACAGCACGATGACGATGGCGGTGAAGATACCGGCAAAGCCTTCGGTGTATTCCAGCGCGGCGCTGCGGCGCAGGATGAAGTAGTAGGCGATGGACAGCATCAGACCGATGCCGGCGCCCACATAGTTGGTGATGCGGGTCAGGGTGCGGCGGCCCTCCTCCCCTTCTTTGGAGAGGTTCTCAAGGTAGGGGATCGCCACGGTCAGCAGCTGCACGATGATGGAGGCGTTGATATACGGCTGAACGCCCAGCGCGAAGATCGCGCACTGGCTCAGCGCGTTGCCGCTCATCATGTCCAGATAGGTCAGCATACTGCCGGTGGTATCGAACATATCCTTGAGGTTGCCGGAGGTGATATAAGGTACCGGGATCGCACAGCCGAGACGGAACAGGACCAGGATCAGCAGGGTGTACAAAAGGCGCTTACGCAGGTCCTCGATCTTCCAGGCATTGCGGAAGGTTTCGAACACCTCAGATCACCTCAGCTTTCCCGCCTGCCTTCTCGATTTTTTCCTTGGCAGAGGCCGTGTAGGCCGCGACCTTGACGTTGACGGCCTTGGTCAGCTCGCCGTTGCCCAGGACCTTGACGCCGTCCAGCGTACGGGAGATGATGCCCATCTCCAGCAGGGCGGCGGCGTCCACGGTGGCGCCGGCCTCAAACTTTTCAAGGTCAGAGACCTTGATGGTGACATACTTGGTGGCAAAAACGCTGTTGTTGAAACCGCGCTTGGGCAGACGACGCTGCAGGGGCATCTGGCCGCCTTCGAAGCCGGCCTTCTTGACGCCGGAGCGGGCTTTCTGGCCCTTGTGGCCGAAGCCGGCGGTCTTGCCGTTGCCGGAACCCGCGCCGCGGCCCTTGCGGGTGACGGCTTTGCGGGCGCCCTTGGGCGCGTTCAGTTCATGAAGCTTCATGCTTGCACCTCCTTCGATTACAGCTTGGTCACGACGACCATGTGGGAGATCTTGGCGATCTTCCCGGCGGTGGCGGCGTTGTCAGGCTGTTCGACCACGTCGCCCGGACGATGCAGGCCCAAAGACTTCGCGACAGCGATCTGCTCCTGGCCGCGGCCGATCAGGCTCTTGGTCAGACGGATGCTCAGTTTTTCCATGATACGCGCCCTCCTTAGCCCAGGATCTCGGCGACGGTCTTGCCGCGCTTGGCGGCCACAGACTCGGCGTCGGTCAGACCGCACAGGCCCGCAAAGGTCGCGGCGGTAACGTTGATCGGATTGTTGGAGCGCAGGCTCTTGGTACGGATGTCCTTGATGCCGGCGCATTCCAGCACCGCACGCACCGGGCCGCCGGCGATAACGCCGGTACCGGGGGCGGCGGGACGCATCAGCACGCGGCCGGCGCCAAACTCGCCCACGATCTCGTGGGGGATGGTGGTGCCCTTCATGGCGACCTTGTGCATGTTCTTCTTGGCGGCGCCTTCACCCTTGCGGATGGCCTCGGGAACTTCGCCGGACTTGCCGACGCCGTAGCCGATGTTGCCCTTGCCGTCGCCGACGACGATCAGGGCGGCGAACTTCATGACGCGGCCGCCCTTGACGGTCTTGGAAACGCGGTTGATGGAGACGACCTTGGTGATCATGCCGTCATCTTGTTCTCTGTTTCTCTGCATGGCCATGTTCGATCCCTCCTTACAGTTTCAGACCGGCTTCGCGGGCGCCCTCGGCGAGAGCCTTCACGCGGCCGTGGTAGACGAAACCGCCGCGGTCATAGACCACTTCGGTGATGCCCTTGTCGAGGCACTTTTTGGCGATGGCGGCGCCGACCTTCTTGGCGGCGTCGATGTTGCCGCCGTAGTCCTCAAAGTCCTTGTCCAGGGTCGAGGCGGCAGCCAGCGTCACGCCGGCGACGTCGTCGATGACCTGAGCGTAGATGTGCTTGGCAGAGCGGAAAACATCCAGACGAGGACGCTCGGCGGTGCCGCTGATCTTGCCGCGGACGCGGCGGTGACGGCGAAGACGAGCTTCGTTCTTATCAGCCTTGTTGACCATAATGTTTCTCCCCTCCTAATTATTTGCCCTTGCCGGCTTTGCCTTCCTTGCGGATGACATACTCGCCGACATAGCGGATGCCCTTGCCCTTGTAGGGTTCGGGCGGGCGCTTGGAGCGCACTTCGGCAGCGAACTGGCCGACTTCCTGCTTGTTGGTGCCCAGAATGCTGAAGTGAAGGGCGTCCTTGACTTCGATCTGGATGGTGTCGGTCTCGTCCACGTTCACAGGATGAGAGAAGCCCAGGGTCAGCACCAGGGTCTTGCCCTGCTTGGCGCAGCGGTAGCCGACGCCCTGGATCTCCATGTCCTTGCGGAAGCCTTCGGTCACGCCAACGACCATGTTGTGGATGTTGGTGCGGGTCAGGCCGTGGAGGCTGCGGGCCTCCTTCTCGTCATTGGGGCGGGTAACCAAAATCTCATTGCCCTCGACCTTGACGGTCATCAGGGGATGATAGTTGGAATGCAGGGTACCCTTGGGGCCTTTCACCGTGATGTTGTGTTCGGCCTCGTCGATCTTCACATCAACACCCGCAGGAATGACGATGGGTTTTCTTCCAATTCTCGACATTGTCTNNCTTGTCGGTCATGACGCCTTTGGAAGTGGAGATGATCGCGGTGCCCAGGCCCTTCATGACCTTGGGCATATCCTCGCAGTTGGTATAGATACGCAGGCCGGGCTTGGAAACGCGCTTGAGGCCCGCGATGACCGGCATACCGTTGTCCTGGTACTTCAGGGTCAGGGTGATGGTGCCCTGCTTGCTGTCCTCAGTGACCTTCATACCCTTGATGTAGCCCTCATCAACCAGGATCTGGCAGATCGCCTTCTTCAGGTTGGAAGCAGGAACGTCCACGGAAGGGTGTTTGGCAGTGCTGGCATTGCGGATGCGGGTCAGCAGGTCCGCGATAGGATCGGTGATTTGCATGCCACTAACCTCCTTAGGTTGTGTTAAAGATGTTGTTGTTACGTCTTTTCCTGTCTCTGATTACCAGGAAGCCTTCTTCACGCCGGGGATCTCGCCCTTGTAGGCCAGCTCGCGGAAGCAGATACGGCACACGCCGTACTTGCGCAGGTAAGCATGGGGACGGCCGCAGATCTTGCAGCGGTTGTACGCGCGGGTGGAGAACTTGGCAGGACGCTGCTGCTTGATCTTCATAGAAGTTTTAGCCATTGGTTTTGTTCCTCCCCTTCTCAGTTCGCGAACGGAGCGCCCAGAGCCTTCAACAGCTCCTTGGCTTCCTCATCGGTCTTGGCCGTGGTGACAAAGCAGATGTCCATGCCGCGGATGGCGTCGACCTTATCGAAGTCGATCTCCGGGAAGATGATCTGCTCTTTCAGGCCGAAGGCGTAGTTGCCGCGCCCGTCGAAGCTGTTGCCGTTGATGCCGCGGAAGTCGCGCACGCGGGGCAGAGCCACGTTGAACAGGCGATCGACGAACTCGTACATACGCTCGCCGCGCAGGGTGACCTTGGCGCCGATGGGCATGCCCTGGCGCAGCTTGAAGTTGGCCACGCTCTTCTTGGCCTTGCACACGACGGCCTTCTGGCCGGTGATCTGGCCCAGGTCAGCCACGATGGCGTCGATGACCTTGGCGTTCTCTTTCGCCTCGCCGGCGGCCACGTTGATGATGACCTTGTCCAGCTTGGGGATCTGCATGACGCTCTTGTAGCCGAACTTCTTGTTCAGGGCCGGAGCGATCTCGTTGACATACTGTTCTTTCAAACGTGCCATGATTCAATCTCCTCCCTTACAGTTCGGCGCCGCACTTGCGGCAGATGCGGACGGTCTTGCCGTCCTTGACGCTATGACCCACGCGGGTGGCGTTGCCACACTTGGGGCACACCGGCATGACCTTGCAGGCGTAGATGGCGCCTTCGGCCTTCACGATGCCGCCCTGCTCGCCTTGGCGGCGGGGCTTGACATGCTTGGTGACCATGTTCAGGCCTTCGACAATGACCTTGCCCTCTTTGGGGGAGGTCTGCAGGACCTTGCCGGTCTTGCCCTTGTCCTTGCCGGAGATGATCATAACGTTGTCGCCGGTTTTAACATGAAGAGTATTCATTCTATTAAAACCTCCTTACAGCGATTCGGGAGCCAGGGACAGGATCTTGGTGTAGCCGGCCTCGCGCAGCTCGCGGGCGACAGGTCCAAAGATACGGGTGCCCTTGGGGCTCTTGTCGGCCATGACGATGACGGCGGCGTTCTCATCGAAACGGATGTAGGAGCCGTCGTCACGGCGCAGGCCGTGCTTGCTGCGGACGATGACAGCCTTGACCACATCGCCCTTCTTGACGGTGCCGCCGGGGGCAGCCTTCTTGACGCTGCACACCACGACGTCGCCGATGTTGGCATATCTCTTGCGGGTACCGCCCAGTACACGGAAGCACATTAACTCCTTGGCACCGGTGTTGTCGGCAACTTTGAGATAAGTTTGCATCTGAACCATCTTTCAGGTCCTCCTTTCAAAGTACCAGGCTGATTATTTCGCTTTCTCGATGATCTTGACCAGACGCCAGTTGACGTCCTTGGAGATCTTGCGGGTCTCCATGATCTCGACGCGGTCACCGATGCCGGCCTCGCCGTTTTCGTCATGGGCCTTGAATTTCTTGGTGCGCTTCATGATCTTTTTGTAGAGGGGGTGCTGAACGCTGTCCTTGACGGCGACAACGATGGTCTTGTCCATCTTGTCGGACACAACGACGCCCACACGGCTCTTGCGAAGATTACGTTCCATGTTTTACCCTCCCTCTTACGCGTTGTTCGCGTTCTTTTCCGCCATGATGGTCATCACGCGGGCGATGTCCTTCTTGACGGTCTCGATGCGCAGCGGGTTTTCCAGCTGGTTGATGGCGTGCTGAAAGCGCAGGTTGAACAGTTCGGCTTTCAGATCCTTGAGCTGCTTGGCCAGCTCAACATCGGTCATTTCGCGCAGTTCAGTGGCTTTCATTCAGCGTCGCCCTCCTTCACAGTGTCGATTTCTTCGCGCTTGACGAACTTGCAGCGCACCGGCAGCTTGTGAGAGGCCAGGCGCAGGGATTCACGCGCGGTCGCCTCGTCAACATCAGCGATCTCGAACAGGATGCGGCCGGGCTTGACCACGGCCACCCAGTATTCGGGGCTGCCTTTGCCGGAGCCCATGCGGGTGCCGGCGGGCTTTTCGGTGACAGGCTTGTCGGGGAAGATCTTGATCCAGACCTTGCCGCCGCGCTTGATATAACGGGTCATGGCAACACGGGCGGCCTCGATCTGATTGGAAGTGATCCACGCCGGCTCCAGAGCCATCAGGCCGTACTGGCCCTGATTGACCTTGTTGCCGCGCATGGCCTTACCGGTCATGCGGCCGCGCTGCACGCGGCGGTATTTAACACGTTTCGGCAGTAACATTACTGTTTGCCTCCTTCCTTCTTGGCAGAGGTCTTGGCGCCCTTGAGGATCTCGCCTTTGTAGATCCAGACCTTGACGCCCACCTTGCCGTAGGTGGTGTTGGCCTCGGCGAAGCCGTAGTCGATGTCGGCACGCAGGGTCTGCAGGGGGATGGTGCCCTCGTGGTAGCTTTCGACACGGGCGATGTCCGCGCCGGCCAGACGGCCGGAGCAGGTCACCTTGATGCCCTTGGCGGGCACGCCGCCGCGGGGCTGCATGGCGTTGCGGATGGCCTGCTTCATGGCGCGGCGGAAGGCGATGCGGCGCTCCAGCTGGGAAGCCACATCCTCGGCCACCAGCTGAGCGGTGGTGGAGGTGCCCTTGACTTCGACGATGTTCAGGTTGACGTTCTTGCCGGTGAGCTTAGCCAGCTGCTTTTCCAGCTTGGCGCTCTCGGCGCCGCCCTTGCCGATAACGATGCCGGGCTTGGCGCAGTAGACGTTGACCTTCACGCGGGGAGCGCCGGTCTGGCTGTCCACGGTGCGCTCGATCTCGATCTTGGGCACGCCGGCGGAGTAGAGCTGCTTTTTCAGAGTGGTGCGGATCTTGTGATCCTCCACCAGGGCGTCGCCGAAGGCCTGCTTAGAGGTAAACCAGCGGCTGTCCCAATCCTTGATAACACCCACGCGCATGCCGTGGGGATTGACTTTCTGGCCCATTTGTTTACCTCCTTACTCTTTCTCTTTCAGCACAACAGTCATGTGGCTGGTGCGCTTCAGGATACGGAACGCGCGGCCCTGGGCGCGGGGCATGATACGCTTGAGCGTGGGGCCGGGGCAGACGTAGCATTCGGCAACATACAGGTTGTTGCGGTCCATGTTGAAGTTGTTTTCAGCATTGGCCGCGGCCGAGTTGACCAGCTTGAGAAGGGGCTCGCAGGCCGCCTTCGGGGTGTACTGCAAAATAGCCAGCGCTTCGTCCAGAGGCTTGTTGCGGATGAGATCCATCACGATCGAAACCTTACGCGGACTGATGCGGGCGTAACGGAGAATAGCCCGTGCTTCCATCTTATGCTCCTCCTCTCTTACTTACCGGTGGTCTTGCCGCCGGCGTGACCCGAGAACTTGCGGGTCGGGGCGAACTCGCCCAGCTTGTGACCGACCATGTCTTCGGTGACGTAGACGGGCACGTGCTTGCGGCCGTCATGCACAGCGAAGGTGTGGCCGACGAACTCGGGGAAGATGGTGGAAGCGCGGCTCCAGGTCTTGACGACGCTCTTCTTGCCGCTCTCGTTCATGGCTTCGACTTTCTTCATCAGCGAAGGCAGGACGTAAGGGCCTTTTTTGGTGCTGCGAGACATAGTACTTTACCTCCCTTAACCTTTGGCGCGCTTGACGATGAACTTGTCGGAGCGAGCGTGATGTTTGCGGGTCTTGAGGCCCAGAGCGGGCTTGCCCCACGGAGTGCGGGGGCTGCTGTGGCCCACCGGGGCGCGGCCTTCGCCGCCGCCGTGCGGGTGATCGCAGGGGTTCATGACGGTGCCGCGGCTGCCGGGGCGCACGCCCATGTGACGCTTGCGGCCGGCCTTGCCCAGGTTGACGTTCTCGTGGTCAAGGTTGGAAACGACGCCGATGGTCGCGATGCAGTTCAGGGGAACGTTGCGCATTTCGCCGGAGGGCAGACGCACCAGGGCGTAGCCGTTCTCTTTGGCCATGAGCTGAGCCATGACGCCGGCGGAACGCACGAGCTGGCCGCCCTTGCCGGGGTACAGCTCGATGTTGTGGATCATGGTACCCACGGGGATGTTCTCAAACGGCAGGGCGTTGCCCGGCTTGATGTCGGCGTGGGGGCCGGCCATGATCTTGTCGCCGACCTTCAGGCCGTCGGGAGCGAGGATGTAGTTCTTGACGCCGTCCTCGTACTCGATCAGGGCGATGAAGGCAGAGCGGTTGGGGTCGTACTCCAGGGTCATGACGGTGGCGGGCACATCGAACTTGTTGCGCTTGAAGTCGATGACGCGGTACTTCACGCGGTTGCCGCCGCCGTGATGGCGCACGGTGATCTTGCCGGTGTTGTTGCGGCCGGCATGCTTTTTCTTGGGCTCCAGCAGGCTGCGCTCGGGCTCGACCTTGGACAACACGCTGTAATCGGTGACAGTCATGCCGCGGCGGCCGGGCGTAGTCGGCTTGTACTTTTTGATCGCCATTGTGGTACTCCTTTTTAGTATCTTATGAATTTTTGTCGGGGTCATATC
>DBRU01000099.1:13386-29195 GCA_002306375.1 Faecalibacterium sp. UBA1360
AGGCGGAGCCTTCGGCAGGCCCCTTGCTTGCGGACCCGTGGGTCCGGGGATCGGGTCATCGGCCCGATCAGGTCATGCTGGTGAAGAACTCGATCTCCTTGGAGTCGGGGGTCAGCGTGACGATGGCCTTCTTGCTGGCGGCGGTGTAGCCGGCATGCAGGCCCTGGCGGCGGTAGTGGCCGCGCACGTTCATGGTGTTGACCTTGGCGACCTTAACGCCGAACAGTTCCTCGACCGCCTTGGCGATCTCGATCTTGGTGGCGTCGGTGGCGACCTTGAAGGTGTACTTCTTGTCGGCGAGGCCGGCCATGGAGTTCTCGGTGATGACGGGGGCGAGAACGATATCCTGTGCGAATTTCATCAGCCCAGTACCTCCTCAAGTTTCTTGGCCGCGTCCAGGCTGATGATCATCTTCTCGGCGTTGACAACGTCGTAAGTGTTCACGCTGGCAGCGGTGGTGGTTTTGACGCCCGGGATGTTGGCGGCGCTCTTGACGAACTTGGCGTCCACAACGTCGTTGACGACCAGGTTCTTCTTGCCGGCGCCCACAGCGGCGAGCATAGCCACGACGGTCTTGGTCTTGTATTCGTCCATGGTCATCTTGTCCACGACGATCATGTTGCCGTTGGCAGCCTTGTCAGACAGGGCGCTGAGCACGGCCAGACGCTTGACCTTCTTGTTGATGCGGTAGCTGTAGTCACGGGGCTTGGGGCCCAGGGCAACGCCGCCGTGGGTCCACTGCGGAGCGCGGATGGAACCCTGACGCGCATGGCCGGTGCCCTTCTGGCGCCACGGCTTGCGGCCGCCGCCGCTGACTTCCTTGCGGATCTTGGTGTTCTGGGTGCCCTGGCGCTGGTTGGCCAGGAAGTTGACGACCGCCTCGTGGACGGCCTTCTCGTTCGGGGTGATCCCGAAGACGGCGTCGGAAAGCTCAACGGTGGAAACTTTCTTGCCGTTCATATCGACGACATCAAATTTAGCCATTGTGTTTTCCTCCCTTACGCTTTGACGCTGTCGTGGATGGTGACCACAGAGCCCTTTGGGCCGGGGATGGCGCCCTTGACAGCGATCAGGTTGTTTTCGGCGTCGACCTTGACGACGCTCAGGTTCTGCACGGTCACACGCACAGCGCCCATGTGGCCGGGCAGCTTCTTGCCCTTGAACACGCGGGACGGGGTGGAAGTGGAACCGTTGGAGCCGGCATGACGGGTAACGGGGCCGGTGCCGTGGCTCTCGCGCAGGCGATGCTGGCCAAAGCGCTTGATGACGCCCTGGTAGCCCTTGCCCTTGGAAGTGCCCACCACGTCGACCTTGTCGCCGGCGGCGAAGACGTCAGCCTTCAGGATGTCGCCCACGTTGACGGCAGCGATGTCGTCAAAGCGGAACTCGCGCAGGGTGCGCTTGGCGGCGACGTCTGCCTTCTCGAAGTGGCCCTTGGCAGCCTTGTTGACTTTCTTGGCGGAAACTTCGCCGAAGCCCAGCTGCACGGCCTGGTAGCCGTCGCTCTCGACGGTCTTCTTCTGAACGACGGTGCAGGGGCCGGCTTCGATCACGGTGACCGGAACGACCTTGCCATTCTCGTCGAACAGCTGGGTCATGCCCAGCTTCTTGCCGATGATACCTTTTTGCATTGCTTTTTCCTCCTAAAAGGTTATTGGTTGGTGGGCGCAAACGGATTGCCCATCAACATGACCTCTCCGCGGTCATTCATCTTGATCCTTCTGTTCGCCTTGACGCGGCGCTTTGCCGGCGGTCAACGTATCACGGCCGTTCGGACCGGCGTGAGCACGGCGTATATACAAGGTTTACAGCTTGATCTCGATGTCGACGCCCGCGGGGAGCTGCAGGCTCATCAGAGCCTCGACCGTCTTGTTGGACGGCTTCAGAATGTCGATCAGACGCTTGTGGGTGCGGGTCTCGAACTGCTCGCGGCTGTCCTTGTACTTGTGGACGGCACGCAGGATGGTGACCACTTCCTTGTCGGTGGGCAGGGGGATCGGGCCGGACACGCGGGCGCCGGTGCGCTTCGCGGTCTCCACGATCTTGGCCGCAGCCGCATCGACCAGGGATGCATCGTAGCTCTTCAACCGAATTCTGATTTTCTCCTTGACTGCCATTACTTTCGCCTCCTAAATTTGATTGTTGCCTTAGGCGAGCCGATAAATCACACACGCTTCCGGGTGTTCAACCTCTTCGCATGACAAAATCCGGTGAACCGCACAGCAGTTCTCCCGGAAAGAATCCTCGCAAAGCATGATGGACATTGGTCCGTGCCGCAGAATGCAGCGCCGTACGTATCCCTTCGCATCCGTAATTCTTTCGCCCGGTTCTAAGATCGGACATACTCCGCGGAAAAAACCCGCTTCTCTCCGTTGGGCACAGAGAGGGCGGCAACCTCCCGCATCATCGCATATCGCCGGCCTGTGATGAACGGATGTTCATCACACACCGTTCGCAGCCATGGAGTAGTATAGCACACGTTGCCGTGTGTTGCAAGTGTTTTTTCGGCCTTTTCCCGAATTTTTTTGAAAAATTTCTGCGTTTTGCCGAAAGAAGGGCCGTTCCTCTCAGAACGGCGCCTTCGCTTCGGCCACGCGCCAGCCGCCGTCGGTCAAAACCAGGCTCACAGGAGCATAATACAGTCTTCCCTGCCCTTCGTCAAGGGGTTTTCCCTCGTCGTCGGTAACGCAGACGCAAACAGCGGCAAACCGCACACTGCCGTCGGGCTGTTCCTGGGGTTCGGTGCAGGTCAAGCCGGACTGGGGGACGATGTGGTCGAACGCGTACCCCTGGACCCACAGTTCGTCATTCGGTCCTTCCTTATAATAAGGAGCGCCCCCCTGCCCGTCCAGCATGTCGGAGACCGCATCGGCAGTATAGACATCTTCCAGCCAGGACTTCAGACCGGAGAAGGTGTCGAACCGCACGCCGGAGGTCACCTTGACATAGTCGGTATTGTCCGGCAGGGCTTCGGTGGTGAATCCGGCGCCGGTGGTTTCTATCTGATAATAGGCAAGCGCCAGCGCGCGGGCCGCGTCGTCCGCCAGGGCATCGGGCAGCTGGTAGGTGCGGCTGTCGTACGGTTCCGGCATACCGGGCACGGATACCGTGACCCGGCACACTTCTGTCTGGGGGATGTCCCAGCCCTCGGACAGGCAGATCTCCCCCACGCTCCCTTGCAGGCAGCCGTCGGCGTCCTCGGTGACGTTCGGGTTCAGTATGCGCAGGTCATCGGCAGAAAATCCCGTGCTCTGGGCGATCTCCTCCCAAGTCATACCTTCGCGGGCGCCCCGGTAGTAAAGCGGCAGGGTCTGTTGGGGCATGGGACTGCCGTCATAAAGCGTAGCCGCCTGGCCGTGCTCGATGGTCACCTGCTCGCCCCCGGCGTCCGGGGCGGCAGGGGTCTCGGCGGTGGCGGGCCGGGCCGTCTGGGCCGGGGCCGCGGTCGGCGCGGCAGGCTCGGACGGCTGCGCGCCGCAGGCAGCCAGCAGCAAAGCGGAAAGGGCAAGCGTCGCAGCGCGCAGGGCCTGTTTCATGGTTTGTTTCCTCCTTAGGTTCTACTTCTTTCGGACAGGTCATGCCGGCAGCTCGGCTTTGTGCCAACCGTCGCCGGTCTTGATCCACAGGGCCGCGCCGTCCCAGGCGGCGCCGGGGTACTGGCAGGGGATGATCTCGGCGCCGGTGGAGTCCAGCAGGCCCCATTTGCCATCCCGGCAGACGGCGGCATAGCCGTTTTGCAGGCTGGCGGCGTATTGCAGCTCGGTGCCCTGCCAGACTTCGTGCCAGGCGGGCTCGTACACCACGTCGGTGACCACCCGGCCTTCCCGGTCCATGTAGGCCCAGCGGCCGCCAAAGCCCACCGGGGCCAGGGCTTCGTCAAAGAACCAGCCGGCGGCGTCGGGCGCGTTGGCCGACGGGTCGGTGGGGTTCAGGCGCTGGCCGGCGGCGTTGACGAACATCCAGCCGCCTTCCGCCCCGCCCAGAGTGTCCCGGTCCTGCATGCGCGCCGGGTACATGGGCAGCCAGTCGCCGAACAGGGCCCACTCGTTGGTGTGTACGGCGCGGGCGGAAGAGGAACCGTCCAGGGTGGTGTAGGCGCAGGGAGCCTTCTGGTCCAGATCGTAGTAGAAGGTACGGCGCAGCAGCCCATGGCCCTGGCACAGGCCAAAGCCGGTGGCCTGGCGGATGGCCTGATCCACCGAATCGAAGGAGGACCCGTAGGGTTCGATGGCGGCGCAGACCCATTCGTTCCCATCACACAGGGCGATGGGTGTGGCGTTGATGCAGGGCAGGATCGCCTGGCCGTCGGCGTCGATGAGGCCCCACAGACCGTTTTGGGATACGGTAAAGTACCCGGGTTCGCTGCGGTAGGGCGTGGAGCCGTAAATGGCCACCGGGCGCACTTCGTCCCAGGCGTAGGCCGTTTGGCCCATTTGCACCGCCGGAGCGGGGGTGGGTGCAGGCGTGGCGGTCGGTGTCGGCGTGGGGGTAAGGGTCGGTTCAGGGGTGGGGGTCGCCGCAGGCTCGGGTGTGGGCGACGGGGTGGGTTCGGCCGTGGCCGCGGGTTCGGGCGTGGGGGTCGGGGCGGCGGACTGGCCGTCCGGCCCCACGCACCCGGACAAGATGAGGGCGGTCAGCAGCAGGCAAAACAATTTTGTACGCATGTGATCACTCTCCTTTTTATATAAAGGCGTCGGCGGCGCGGCCGGGTCGCCGCGCCGGGCGCGGGCCGCTCAGGCAGACAGCGCCATGCGCTGCCAGCCCTCGTCGGCCTTGATCCAAAGGGTGGTGCCCTCCCAGGCCAGGCCGGGGTACCGGCAGGGGACGACTTCGGCGCCGGTGGCATCCAGCAGCCCCCATTGGCCGTCCCGGCAGACGGCGGCATAGCCGTTTTGCAGGCAGGCGGCGTATTGAGGCGCGGCGGGGTCGTCGGGGTTGGCGTATTCGCCCATCTCGCCCCAGGTGGCGGAATAGGCGGCGTCGGTGACCAGGTTGCCGCTGCGGTCCACATAGGCCCAGCCCTCTTCAAGCTGCACCGGGGCCAGGGCTTCGTCCAGGAACCAGCCGGCCTGCAAAGCGCCGGGGATCAACAGGGCGGAACCGTCCTGCCGGATGTACCACCACAGGGCCCCCGTGTCGTCGGGCACCGGGTCGCCGGGGAATTTGGGGTTGCCCTCCTCCCCTTCCTCGTGGGCGGAATAGACGGGCAAAATGCCGCCGTATTGGTCCCAAAGGGACTCTTTCATTTCGTTCACGTCCCCGGGGGTGCTCCGATAATACCAGCGCAGGGCGCTGAGATCCACGGCATGGGCGTCCCTGCCCGGGGAATCCAGGTCATAGAAGAAGGAGTCGCTGGCCCCGCCGTGCCCCGGGCACAGCGCGCCGTCCCCCGCTTCGGTGAGGCTGGCGGACAAGGCGTCAAAGTATTCCCAGGTCATGGGGTCTTCGCTCTGCCAGATCCAGTGCTCCCCCGCCCCGCAGCGCGAAACAGGCACCAGCGCATAACAGGGCAGGACCTCGGTGCCGTCGGCGCGCAGAAGGCCCCAGCGGCCATCCCGGGACATGGTGAAGTAGCCCTCGCAGGGAAGGCGGGGCTCGGCCCCGTAATCCGAGATCGTGCGGATCTCGTCATAGGCAAGCACCGTGTCGCCGTCAGGCACCAGGGTGACGCCGGCAGGGTCCGGCGTGGGGGTGGGGCTGGGCTCCGGGGTGGCGGCGGGCGCAGGTTCGGGGGTGGGGTCCGGGCTCGGCGCGGGCTGCGACGGGGAGGCGGCGGGCGCGCAGGCCGACAGCAGCAGGGCGGCGGTCAGGCACAGGCAGGCAAGGTCGCGGCGCATACAGGGTCACGCTCCTTTTCCTTATGATCGAACAGACGTCAGAACGGCAGGCCCAGTTTGTCCACCCGCCAGCCGGTCTCGGTGGGGATCAGGCGCACTTCGCCGATTCTGGCCGTATCGGGGGTATAGTCATAGTCCTCCTGTCCCCAGCCCCGGAAGTCCTCACGCTCGATGGTCAGGGACAGCTGCCGGAACACAATACTGCCGTCCGGCTGTAATTCCGGCTGGGTGTAGACGGTGCCGCAGTGGGCGATGTTGCTGCCCCGGTCCCCCATGCCGAAAACGATGGTATCGTCCGGGCCCTGGTAGTAGGTCGCGTTCTCCCACGAGCCATCGTCCGGCAGAGGTCCGCTGAGCATCCCGGCGCACCGCTCCGCCGAGAAGATGTTGCCCAGGTACCGTTCCAGATCGGTGTAGCGGGTGTACAAAGCGCCGTCGGTGGAGATATAGTAGCCTTCTTCTTGTTGATATTCGCTGGGATCAATACCGAGGTGCAAATCGATATGCTCGTACAGGAAATCATAGGCTGCCGCCATGGCCGCGGCTGCCTGCTCGTCCAGAGCGGCGGGTACCGTATAGGTGTTCACCGCCTCGGTGCGGGTAAAGGCCACCCAGGGCGTTTCGATGGTCACATCCTGCATCTCGATCTGCGGCAGGACATAGGCATCCTCCAGGCAAAGGTTATAATAGCCGCTGGCAAAATCGCTGATCTCCGGGTCCGGGTTCATGGCCCGGAAGGTCTCCCAGGGGATGTTGTAGGCTTCGGCGGCTTCTTCCAGGGTACCGGGCCAGTAATAGATCTTCAGTTTTACCGTTTCCGGCCAGTTCACGTCCTCATCCAGGTCCAAATCCCCCGGCGCAAAGGAAAAGCTCGGGGCATTTTCCGGCATGGCGGCCAGCCAGGTATCCAGCGACACCGGCGTATAGGACGGGGACGGGGTCGGCTCCGGGGAGGGCGTGGGGCTGGGCTCCGGCGTGGCGGCGGGCGCGGGTTCGGGGGTGGGGTCCGGGCTCGGCGCGGGCTGCGACGGGGAGGCGGCGGGCGCGCAGGCCGACAGCAGCAGGGCGGCGGTCAGGCACAGGCAGGCAAGGCGGGTACGCATGGTCTATTTCCTCTTTTCCGGCCGCCCCGGGCAGGGAGAGGCGGGCAGCCTTCTTCACCCTCAGTATAGCACAAAGCGCGCCTGCTGCACAGATATGTGCACCGCAGACGCGCTGATTTTAGGCAAAATTTACAAGTTTTAAGGTTCGCAGGCTCACTTGACCCGCAGCTGTTCTTCCAGGCCGGGGCGCGGGGTCACATACACGGTGGTGTACACCTCGTACAGGACCATGCCCGGCTTGGCGCCGTTGGCCTTCCAAATGTTTTTGACCTCGGTTGTGTCCACGGCCACCTTGGCCCCGCCGCTCTGGCTGGAATGGAGCACCGCCAGCTCGGCGGCCTCCTGCTTGGTGGCGTCGGGGATATCCTCGCCCCGGCTCATGACCACCGCATGGCTGCCGGGGGCTTTTTGCACATGGAACCACAGGTCCTTGCCCCGGGCCGTGTGCAGGGTGAGCTTGTCGTTCTGCACATTGTTGCGGCCCACCAGAATCTCGAACCCGTCGCTGGAACGGTAGCGCAGGAAATCGGCGGGTTTCTGGCGCTTGTCCCGCTGCTTGAAGTATTTGAGATAGCCCTGGCTTTTGAGCTCGGCCCGGATCTCGTTGAGGGCCGCCTCGCCGGGGGCGGAATCCACCTCGTACAGGACGGTAGCCAGGTACTCGATCTCGGTCTCGCCCTCCGCCAGCAGCTTTTTGAGCATCTCGCCGGCGGTCTGCTTCTTCTTGTAGTCCTTGAAGTATTTCTGGGCGTTCTCGTTGGGGCCGAGACGGGGGTCCAGGCGGATCGTGACCGGCTCGCCGGTGTAATAGTTGTCCACCGTGACCTGCCGGTCCCCCTTGTGGATGGCCCACAGGTTGGCTTGCAGCAGTTCGCCGTACAAACGCAGGGTGTCGGCCTTCTGGCTTTGGGCCTGCTCCTCCCGCCGGGCGGCCTGCTTGCGCACGGCGCGCTCGTACATATTGTGCACGGCCTTGTACAGTTCCCGGCTTTTCTGGCGCAGGCGCTCGGCCCGGTCCTTGGTGGCGTAGTAGTCCTCCAGCAGGGCGCTGTAGGTGGGATACCGGGTCAGTACGGCCTGGGCGCCGTACTGCTGCGGCGCAAAAAAGCTGAACTCCACGGGTTTGAGGGAACCGTCCGCCTGGGGCAGGCGCACGGCCGTGGGCGCGCCGCCGCCGGCGTGCTGTTCTTTCAGTTCATCCAGGGCTGTGCACAGCGCCTTGCGCTGTTCTTCGTCCAGGTCGCAGGCGGCCAGGGGCGTTTCGCCCCCGAAGGCGCGCCAGACGGCCTCCCGCAGGACCACCGGGCCCACGCCGCCCACAACCTTGCCCAGGGCCTGGGCCACGGGCAGGTCGGTCTTGCAGGCCGCGGCCACGATGCCCGCGGCGCTGACGGCCAGGAAATCCGGCTTGGCGGGCTTGGGCGGCAGCGTGTAGGGCAAACCGGGCAGCAGCTGGCGGATCTCGCTGTCCTCAAAGTCTACGCGTTTGAGGGCGTCCACGATCTTGCCGTCCCGGAACAGCACCAGGTTGGAGTAGCGGCCCATGAGCTCGGCGGCCAGGGTGTTGACCACCAGGTCGCCCATCTCGTTGGTGCAGCGGAAATCAAAAAAGACGATGCGGTCCCCCTCTTCCCGGCGCAGGTCGATGAGCCGGCCGCCGGTCAGGTGCTTGCGCAGCAGCATNNGACCCGCTGCGGGCGGACAGCAGCAGGCGATGGGTCTCGGTGCGGGTGCGCAGGGTGATGAGCACCTCGTCCCGGGTGGGCTCAAAGATCTTGTCGATCTTGGCGTCCAGCAAGGTTTCTTTGAGCTCGGCGGCCACAAGGGCCAGCGTCGCGGCATCCAGAGCCATGGTTTTCTCCTCTTTTCGGCTGACGGCGCGGCGCGCCGGTGATCACAGGTAAGCGAAGGGGTCCCGGTCGGCCAAGGACAGGGTGACGCGCACTTCGTCGGGCAGGTGGGCGGCCAGGGCCTCGGCCAGGACCCGGGCGATGGGGCGCTCGGTGGCCCAATGTCCGGCCACCACCAGGCCCACGCCCAGCTGACGGGCGGCCAGGGCAATGTGGTGGGCGGCCTCGCCGGTGACGAAGCAATCCGCGCCCAGGGCGACGGCTTCCTGCAAATAACTGCCCCCCGCCCCGCTGACCTCGGCCAGGCAGGTGACGGGGCGGTCGGCCTCGATGTACTGGGGGTGGGCGCCCAGGCGGTCGGCGCAAAGGCGGGCCAGGGCCTCGGCGGTGGTGGGTCCCACCCTGCCGATGCGGCCGCAGCCTTCGGCAAAGGGCTGGGTATCGGTCATGCCCAGCACGGCGGACAGCGTGTCGTTGACGCCGCCGGGGGCGGCGTCCAGGTTGGTGTGCATGCAGATGGCCGAAATGCCGTTGGCCAGCAGCATGCCCGCCGGATCACGGGCCGTGACCCGCTTGAGGGGGTCGAAGATCACCGGGTGATGGGATACGATCAGGTCGCACCCGCTGTTGACGGCGTCCTGAATGACGTCGGGGGTGGTGTCCAGCGCCGTGCACACGGCCCGCACCGGGCGGCCCGCATCCACCAGAAGGCCCACATTGTCCCAGCTGCAAGCCAGGTCGGGCGGGGCCAGCTTTTCGAGGATGGAAAGTACCTGTTGAACACTTACGGCCATTGTCCTGCCTCCAGTTGTGCGATCAGGGCGTCCACGGCGGCGGCTTCGTCGCCGTCGGGCAGGCCCCGTCGGTATTTTTTCAGTTTGCCGCACTGCTGCGCGCGGTAGTCCCCGGCCCCGGGCTGGCCCTGTACCTTGCCGCACAGGCAGAACAGGCCGTCGGGCTCCCTTGCCCGGCCGGTATAGCGGGCGTTCATCACCGCGTACCACCGCCCGGCGGCATGGGCCAGCGTTTCGGCCCGCAGCTCGAACCCGCGGCGCGCCAGCCACCGGCGCACCAGGCTGTGCTTGGTGGCGGGCACAAGGACCAGGTTGTACGCCGGGTCGAACACCCAGGGCGCGGCTTCCAGGATCTCGATGATGGTCTGGGCGCCCATACCGGCGATGACGATGTCCTGCACTTCGCCGGGATCGACCACCGAAAGGCCGGCCCCCAGCCGGAAACAGACTTTATCGCCCAAGTACGCGCAGGCGCGCCGGGCCTTGGCCAGCGGGTCGGGGCGAAGATCGCAGGCAAAAACCAGCGGGCAGCGTCCGCTGCCCGCCAGCCATGCGCTGAGTTTGCCGTGGTCGCACCCGATGTCCGCCGTCACGCTGCCGGGGCGCACAAAGGCGGCGGCGGCCGAAAGGCGGGCATCCAGATGCGGCAGAACGTTACTGCTTGGCAAAGTAGTCATTGAGCTGGGCGATCAGGGCGTCCGGGTCCAGGCCATGGACGGCGCAGGCCTGCTCCACGGTCTCACCGTGGGCGGCCATGCAGCCCAGGCAGTGCATGCCGGCGTTCTGGAAGATGGGCACGCAGCCCTGGGCGGGGTCGTTCTTGAGGATGTCGATGATGATGGTATCTCTCTGGACAGTCATGGTACAGTTCCTTTCTTTGCCTTGGCAGGCATTGGGTTGTATGGTCACGCGGCCCGTGGGCCGGCCAGAGGGGAGCAGGTCCCCTGTGGGCATATGGGAAGGCGCGGCGTCAGGACATCTGCCACGCGGCGTACAGCCCCGCCCCCTGCACCAGCGTGAAGGAGGTCAGGCACAGCGCGGCGAAGATCGCTCCCCGCGCGGCGGGACGGCGCAGAACAAAGGTGCCCCCGCCGAACAGAACGGCCAGCGCCAGGGGCAGCACAGGCAGCCAGTACCGCCCCTGCACCCCGAAGATCGCGGTGTAGTTGATGGGCGTCCAGCTCAGCGCCGCGAAGAAGGTCAGCCCCACCACCAGCGCCACGATGACGCCGCCGCCCAGGCGGGCCCGGGCGCTCAGGTCGCCGGTCGGCTCATCGGCACAGGGCAAAGCCGATGCCAGCAATGCCAGCACAAGGCCCACGCCGATGAGCCAGCTGACCGCGATGGGATAGACGATGGGTTCGCCCAGCGCCGTGCCCAGCAGCCCTTGCAGCCAGGCGTCGCCCTGGGCGCTAACCGAACGGAGCAGCAGTTTTATGGTGGCGGGCAGATTGCGGCAGATATATCCGGCCGAATAGGTGTAGATGGAGTCGCCGTTGGGCTGGATGCTGTCCACCAGCTGTTCGGGCGTCAGGCCGCCCCACATGTGGGTGAGCCGCCAGAACATGACGGGCACGGCCACGCAGACCCCGGCCGCCAGCACCCCGAAAAAGATCCGTTTCAGCCGGGGGCTGCGGTGTATTTTCCAGTATACAAAGCCCAGCACCGCCGCCGCGATGGCCACGGCAACAGCACCGCGGGTCAGACCCACGTTGTCCACATCCCGGGTGGCGTAGATCACCGCGCCGAGGTTGAGGTTCACCCAGCCCAGCAGCGCCAGGGCCAAAGCCAGAGCCTTGACCAGCGTACCGGGCCGCACCGACAGGGCCTGGAGGCGCAGGGCGGGGGCGGCGGGCTCGCGCCGCCAGTCAAGGTGCGCGGCGGGCACCCAGCAGACCAATGCCACCAACGGCAGGTAGATGGCCTTGGCCGGGCCGATGGCCAGCGCCAGCACCAGCAGCAGCGCCAGCTCGGTGCGGCGGGCCGGGCGCCGGCGCAAGGCCAGGCACAGCGCCGTAAAGCAGAAGGTCAGCCCCAGCACGGTGGCGTCGGCAGACAAGCTGCCCGCCAGCTGCAAGGGCTGGGGGATCAGCGCCACGCAGGCCAGCAGGCCCTTGCGGTCCGCGGGGGCCAGGGCCACGCCCAGCGTGGTCAGGATAAGGAACACAGCCAGATTGCCCAGCCGGCCCGCCAGCAGCATGGCGTGGAACCCGAGCCCCAGGGCCCGGGCCAGGGCGATGCCCAGCGTCTGGCCCACATACAGCATACCGTTGACCGAGGTGTTCACAGTAGCCTCGCTGAGCACCGTGGCCGCGCCGTCGCAGCCGGCGACGCCCAGGCCGGACAGCCAGGTCTTGTAGGCAAAGATGCCGATGTCGCCGCTTTGCACGGCGAAGTAAGGCGCGTCACAGGCCCGGACCAGCAGCCGCCAGCCGTCGGCCTCGCCGGTGGTAAGGGGCTGGCCCAGCAGCCTGCTGGCCGAAGCATAGGCCGCGGCCAGGTGGGTGTATTCGTCGGGCCCCACCAGGGGCGGCGTCACGATGGCAAAGGCCGTGCCCAGCACCGCGCCGCACAAAAGCACGGTCCCCCACAAAGGCGCGCGGCACCCCAGCAGCACAAAGCCGCCCGCCACCGCCGCAAACACCAGCACCCCCAAAATCAGGGACAGGCACCGGGACCAGGCGCCCGAATAGTCCACCACGTACTGCACGGCGGCACTGGCGTCCAGCGACGCGCCCGAGGCGTCGGTCAGGGGCATGGCGCTGTCAAGGCCGGAGTCCTGCACGGGGGATACCACGCCCTCGCTGACCCAAAGGCCCAAAGGACAGCCGGCGTCGGCGTCGGCTGCCCCGTCGTACCAGATGAGCAGCCGGGCCGTCATGTCGGCGGCGGGGGTATAGGGACGGTCAAAGATCAGCGCCGTGAAGGTGTTGTCCAGAAGGCCCAGGCAGTCCGCCGAGGCTTCGGCCAGGGTGGCCCCCCCTTCGTCGGTCAGGCGCACATGCAGCTGCCCGGTGGCGAAGGCGTGGGCGTAGGTGGTCAGGTTCAGGCGCACGCCGTACAGCGTGCCCCCGCCCTGCAAGGGCAAAGTCTGGACCAGGGCGGCGGAGGCGTCCCCGGCAGGGAGCTCCACCGTTTGGGAGTAGGTGTCGTTGACGATGCGGTACACGGGCTGGCCGTCCACCCGGCTGGCCAGGTCAAAGCCGGCCCAGGCCAGGATCGCAGCGCACAGCGCCGCCGTGAGCACGGCGGTCAAGGCAAAGCGATGCCGCGTGAAGAAAGCGCTGACCGATTGCAGGCTGCCCACCCCTTCCCTTTGGTTTTTGCGCGCTGGGGCGGCAGGTATGCCCCGCGCCCCGGACTTTGTCTATTATATCCCAAAACTTCGTCCAGCGCAACCGCCGCCCGGGCAGGAAAACAGCCCCGGCGGGCTTTGCAAAGCCGTCGGGGCTGTTCGGTTCATGGGTCACTTGCCCGCAAAGCGGTCGCGCAAGTTCTTGAAGAAGCCCTTGCGCTTTTCGTAGTTTTCCTCTTTGAGGGACTCTTCAAAGGCTTTGAGGGCGTCGCGCTGGGCGCGGGAGAGCTTTTTGGGGATCTCCACTTCCACGACCACGTACTGGTCGCCGCGGCCCCGGCCGTTAAGGTACTGGATGCCCTGGCCCCGCAGGCGGAACCGGGCCCCGCTCTGGGTGCCTTCGGGGATCTTCTGGGCCACGCGGCCGTCCACGGTGGGCACTTCGATCTCGTCGCCCAGAACGGCCTGGCTGTAGGTGATGGGCACGCGCACGGTGACGTCGTAGCCGTCACGCTGGAAGATGGGGTCGGGCTTGACCGTGATGTGCACGATCACATCGCCCGCCGGCCCGCCGTTGGAGCCCGCGTCGCCCTGGCCCCGCAGCGCGATGTTCTGGTCGTCGTCGATGCCCGCGGGGATGCGCACCTCCAGAGTCTTGCGCACCGCGGTCTTGCCGGTGCCCCGGCAGGTCTTGCAGGGGTCCTTGATGACGGTGCCGCGCCCGCCGCAGTGGGGGCAGGGCTGCTGGCTTTGCATGACGCCAAAGGGCGTGCGCTGCTGGGTCACCACATAGCCGCGGCCGCCGCACTGGGTGCAGGTCTCGGGGCTGGTGCCCTTGGCCGCGCCGGTGCCCTGGCAGTCGGGGCAGGCTTCCTGCCGGTTGATCGTGACCTTTTTGGCGCAGCCGTGGGCGGCTTCCTCAAAGGTCAAAATCACGCTGGCCTGGATGTCGTGGCCCTTGCGCGGGGCGTTGGCCCGGGTGCGCGTGCCGCCGCCGAAGCCCCCGCCAAACCCGCCGAAGCCCCCGCCGAAAATATCGCCGAAGATGTCGCCCAGGTCCACGCCGCCGAAGCCCGCGCCCCCGAACCCGCCGCCGTTGGCGGCCGCGTAGTTGGGGTCCACGCCGGCAAAGCCGAACTGGTCATAGCGCTGGCGCTTTTCGGGGTCGGACAGAATGTCGTTGGCCTCGTTGACTTCCTTGAACTTTTCCTCGGCGGCTTTGTCGCCGGGGTTCAGGTCGGGGTGGTACTTTTTGGCAAGCTTGCGGTAGGCGCTCTTGATCTCGGCGTCGCTGGCATTTTTGCCGACGCCCAGCACCTCGTAATAATCTCTTTTCTCTGCCATAGGATCACACCTTTATGTTGGGGGCAAGCCCCACAAGGGCCGCCGTCGGGGATGCCGGCGGCGGCCTGGGGTCTTACCTGATGGATGGATCAGACTTCGTGGAAATCGGCGTCCACAGCGCCGTCATCGGCCTTGCCCGCGTTGGGGTCGGCCTGCTGAGCGCCGGGGTTGCCCTGGGCGCCCTGCTGCTGGGCGGCCTGCTGGTAGACCTTCTCGCTGATGGCGTAGAAAGCCTTCTGCAGATCCTCCTGCTTGGCCTTGATGTCGTCGATGGTGCCGGACTTGAGGGCTTCCTTCAAAGCGGAGAGCTTGGTCTCGACGTCGCTCTTTTCTTCGGCGGAGACCTTGTCGCCCAGCTCGCTCAGGGCCTTCTCGGTCTGGAAGACCATCTGGTCGGCGTTGTTGCGGGTGTCCACTTCCTCACGGCGCTTCTTGTCCTCGGCGGCATACTGCTCGGCGTCCTTGACGGCCTTGTCGATGTCGTCCTTGCTCATGTTGGTGGAAGCGGTGATCGTGATGCTCTGTTCCTTGCCGGTGCCCAGGTCCTTGGCGCTGACATGCACGATGCCGTTGGCGTCGATGTCGAAGGTGACTTCGATCTGGGGCACGCCGCGGGGCGCCGGGGCGATGCCGTCCAGATGGAAGGTGCCCAGGCTCTTGTTGTCGCGGGCAAACTCACGCTCGCCCTGCAGGACGTTGACTTCCACGCTGGGCTGGTTGTCGGCAGCGGTGGAGAAGATCTGGCTCTTCTTGGTGGGGATGGTGGTGTTGCGGTCGATGATCTTGGTGCACACGCCGCCCAGGGTCTCGATGCCCAGGCTCAGCGGGGTGACGTCCAGCAGCAGCAGGCCCTTGACGTCGCCCTGGAGCACGCCGCCCTGGATGGCGGCGCCCACGGCCACGCACTCGTCGGGGTTGATGCCCTTGAAGGGCTCGCAGCCCAGTTCCTTCTTGACCGCGTCGTACACGGCGGGGATACGGGTGGAGCCGCCCACCATCAGGACCTTCTTCAGGTCGCCGGGCTTGAGGCCGGCGTCGGCCAGAGCCTTGCGCACGGGCTCCATGGTGCGGTCCACCAGGTCCGCGGTCAGCTCGTTGAACTTGGCACGGGTCAGGGTCATGTCCAGATGCTTGGGGCCGTTGGCGTCGGCGGTGATGAAGGGCAGGTTGATGGAGGTGGAGGTGGCGCTGGACAGTTCGATCTTGGCCTTCTCGGCGGCTTCCTTCAGGCGCTGGGCGGCCATCTTGTCCTGGCGCAGGTCGATGGCGTTCTCACGCTTGAAGTCCTCGGCCATCCAGTCGATGATGCGCTGGTCGAAGTCGTCGCCGCCCAGGTGGGTGTCGCCGTTGGTGGCCAGGACCTCGGTGACGCCGTCGCCCATCTCGATGATGGAGACGTCGAAGGTGCCGCCGCCCAGGTCGTAGACCATGATCTTCTGGTCGGATTCCTTGTCGATGCCGTAGGCCAAAGACGCGGCGGTGGGCTCGTTGATGATGCGGCGCACGTTCAAACCGGCGATGGTGCCGGCGTTCTTGGTGGCCTGGCGCTGGCTGTCGTTGAAGTAGGCGGGCACGGTGATGACGGC